>DASTOQ010000064.1:0-50440 GCA_035720205.1 Steroidobacteraceae bacterium | reverse complement strand
GAACTGCAACGGCTGCTGGGTACGGAAGGTGACGTGGCGATCACGATCGGAAGCAATCACGTTCGCGCCCAGATCGGCGACGTTCGCTTCACATCCAAGCTTATTGACGGGAGATTCCCGGAGTACGGCCGGGTGATCCCGGCTGCACCGCCGCGCGCAGTGGTGGCGGATCGCGAGGTACTGCGCGCAGCGCTGCAGCGCACCGCGATTCTCGCCAACGAGAAATATCGCGGGATCCGTCTTGCCCTCAAGAAGAACCTCCTGACGCTGCAGGCGCATAACCCGGAACAGGAGGAGGCCGAGGAGCAGGTCGAAGTGAGCTACAAGGGCGATGAGCTGGAAGTCGGCTTCAACGTCGGCTACCTGCTCGATGCGCTGGGCGCGGTGGACGGCGCCGAGGTCGAAATCGGGGTCACCGACGGCAACTCCAGTTGCCTCGTACGTGCGCCCGGCGCGACCAGCGCGCGCTACGTCGTGATGCCGATGCGGCTCTGACCCGCCGCACGCGGACTGCCCGGGTTCCTCGCTGCGCATGGCCCTCGGCTGGTTCCGCGCCGAGAATTTCCGCTGCCTGGCCGCAGTCGACATCGAACTCGATGCACGAGCCAACCTGTTCGTCGGGCCGAACGCCTCGGGGAAGACCAGCCTGCTGGAGGCCGCCTTTTTCCTGGGCCGGGGCCGCTCATTTCGCAGCCGTCGCCGCGACGCGCTGATCCGCCACGGCCAGCCGGAATTCCTGTTGGCCGGGCGCAGTCACGCCGCGCCGGCACCCATCGCGATGGGCGTGCGCGCGGGCCGCGCGGCCACCGAGTGGCGCCTGGGCGGCGCCCCGGCAAGCGGCATCGCGGATCTGGCGGAGCAGTTTCCTGCCCAGGTCATCGACCCTGAAATTCACAAGCTTCTCGAGGAGGGCCCCGGCCGCCGGAGGCGATTTCTCGACTGGGGCGTGTTCCACGTGGAACCCGGATTTCTGGACAACTGGCGCCGCTATCACCAGGCGCTGAGGCAGCGCAACGCCGCCCTCAAGCAGGATCGCGCCGACTCCGATCTGGCCGCCTGGGAACAGGAACTGGCACCCTCCGGCGAAGAGCTTGGCAGGCAGCGCGACCGCTACCTGGGACGGATTGCGGGGCCGCTGGAGAGCATCGGGCTGGCCCTGCTGGACCAGCCGATCGGGCTCGTCCACGAGGCCGGCTGGGGCCGCGAGCGGAGCCTTCTCGAAACCCTCGGCGAGGGGCGGGGACGGGACCGCCGCTACCGCGCGACACAGGCGGGCCCGCACCGCGGCGACGTGACGATCCTCGTGGGCGGCAGGCCGGCGAAGGATCGGATTTCGCGGGGCCAGCAGAAACTGGTGGCCGCGGCGCTGATGCTCGCGCAGCTCGAGATCCAGGAGCAGCAGCGGCCTGGCCGCTCGGCGCTGCTGCTGGATGACCCGGCGGCCGAGCTCGATCGCGAGAATCTGGCGCGGCTGATGGCGATCGTGCAACGCACGCCGGCGCAGCTCTGGGTCACTTCACTGCGCCGGGAAATCCCGGGACTGCCGGCTGTTGCTCAGGTGTTCCACGTGGAGCGAGGGACGGTCAAAAGCGGGTAGATGGCCGAATGTTCCACGTGGAACGCGCCATTTTGCGCCGCAAAATAAAAGGCCTGGACACGGGCCGGTTTTTTGTCGCCAAGCAACTGAAAAACAAAGCAAAAACGCGAAGTTGTCTGTTATGATTTCGGGATCATGCAGAACGGCCCCGAGACCCCCGGCGCAGAAGCCTACGATTCCACTAAAATCAAGGTCTTAAAGGGTCTCGAAGCGGTCCGGAAGCGCCCCGGCATGTACATCGGCGATACCGATGACGGCACCGGGCTGCACCACATGGTTTTCGAAGTCGTCGACAACTCCATCGACGAGGCCCTGGCGGGTTACTGCGACCGCATCGTCGTGACCATCCATGCGGATGAATCGGTCACGGTGACCGACAACGGCCGCGGCATTCCGACCGACATCCACAAGGAAGAAAACCGCTCGGCAGCCGAAGTCATCATGACCGTGCTGCACGCCGGCGGGAAATTCGACGACAACTCGTACAAGGTCGCGGGCGGGTTGCACGGCGTCGGCGTCTCGGTCGTCAACGCGCTGTCCGGCTCGCTGACACTCTCGGTCGCGCGCGACGGCAAGCTGCACCGCCAGCAGTACAAGTTGGGCGAGCCGCAGGGGCCGCTCAGCGTGGTCGGCACGACCACGGAGCGGGGCACGACCATCCGCTTCAAGCCCAGCAGCACGATCTTCACCAACACGACGTTCTCGTACGACTGGCTGGCCAAGCGCCTGCGCGAGCTGTCGTTCCTGAACTCCGGCGTGCGGATCGAGCTCATCGACGAGCGCGAGGACAAGCGGGACGTGTTCGAGCACCAGGGCGGCGTCAGCGCCTTCGTGCAGTACCTGAACCGCAGCCGCACCGCGATTCACCCGAACATCTTCTACTTCCAGAGCCAGGAAGGCCCGATCGCCGTCGAGGTGGCCGCGCAGTGGAACGATTCCTACCAGGAGTCCATGTACTGCTACACGAACAACATCCCGCAGAAGGACGGCGGCACGCACCTGGCGGGATTCCGCGCGGCGCTGACGCGGAAAATCAACGATTTCATCGAGAAAGAAGGCCTCGCCAGGCGGGAGGAGGTCACGCTGACCGGCGACGACGCGCGCGAGGGCATGACGGCCATCCTCTCGATCAAGATGCCCGATCCCAAGTTCTCCTCGCAGACCAAGGACAAGCTGGTGTCCTCCGAGGTGAAAGGGGCGGTGGAGTCGGCCGTGGCCGCAAAACTCGCGGATTTCCTGCTGGAACACCCGGCGGATGCCCGCGGCATCTGCATGAAGATCATCGACGCCGCCCGCGCCCGCGAGGCGGCCCGCAAGGCCCGCGAAATGACCCGCCGCAAGGGGGCCCTGGATGCTTCCGGACTGCCCGGGAAGCTCGCGGACTGCCAGGAAAAGGACCCGAGCAAGTCCGAGATCTTCCTGGTCGAGGGCGAGTCCGCCGGCGGTTCCACCAAGCAGGGCCGCGACCGGCGCATCCAGGCCGTGCTGCCGCTCAAGGGCAAGATCCTGAACGTCGAGAAAGCCCGCTTCGACAGGATGCTGTCGTCGCAGGAGGTGGTGACCCTCATCAGCGCCCTCGGCACCGGCATCGGCCGCGACGATTTCGAGGCGGACAAGCTGCGCTACCACCGCGTGATCCTGCTCTGCGACGCGGACGTGGACGGCAGCCACATCCGCACGCTGCTGCTGACGTTCTTTTACCGGCAGATGCCGGAGTTGATCGAGCGCGGGCACATCTACATCGCCCAGCCGCCGCTGTACAAGATCAAGCGCGGCAAGCAGGAACTCTACGTCAAGGACGAGCCGGAGCTGGACCAGCTGCTGCTCGCGAGCGCGCTCGACGATGCCGCGCTCTACGTGAATCCGGGGGCGCCGCCGCTCGCCGGTTCCGGCCTCGAAATGCTGGCCCGCCAGTACATGGAGGTGAAGGCGATCATCGCGCGTTGGTCGCGACGCTACGACCGGCTGCTGCTGGAGCAGCTCCTGACCATGCGCCCGGTCGGCGAACAGCAGTTCAAGGACGCCGCCTGGCTCGAGGGTTGGGCGAAGGAGCTCGAGGCCCGGCTCAACGCCGACGGCAGCCTGGTGCACAGCTACAAGCTCGCGGTGCGCCGGAACGAGGAAGGCGAGCCCGCGCGCGTGGACGTCTCACGCACCGAGCACGGCGTCACGACCGAGAAGCACCTGCAGCGCGAGTTCTTCGATTCCGCCGAGTACGCGCGCATCGCAGAGCTCGGCGGGACGCTGTCGGATTTCATCGGCGCGGGCGCGTACGTGACCCGCGACGGGGAGCGGCAGGAAATCGGCTCCTTTCCGGTGGCGATGGCCTGGCTGCTCGAGCAGGCCCGCAAGGGCCAGACCATCCAGCGCTACAAGGGCCTCGGCGAAATGAACCCCGAGCAGCTCTGGGAGACGACGCTGAACCCGGAGGCACGCCGCCTGCTGCAGGTGCGCATCGAGGACGCAGTCGCGGCCGACGACATCTTCACGACGCTGATGGGCGACGCGGTGGAGCCGAGGCGCGAATTCATCGAAAAGAACGCGCTGTACGTGACCAATCTCGACGTCTGAGGGGCCGCGCGCGCCCGATCCGCGGGCACCCCATCCCACACCGTGGCTTGCCTTAATTTCGGATGCTTTTGACCATCCGGTAAAAGCGCGCTTCCGGCGAACGCGGGGCGGCTAGGGAGCCGGATCACCGGGGCGCGGCCCGCTGATGGCGCGCATCGTGTCCTCGATCCAGGTTTCGACCTCGCGATTGAGTTCGCGCGGATCGCGTCCGGCGGTGGCGATCGGCGGCCCGATCACGACGCGGATCAGGCCGGGCTTCTTCACGAGGCCGCGGCGTGGCCAGAAGTCGCCGGCGTTGTGCGCGACCGGCACGATGAGCGCGCCGGTCTGCGAGGCGAGCAGCGCGCCGGACATGCCGTACTTGCGGGTCTGGCCGGGCTCCACGCGCGTGCCTTCCGGGAAGATCAGGATCCAGATGCCGGCGGCGAGACGTTCGCGTCCCTGGTCGAGCACCTGGTTGACGGCGCGGTGTCCGGCGCCGCGGTTGATGGCGATCCCCTTGAGGCACCACGCCGCCCAGCCGACCAGCGGGATCCAGTGCAGCTCGCGCTTGTACACCCAGGCCTGCGGCGGGAACACGATCATCTGCGCGATCGTTTCCCAGGCCGAGGTGTGCTTCCACATCGAGATGTGCGCGCCCTCGCGTGGAATGTGCTCGCGCCCTTCCACGACCCAGTCGAGGCCGCACAGCACCTTGCCGAGCCAGAGATGCCAGCGCGCCCAAGCGCGCGCGAAATGGTAGAGCCGCCGGAACGGCAGCCAGCCGAACAGCACGATCGCCAGCCCCCAGGCGAACGAGTCCGCGAACAGCAGCGTGGTGAACACGACCGATCCGAGCCACCGCACGGGCGCCAATCGCCGCCACGCGGGCAGCGGCGGGTCCGGGCTGCGCGGGGCGGGCTGTCCCGTCATCGGCCTGGGACCATCATGGATGCTTATGGACATCTGAAAAACCCGGTCATTCAGCCGGGCAGGCGGGCCAGGTTGGCGGTGTGCAGGAACAACCGCTGCAGCGCGGCGAGCAGCGCCAGGCGATTGGCCCGCACGCGCACGTCGTCCGCCATCACCAGCACCTTGTCGAAGAACGCGTCCACCGCGGGGCGCAGCGCGGCGAGGCGCAGCAGCGCGTCCTCGTAGCGGCGCGAGGTCACGAAACGCTCCACGTCCTGGCGCAGGCCCTCGACTTCGGTCGCGAGCCGCCGCTCCTCGGGGTCGGTGAGCAGGCCCGGATCGACGCGCGGGTTCGGCTGCTCGCCGGCCTTGCGCAGGATGTTCGAGATGCGCTTGTTGGCAGCCGTCAGGCTGGTCGCCTCGGGCAGCTTGAGGAAGGCCGCGAGCGCGCGCAGGCGATCGTCGAAATCGAGCGGCGAGGCGGGGCGAGTGTCGAGCACGGCGTCGAACATCTCGGTCGTGATGCCCGCGCCGCCCTCGAGATACCAGGCGCGCAGGCGCTCCATCATGTAGTCGTAGATCTCGTCCGCCAGCGACTCCGGCATCGGCGCCGGCTTGTCGCCGCCGAGACGCACGACGTCGCCATGCACGAGGTCGAGCGCGGAATGGATCAGGTTGCGCAGGTCGAGCGCGATGCCGGTCTCGATCAGGATCCGCAGCACGCCAAGCGCCGCGCGGCGCAGGCCGAAGGGGTCCCTGGCGCCGGTCGGTTTCTGGCCGATCGCATAGATGCCGACGATGGTGTCGAGCTTGTCCGCGATCGCGAGCGCGAGCCCGGCGCCGGTGGCGGGCAGGGCGTCCCCGGCGAAGCGCGGCAGGTACTGCTCTCCGATCGCGGTCGCGACTGCCGCCGGCTCGCCATCGTGCAACGCGTAGTAGCGCCCCATGAGGCCCTGCAGTTCCGGGAACTCGCCGACCATGGCGGTCACCAGGTCGCACTTGGCGAGCTGGGCCGCCCGCTGGGCCGCGTCCGGCTCCTCGCCCGCGGCGCGGGCAATCTGGCCGGCGAGCTCCGTGATCCGGGCGGTCTTGTCGGCCAGGGTCCCGAGGCGGGCCTGGAAGGTGACCTTGGCCAGCGCGGCCTGGCGGCTGCCCAGCGGGGCCTTGCGGTCGGCCTCGTAGAAGAACGCCGCATCCGCCAGGCGGGGCCTGACCACGCGCTCGTTGCCGGCCCGGACCTGCGCCGGATCCCGGCTTTCGATATTGGCCACCGCGATGAACCGCGGCAGCAGCTTGCCGCCGGGGGCCTTCACCGGGAAATAGCGCTGGTGATCCTGCAGCGTGGCCACCAGCACTTCCTCCGGCAGCTCCAGGTAGCGCGCATCGAAATGGCCCGCGAGGGGCACCGGCCACTCGACCAGCGCGGTGACCTCGTCGAGCACCGCCGGATCGATGACCGCCTGGCCGCCTTCAGCCGCCGCGGCCGCCGACACGCCCGCGCGGATGCGTTCGCGCCGGGCCTCGAAATCGGCGATCACGTGGCCGCGGCGCTCGAGGGAGGCCAGATAGACGCCCGGGGAGCGCAGCGCGACCGGCTTGGGGGCGTGGAAGCGGTGGCCCCGGGTCATGCGCCCGGCGGGCAGGCCGAGGATCTCGCCGGGCACCACCTCGTCGCCGTGCAGCATCACGACCCAGTGCGCGGGCCGAACGAACTCCACCTCGCCCGAGCCCCAGCGCATGCGCCGCGCAACCGGCAGGGCCGCGAGCGCCTCCTGCACGATGCCCGGGAGCAGCGCCGCCGCCCTGGCGCCGGGCCGCGTGAGCTTGCAGAACAGGAATTCGCCCTTGGCGTCGCTGCGGCGCTGGATTTCCCCGACCTCGATGCCGCAGGAAGCCGCGAACGCGTGGGCCGCCCTGGTCGGCTTGCCGGCGGCGTCATAGGCCGCGGAAACGGGCGGGCCGCGACGCTCCACGCGCTGGTCCGGCTGCTGGTCGAGCAGGCGGCGCACCAGCACGGCGAGCCGGCGCGGCGTCGCATAGGCGAGCGCGGCGCCATGGCTGAGCCCCGCGGCGTCGAGGCCGGCCGCGATGCCGTCACGGAAGGACTCGGCGAGCGGCAGCAGGCTCTTCGGCGGCAGTTCCTCGGTGCCGATCTCCACCAGGAAATCGAGGCGCTTCACCGGCGGCTACCGCCGGGGACGGTCCCCATTTTCGCTTCGCGAAAATGGCGGACTGTCCCCGTCTCTTTTTCCCATCAGCGGAAACCCCATCGCCTGGCGCCGCGCGTAATACGCCTGCGCGACCGCGCGCGTGAGCGCGCGCACGCGCAGGATGTAACGCTGGCGCTCGGTCACCGAGATCGCCTTGCGCGCGTCGAGCAGATTGAAGACGTGCGAGGCTTTCAGCGCCTGCTCGTAGGCGGGCAGCGGCAGCTTCGCCTCCAGCAGTTTTCCGCAGGCATCCTCGCGCTGCCCGAATTCGGCGAACAGCGCGGCCGTGTCGGCGTGCTCGAAGTTGTATGCGGACTGCTCGACCTCGTTCTGGTGGTACACGTCGCCGTAGCTGACGCGGCCGGCCTCGTCCTCGGTCCAGGCGAGGTCGTAGACGCTCTCGCAGCCCTGCAGGTACATGGCGAGCCGCTCGAGGCCGTAGGTGATCTCGCCCATCACCGGCCGGCAGTCGAGCCCGCCCGCCTGCTGGAAGTAGGTGAACTGCGTGACTTCCATGCCGTTCAGCCACACCTCCCAGCCGAGGCCCCAGGCGCCCAGCGTCGGCGATTCCCAGTTGTCCTCGACGAAGCGGATGTCGTGGGTGAGCGCGTCGATGCCGAGCGCCGCGAGCGAGCCCAGATAGCGGTCGACGATGTCTTTCGGCGAAGGCTTCATGACGACCTGGAACTGGTAGTAGTGCTGCAGCCGGAACGGGTTGTCGCCGTAGCGCCCGTCGGTCGGCCGGCGGCTCGGCTGGACGTAGGCGGCATTCCAGGGCTCGGGCCCGAGCGCGCGCAGGAAGGTCGCCGTGTGGAAGGTGCCGGCGCCCATCTCCATGTCGTAGGGCTGCAGCAGCACGCAGCCCTGGCCGGCCCAGTAGTTCTGCAGCGCCAGGATCAGGTCCTGGAAGGTGCGCGGGGGCCGCAGGATTTTCAGCGTTTTCGTCATTCGTTGCGCCGCAGGCGGGGGCCGCCAAGTATAGCGGCGCGGCGCTCAGCCTCCATGGTGACGCGCGATTTCCTGCTCCGACAGACGCAGGAAACGCGCCGCATTGTTGTAGAAGACGTCACGTTTCTGATCGGCGGTCAGGAACGGCGCGCTCTCGATCGCCTCGATCGCGCGCTCGATGAGGCCCGGCCAGACCATCTGGTCGGATCCGAACATGACGCGTTTTCCGAAACCGGCCTCGACGATGCGCTGCAGGTAGCGATGGAACTCGGCGCGCGGCAGGGCGAAATCGATGGCGCCGACCTCTACGTAGACCTGGGGATGGGCCCACAGCACCGCCAGCAGGTCGTCCAGCATCGGCCAGCCGGCGTGCATGATGTAGACGCGCAGGCGCGGGTGGCGCAACAGTGCGTCTTCCAGCGTGAGCGCGCTGTGCAATGCCGCGCGGTAGCCGGAAAAGCCGAGATACGGCGATCCCGGCGGGCCGGTGCCCACATGGATGCCCACCGGCATGTCGAGCTCCTCCGCGACCTGGAGATAGGGCTCGAAACGCGGATCATCCGGCGCGATGCCAAGGTACTGGTTGGTGACCTCCGCGAGGACCTCGACGGCGCCCCGTGCATGCAATTCCCGCAGCTGTGCCGGCGTGACGGCATCGCGACCGAGCTGGAATCCGATGCCGGCGATGAACCGCCCGGGCGCCGCGCCGCGCCACTGCTGCACGCGGGCCGGCGTGCCGCTCAGCACGCCGTAGACGTTCCTGCGCTCCATCACGGCGATGGTCTGCCGCATGAGCGCTTCGTCGGTTTCCGGCGACCAGACGGGATCGGCGCAGGGCGGCTGCTTCTGCCAGGCCAGGAATCGTTCGCCCCAGGGCCGCCCGTCGGCCAGCGGATACTCAGGGAATGGCGCGCATATCGCGAGGGGCGGCGGCCCGTTCGCGTCGGCGCTGGAAGCGTGCAGGTGCATGTCGAGGATCGGCGGCGGCGTCTCGGCCAGGGCGAGGCCCGAGGCCGCGAGCAGGAGGGGGGCGGCGATACTGCGCATGGATCATCTCCTCCTCAGCAGGGGCCGGAGCTCATCGGGCGTCAGGTTACGCCAGCGGCCGGGGACAAGGCCGCCCAGCCGGATGTGCATGATGCGCACGCGCCGAAGCGTCCGCACGCGCCAGCCGAGCGCGGAGCACATGCGGCGGATCTGGCGGTTGAGGCCCTGCGTCAGCACGATGCGAAATGACGCCGGGCCGCTGCGAATGACGCTGCAGGGCCTGGTCTTCTCGCCGCCGATGCGCACGCCGGCGGCCATCATCTGCAGGAATGCCGGCGTCACCGGCCGGTCGACCGTGACCTCGTACTCCTTCTCGTGGCCGTGCTCGGCGCGCAGGATTTCGTTGACAATGTCGCCGTCGCTGGTGAGCAGGATCAGTCCTTCGGAGTCCTTGTCGAGCCTGCCGACGGGGAAGATGCGCTCGCGGTGGCCGATGAAGTCCACGATGTTGCCGGGCACGTCGCGCTCGGTCGTGCAGGTGATGCCGCGCGGCTTGTTGAGCGCGATGTAGATCGCCTTGCGGCGTTCCGGCAGCGCCTTGCCGTCCACCCGCACGTCGTCTCCCGCTCCCACCCGCGTGCCGAGCTGCCCGGGCTGGCCGTTGACGGTCACGCGCCCCGCCGCGATCCAGGCGTCCGCTTCGCGACGCGAACAGATGCCGTGTTCGCTGATGAACTTGTTGAGGCGCATTGGGCGGCGATTGTGGCGAGCGGCCCCCGCGGCGGGAAGTTCGCCGCGGCACCGTGATGGCGCGCGGCCGGCAACGGACGCACTGTTTTAGTGCAACGCTAAATGACGACATCCTGTAAAATTTAATTAACTGTTTGAAATATATCATAATTATCATTTCCAGTATTCTGGCATACTCTTTGCACCAAACAGGGGATCGCGAGTCTTCGCAAACCGATTACTGGGAGCACGGTCATGACCCCCGCGGATGTCGTCAAGCTGATCAAGGAAAAGGAAGCCACCTACTGCGACTTGCGCTTCACGGATACGCGCGGCAAGGAGCAGCACGTGACGATCCCGGCGCGCATGGTGGACGAGGATTTCTTCGTCGACGGCAAGATGTTCGACGGCTCGTCGATCGCCGGATGGAAGGGCATCAACGAGTCCGACATGATCCTGATGCCGGACGCATCCACCGCGATGATCGATCCGTTCTACGAGGAGACCACGCTGCTGCTGCGCTGCGACGTGGTCGAGCCCACCACGATGCAGGGCTACAGCCGCGACCCGCGCTCGCTGGCGAAGCGCGCGGAGGCGCACCTCAAGTCCACGGGCATCGCCGACTCCTGCCTGTTCGGCCCGGAGAACGAATTCTTCATCTTCGACAGCGTGCGCTGGGGCAACGAGCTCAATGGCTGCAGCTACCACATCGATTCCGTGCAGGGCGCGTGGAATTCCGGCACCGCCTACGAAGGCGGCAACCTGGGCCATCGCCCGGGGGTGAAGGGCGGCTATTTCCCGGTGCCGCCGGTGGACCGCTTCCAGGACCTGCGCACCGCGATGTCGCAGGCCTGCGAGGAGCTCGGCCTCAAGGTCGAGGTGCACCACCACGAAGTCGCGACCGGCGGGCAAGGCGAGATCAACGTCGCGGCCAACACGCTGACGAAGAAGGGCGACGAGGTGCTGCTGCTGAAGTACGCGCTGTGGAACGTCGCGCACGGGCACGGCAAGACGCTGACCTTCATGCCGAAGCCGCTGGTGGGCGACAACGGCAACGGCATGCACGTGCACCAGTCGCTGCAGAAGGACGGCAAGAACCTGTTCGCGGGCGACCGCTACGCGGGCCTGTCCGACGTCGCGCTCTATTACATCGGCGGCATCATCAGGCACGCGCGGGCGCTGAACGCCTTCACCAATCCGGGCACCAACAGCTACAAGCGGCTGGTGCCGGGCTTCGAGGCGCCGGTGATGCTCGCGTATTCGGCTCGCAACCGCTCGGCGTCCATCCGCATCCCCTGGGTGTCGAACCCGAAGGGCCGGCGCATCGAGGTCCGCTTCCCGGATTCGCTCGCCAACCCGTACTTCGCCTTCGCCTCCATGCTGATGGCCGGGCTCGACGGCATCCAGAACAAGATCCACCCGGGCGAAGCCTCGGACAAGGACCTCTACGACCTGCCGCCCGAGGAAGCAAAGAGCATCCCGGAGGTCTGCCATTCGCTCGACATGGCGCTCGAGCACCTGGACCGCGACCGCGATTTCCTGAAGCGGGGCGGCGTGTTCAGCGACGACCTGATCGACGCGTACCTCGCGCTCAAGCAGGGCGAGGTCACGCGCTTCCGGATGTCGACGCACCCGGTCGAGATGGACATGTACTACAGCCTCTGAGACGCGGGACACCGGAGGCACGGCGGTCACAGTCCGGACCGCCGGTTTTGTCAGCCCGGCGGGCGGCGGGATATGCTGTCGGAGATGCGCATACTCCTGCTTCTCGCCGGATTGACGCTGTCCCTGGCGGCCCTGCCCCAGGAGATCTACCGGTGGGTGGACAAAGACGGCGTCGTCCATTACTCCGACCAGCCCGGCGCCCCGGGCGCCGAGCTCATCGTGCTGACCGTCCCGAACAGCTACGAGCCGGCACCCACGGATCTCGGGGCGGCTGGCGGCGGCGGCAGCACGTACCAGCCGCAGCTGCCGCCCTACGAGTCGCTGACGATCGTGCAGCCGCAGCCGGACCAGGTGTACTTCGGCGCGGATGTGGCGCTGACGGTTGTCGCCGAACTCGGCGGCGTGCTGCAGTCCGGACATACGCTGGTCTTCATCGTCAACGGCAACCGCCGGCCGGCGGACGCGGGATTCACTCTGCAACTTACGAATCTCGAGCGTGGCACACATTTCTTGCGCGCCACGGTGATCGACCAGGCCGGTGCACCACTGATCTCGAGCGAGCAGATTTCCATCCACGTGCGCCAGCCCTCGATCAACACGCCACAAAGCCCGCAGCGGCCGCGGCCGCCGGCGCCGGCACCCCGACCCGCGACCTGATCGGCCCGGGACGGGCCGGAGTCGCGCGATGACGCGCGATCCCCTGCCGGGCCCGGATCCGCCGGGCATCCTCGACCAGCTCTCGACCGCGATCCTCGTGGTGGACGGCGAGGATCGCGTCAGCTGGCTGAACGCCGCCGCCGCGGACCTGCTCGCGACCGGACAGGCGGCGGCGCGCGGACGCGGTCTTGCGACGCTGGTGCAGGACGGCCGCGCGATCGAGTCGCTCATCGTGCGCAGCCGGGAGAGCGGGGAACCGCTGGCCCTGCGGGGCGTCGAATTCGCGCCGGCGGCGCGCGGCGACCTGCGCTACCAGGTGGACATGTCCCTGGCGCCGCTCGCCGGCCCGCACGGCGGCGCGCTGCTGATCGAGATCGCGGATACGACGCGGCCCTCGCGCATGAACCGCGATTCCGCGCTGCTCGCCCAGCAGGGCGGCAGCCGGGTGATGGCGCGCCAGCTGGCGCACGAGATCAAGAACCCGCTCGGCGGGCTGCGCGGCGCCGCGCAGCTGCTGGAGCGCGAACTGCCGGACCCCCGCCTGAAGGAATACACGCGCGTGATCATCGGCGAGGCCGACCGCCTGCGGGCGCTGGTCGATTCGCTGCTCAGCCCCGCGCGGCCGATCCGCCGCGAGGCGGTCAACGTGCACGAGATCATCGACCGCGTGTACTGGCTCACGCGCGCGGAGGCGGCCGAAGGCATCGCCATCGAGCGCGACTACGACCCGAGCCTGCCGATGCTCGCCCTCGACCGCGACCTGATGGTGCAGGCCATGCTGAACATCGCGAGGAACGCGGTGCAGGCGGTCGGCGAGCGCGGCGCGATCACGATGAGGAGCCGCGCGCTGACGCAGGCGACCATCGGCGCGCAGCGGCACCGCGTGGTGGCCTCGCTGCAGTTCGAGGACAACGGCCCGGGCGTGCCCGCGGAGCTCGGCGAGACGATCTTCTACCCGCTGGTCACGGCGCGCGAAGGCGGCACCGGGCTCGGGCTCGCGGTGGCGCAGGACATCGCCACGCGCCACGGCGGGATCATCGAGTTCGAGAGCCGTCCCGGCCGGACGGTGTTTTCACTGCTGCTGCCGATGGAGATCCGACATGAACATGCCGCTTGAGGTGTGGCTGGTGGACGACGATGCATCGATCCGCTGGGTGCTCGAACGCGCGCTGGGGCAGGCGGGACTGCGCACGCGCTCCTTCGAGCAGGCCGAGGCGGCGCTGGCGGCGCTGGCGCGCGAGCATCCCGACGTGCTGATGACGGACGTGCGCATGCCGGGGCTCGGCGGGCTCACGCTGCTCGAGCGCGTGCGGCGCGACCACCCGGGGCTGCCGGTGATCGTGATGACCGCGCATGCGGATCTCGACCATGCGGTCGCGGCCTACCGCGGCGGCGCCTTCGAATACCTGCCGAAACCCTTCGACATCGACGAGGCGGTGGCGCTGGTGCGCCGCGCGGCGACCCAGGGCGAGGCGGGCGGCGCGGACGCGGGACGCGGCGCGTTCCCGGGCATCCTCGGCCAGGCGCCGGCGATGCAGGAGGTGTTCCGCGCGATCGGGCGGCTGTCGCGCTCGAGTCTCTCGGTGCTCGTGACCGGGGAATCCGGCACCGGCAAGGAGCTGGTCGCGCGGGCGCTGCACCAGAACAGCCCGCGGGCCCCCGGGCCGTTCATCGCGCTCAACACCTCCGCGATCGCGTCGGAGCTGCTGGAATCGGAGCTGTTCGGCCACGAGAAGGGCGCGTTCACCGGCGCGGACTCGCAGCGGCGCGGACGCTTCGAGCAGGCGGACGGCGGCACCCTGTTCCTGGACGAGATCGGCGACATGTCGGCGGCGCTGCAGACGCGCCTCCTGCGCGTGCTGGCGGAAGGGGAGTTCTACCGCGTCGGCGGCAACGTGCCGATCAGGGTGGATGTGCGCGTGATCGCCGCGACGCACCAGGACCTCGTTGAGCGCGTGCGGCAGGGGCGCTTCCGCGAGGACCTGTTCCACCGGCTGAACGTGATCCGCATCCACGTGCCGGCGCTGCGCGACCGGCGCGGCGACATCCCGGAACTGCTGGCGCATTACCTCGCCGTCGCCGCGCGCGAGCTGGGCGTCGAGCCGAAGACGCTGGCCGGGGGCGCAGGCGAACGGCTGGTGGCCTTCGACTGGCCGGGCAACGTGCGCCAGCTGGTCAATGCGGCGCGCAGGCTCACCGTGACGGCGCCGGGACGCGAGATCCGGGAGGAAGACATCCCGCCGGATCTCGGTGGCGCAGGCGCGCAACTGCCGCCGCCCGACGGCTGGTGCCGCGAGCTCGAATCCTGGGCCGCGCGTCACCTTGCAGCCGGCGGCGCGCCGCTGCTCGCGGTCGCGGAAGCGCGCTTCGAGCGCACGCTCGCCCGCGCCGCGCTCGCGCGCGTCCAGGGCCGGCGCCAGGACGCGGCCAGGCTCATCGGCTGGGGGCGCAACACGCTGACGCGCAAGCTCAGGGAACTCGGCATCGACTGAAAAAGGTGTCAGACACTTCTTCTGAAGAGGTGTCTGACACCCCTGAAGAAAAGGCCCCCGCCATCACTGGCGGGGGCCTGACGCTCGAACCGCCGGCCGAAGCTTACGGCCGCGCGATCGTCACCACCGGCGAGGTCCAGGTTTCCCAGTGCGCCGGATTGTTCGCGTCGCCGAGGGCCTTCAACACCGACAGCTGCACGATGTACTCGCCGTTCGGCACCGTGAGGACCTGGTTGGCGTTATTGCCCTTGCCGACGAAAGTCGTGCCGTCCCAGCCGAAGGCGAAGAAACTCGTCGCCGTCGAGCTCCGGGTCACGTACTCGTCGTCGCTGATGCGGTGCCAGGCCTTGCCGGTGTTCGCATCGAATGCCTCGAAGCGCACGCGCCGGGACTGGTGGTCCAGGTGCACCAGGAAGTACGGGATATCGAACCCGACCATCGTGTACGGCGCCCCCGTGGTATTGAGCGAGAAGGTCGTGCCATTCGCGGTCCGGCCCAGGCGCGGGAAACCGGTCGCGGTCGGCACCAGCACCTGCACGGTCTGGTAGTCGCCCTTCAGTCCCACGTACGGCACGCGATACGTCTGGCCGCCGCCCTGCGGCGTCAGCACGACGTAGCCGCCGTGCAGGCCGCGATCCGGCAAACCGGCGCTCGGCGTGATCGTCACGTCGACGGTCGCAGAGCCGCCGGCCGGCACGAACACGCTGGGCGCGCTGAACGCCACGGTGGACGGCTGGTTGAGATAGGTGATCGCCGTGAACACGTTGTTCGGCGCCGCGTTCTGGGAGTTGTTCTGCGGCCCGGTCGCCAGCGCGGGCGCGTGCGACAGGTCGAAGGTGACCCCGGACGCCCCGTTGTTCCGGACCGTGAGCGTCTCGACGTGCGAGCCGCCCTCGCTCTCGCCGAGCGACAGCTTCCCAGGCGTGACGGAAACAGTCGCGTTGATCGCGCCGACCACGTCCGCCATGCCGGCACCCTGGCGATGGACGTTGTCGAGGAACCCCAGCCCGGGGTTGCCCCACCAGAGCGAGGGATCCGCGGAGTTCTGCAGCAGCGTCCGCATGTCCTGGGAGGACGTGTCCGGGCGCGCCTGCAGCACGAGCGCCGCGACACCCGCGACGTGCGGCGACGACATCGAGGTGCCGCTGTTGCCGCCGTGGCTGCCGAGCTCGATCGGAATGGTCGAGAAGATCTGGCCGCCGGGCCCGCCGATATCCGGCTTCAGGCTGAGATCGGCCGCCAGGCCGAAGGAGCTGAATCCCGAGATCAGGCCGCCGCTCGCGATCGGCGTGACGATGGTGGCGCTGCCCCAGGTCACGGTCGCGCCCGGCACGTGGCCGTCGATGAGCGCGCCATTGACGTTCGTGACCGCGACCACCGGGATCGTGATGGGCGGATCAGCCGCCGTGGGCGGGGCCACCGTCGGGTTCAGTGCGCCGGCGACGTTGTTGTAGAGAATGACGCCGGCGGCCCCGGCATTCTGGGCGTTGAACGACTTCAGGTAGAAGCTGCAGGTGCCGCGGCGGATCAGGGCGTAGTGGCCCGCCGTGAAGCCCGCGAACTGCGCCGCGGTGCATCCGTCATCCAGCGACGCCGGCGTGCCGGTCTTCGAAATATCGAAGGTCCCGCTGGTCGGCGGCGGCGGCGAGCCGCTGGCGCCCGAGTACGGGATCAGCGTGCCGCCCGGGTCGAGCGTGAACGCCTTTTGCGTCGCGTGCGTGTTGTCGTAGGAAGCGACGCCGATCACCTTCGCGCCGACGCCCGGGGCACCCGCCGAGTACAGGCCGTTCGGCGAACTGCCCTGCGGCCCGCTGTTGCCGATGGAGGCGACGACGACGACGCCCTGGTTGACGAGCCGCGTTCCTGCCGCGGCGGTCGGATATTGCGGCCAGTTCTGCAGGGCGGAACCGATGCTCATGTTGAGGACGTCCATGCCGTCCGCGAGCGCGCGTTCCATGGCTGCGATCATGATGTCCGCGGTCGTGCTGCCCGTGCAGCCGAATACGCGATAGGCGCCGAAGGTCACGTCCGGTGCCACGCCGGTGACGACACCGCTGGCGCCGACGATGCCGGCCACGTGGCTGCCGTGGCCGCCGCAGTCGTCCGGGAACGGATCGGGCACCGGCGTCAGGCCCGCGGTGAAGGCATCGCCGACGAAGTCCCAGCCGGCGACCACGCGGGAAGTCGGGAACACCGCGCTGTTCGAGCGCTGCACACCGTCGCCGCCGAAGTCGGCATGATCGTAGTCGATGCCGGTATCCATGACGGCGACCTTGATGCCCTGGCCCGTGTAGCCGCTGTCCTGCGCGATGTTCGCGCCGGTCATCTCGATGGCATGCGCCAGGTCGGGCGCCTCGCCGTAGGTGGGGTTGAATTCGGGAGCCTGGATGACTTCGACGGGCCACAATGCCTTGACGCCATCGACACGCGCGAGCTTGGCGCGGTTGACGGAATCGATCTGCACCGAATAGCCGTTGAACAGCACGTCGAAGGAGCGCAGTTCCGTGTAGCGGACACCGGCGGCCGCGGCGGCTTTCTTGAACGCGGCTTTCTCGGCCTTGACCTGCGCCGCGCTTCTGCCGTCCGCAGTCGGGGCACCGGATAATTCGACGAACCAGTGTGTCGTGGCGTTCTCTGCGACAAGCTCCCCGGCCGATTCCTGCGCGCTCGCCGAGATCAGTCCGAGCGACAATGCGAGCGTGCCGGCCAAGCCCGCCGAAAATAGCGTCTTCTTCATCGATGTAGCCCCCGTCATTTTGTTGGTGCCCTGGATCCCCACTGCCGCGGCTCTGCGTCCGGCCGCTTGCCCAGCGTCCGCGTTCTATACCATTAACTGGCGGCTGCGTCACATTTTTCGGCGCCGCATAAGTGACATAAGCCGGAGCTGTCGTTTTACGCCCACAGGAGCGCGTGCGGCCTGGTGCCGGCGCGGGTTCCCGGGCGGCGCGGGCCGGGCCGCTAGCCGCCGCAGTCCTCGCCGGTGCGGCCGCCGGCGAGCGCCGCAGTCAGCCGCGACACCGGGCCGATGCCGGCATCGCGCAGGTACGCGGCGAGACCGGCGTTGATTTTCGGGCAGATGAGCGGATCGTAGAAAAGCGCCGTGCCGATGCCAATCGCAGTGGCACCCGCGGCCAGGAACTCGACGGCGTCCGCTGCGCTGGCGATCCCACCCTGGCCGATGATCGGGACATTCGCGGGACCCGCGACCTCGTACACCTTCTTCACCATCAACAGCGCGATCGGCTTGATCGCGGGACCCGAGACGCCGCCCTGCACATTGCCGATGACGGGGCGGCGCGTCTCCGGATCGATGACCATGCCCGAGATCGTGTTGATGACGGACAGCCCGTCGCTGCCGGCCTCGATGCACAGGCGCGCGTTCTCGCGGATGTCGGTCTGGTTCGGCGAGAGCTTGGTGATCAGCGGTTTCTTCGTGGCCTTGCGGCAGGCGGCGACCACACGCGCGCTCATCTCCGGATAGTTGCCGAACTGCACGCCGCCCTCCTTGACGTTCGGGCAGGAGATGTTGATCTCCATGGCGTCGATCGGCGAATCATCGAAGCGGCGGGTGACCTCGACGTACTCGTCGATGGTCGAGCCGCAGACGTTGGCGATGAACCGCGTCTCCCCGAAATCGAGCGTGGGCAGGATCGCGCCGACGACATGGTCGACGCCGGGATTCTGCAGCCCGATCGCGTTGATCATGCCCCAGGGCGTTTCGGTGACGCGGGGCGGGGGGTTGCCGAGGCGGGGCTTCGCGGTGGTGCCCTTGAGGACGATCGCGCCGGCATCCCGGTTCGAGAAGCCCTCGACGCGCGTGTATTCCTCGCCGAAGCCGACGCATCCGGAGAGCAGCACGATCGGGGATGCCAACGAGAGCCCGCAGAAATCGACGGCGAGGGAAGGATCCGGTCCCCGGGCTGGCTCGGTCACGGCATCATTATAAATGGGGACGCATCCCATTTATCGTGCCGCCGGGTGCCGCGATGTTTCACCTGATCCTGCTCGAGCCGGAAATCCCGCAGAACACGGGCAACATCATCCGGCTGTGCGCCAACACCGGCGCGACGCTGCACCTGGTCCATCCGCTGGGGTTCGCGACCGACGATGCCGCCCTGCGCCGCGCGGGCCTGGATTACCGCGACCGCGCGCGCGTGCGGGAGCACCGCGACCTACGGGCCTGCCTGCGGGAACTGGGAGAGGCGCGGATCTATGCCGTCGAGACCGCGGGCGGCCGGCGGCACAGCGACGTCAGCTATCGCGCGGGCGATGCCTTCCTCTTCGGCCGCGAAAGCGCCGGCCTGCCCCAAGCGCTGGTCGCCACGTGGCCGCCCGATCGCCTGATCCGCCTGCCGATGGTCGCCGGCAATCGCAGCCTCAATCTCTCCAACGCCGCCGCCGTCGTCATCTTCGAGGCCTGGCGCTAACTCGGCTTCCCCGGATCTAAAGGGGACGCGTCCATTTAGTACTTTAAATGGACGCGTCCCCTTCAGTTTTCGGGGGTGACGCGGCGCTGGAGGAGCGATTCGATGACTTCGCGGATGGGGGCGCCTTCGTGAAGGACGCGGTAGACGTGCTCGCAGATGGGCATGTCGACGCCGTGCGTCCGGGCGACCGCACGCACCGCCCTGGCCGCGTGATAGCCCTCGACCACCTGCCCGATCTCCGCGATGGCCGCGTCCATCGGCTTGCCGGCCGCGAGCGCGCGCCCGAAGCGGCGGTTGCGCGACTGGTCGTCGGTGCAGGTGAGCACCAAGTCGCCGAGGCCGGCGAGACCCATGAGCGTCTCGCGCTTCGCGCCGAGAGCGACGCCGAGCCGCATCAGTTCCGCCAGCCCGCGCGTGATCAGGAACACGCGGCTGTTCGAGCCGTAACCGAGGCCGTCCGAAACGCCGGTGGCGATCGCAATGACGTTCTTGACCGCGCCACCGATTTCCACGCCGACGATGTCGGTTTGCGTGTAGGCGCGGAAAGCGCCGGACGAAATCCGCTCCGCGAGCGCGAGCGCAAACGCGTCATCGGGCGAGGCGACCGCGATCGCCGTCGGCAGGCCTTCGCCCACCTCGCGCGCGAAGGTCGGCCCGGAAAGCACCGCGATCGGCACCGCGGGCCCCAGCACCTCCTGCGCCACCTGGTGCGGGAGCTTGCCGGTCGCGAGTTCGAATCCCTTGCTGGCCCAGGCGATGCGCGCGCGCGGGCCGAGCATCGGCCGGATCTGCTGCAGCATGAGCCGCAGCACGCCCGAGGGCACGGCGAGCACGACGTCCTCGCCGCTCGCGATGGCCTTTGCGAGGTCGGGCTCGATCGCGAGCGAGGGCGGGAATTCGGCGCCGGGCAGGTAACGCTCATTGCGCCGCGTGCGCGCGAGAAGCTCCGGCTCGTCCTCCGCGCGGCCCCACAGCACGGTGGGTTCGCCGCCGCGCGCGAACTGGATCGCGAGCGCCGTGCCCCAGGAACCGGCGCCGAGGACGACGATCGGCCGCAAGAGCCGGCTCAGTTCGCGGGGCCCGCCGCGGGCGCCTGCTTCGCCTGGCGCGCAGCCTGCTCCTGCATCGAGCGCTCGAACAGCGCGTCGAAGTTGACGTGCGGCAGCAGGAACGGCGGGAAGCCGCCCTTGATGACGACATCGGACACCGTCTGCCGGATGTACGGGAACAGCAGGTTCGGCGCGAACGAGCCGAGGATGCGCTTGGTCTCCTCCGGCGAGAATCCGCGGACCACGAATACGCCCGCCTGCTTGACCTCCGCCAGGTACACGGCGGCGTCGCCGCTCTTCGCCTCGAGGGTCACGGACAGCACGACCTCGTGTGCGTCCTGCCCGACCTGGCTCGACATCGTGCTCAGGTTCATGGACATCTTGGGGTCCTGCGGCTGCGCCGGCAGGAACGGCCCCTTGGGCGACTCGAAGGACAGGTCCTTGATGTAGACGGTCTGCAGCGCGACCGCCGGGCCCTGTCCGTTGCCCGCCGGCTCGCTCGCGCCGGCCGGGGTGGTGTTTTCGTCAGCCATCGTTATGCCTCACTTTGCAGAAATCCTGTTAGTCCGCCGCCCCGGTCCATGGCCGCGATCTCGTCGGCCCCGCCGACGAAGCGCTCCCCGACGTAGACCTGCGGCAGCGTGCGCCGACCGCTCTTCGCCAGCAACTCCTCCCGCAAACCCGGGTGGTCCTCGACGCTCACCTCGGTGAAGGCGATGCCGCGCCGCTCGAGCAGGGAAGTCACGCGGACGCAGTAGCCGCAGAACCCCGCGGTGTACACGGTCACGGACGGCCCGGCCACGGCTCAGCCCTTCACGACCGGCAGGTTCTCCTGCCGCCAGGCCGCGAGCCCGCCACGCAGGCTGAACACGTCCTTGACGCCGGCTCCCGCGAGCGTGCGCAGCGCCGCAGCAGCCGTCGCCCCGTTGTCGCAACAGAGGATCAGCGTCTTGCCGGCGAATTTCCCGAGGGCCCTGGCGTCGGTCGCCAGCTGGTCGCCGGGGACGTTGCGCGCGCCCGCGATATGGCCATCCTTGAACTGGTTGGGCGCGCGCAGGTCCACGAGTACGGCGCCGCCGTTCATCATCCGGATCGCCGTGTTCGGGGCGACCGCCGCCGCGCCTTCGCCGCGCCGGCGCAGTTCGTAGCCGAAGACGAGGGCGGTCATGACGACCGCGGCGCCCGCCAGCAACGGATGATTGGTGAAATAATCGAGCAGTCGGTCCATGGGGCGGGTCGCCGTGGCTTGCGCGACCGGGTCTCAAAAAATGGCCGCGCATTATATCAGCGCGATCCCGGACCACCGGCCGTTGCGCGAACAGAGGAATATTACCTGGTAAAACAAGGCATTATGAGCCATCGGTCGGTGCTTGCCGCGGCCGCGGGCGTGCTGGTCGCCCTGCTGGCAGCGACCCCTGGCGCGGCGGACCGTGACCCGGAAAAGGAGCTGCGCCAGGTCCGGGAACGGATCGAGGACCTGCAGCGCGCAGTGCGCAGGGACACCGACCGGCGCGACGCCCTGACGGGCCAGTTGCGGGACGCGGAGGAGAAGGTCCGCGGCGCGCGCGCGCGCCTGCGGGACGTGCGCAAGCGGCTCGCCGACAGCGACGCACGCCTCGAGGCGCTGACGACCGAGCGCGAGCGCCACGAACGCGCGCTCACCGAGCAGCGCTCGGCGCTCGCCTCGCAGCTGCGCGCGGCCTACATGGGAGGGCGCGAAGAACCGCTGAAACTGCTGCTCTCGCAGGAGGACCCGGCCGCATTCGGGCGCATGATGGTCTATTACTCCTATTTCGGGCGAGCGCGCGCCGGGAAGATCCGGGAAATCCAGTCGCTGGTCGCGACCCTCGAGGCCGCGCTCGCCGAGGAGAATTCGGAGCGCGAACGGCTTGCTTCGCTGGAGGCCGACAGCCGGCGCGAACTCTCGGCGGTGGACGCCGCGCGGGCGGAGCGCACGCGCGCATTGCGCGCGGTGAACGCGCAGATCCGCAACCAGAGCGACTCGATCGCCAAGCTCAGGCGGGAAGCCGCGGCGCTCGAGAAGCTGCTCGCCGACCTGCGCAAGGCGCTCTCCGACCTGCCGCCGGCCGGGGGCCAGGCTTTCGAGAAGATCCGCGGGCGGCTGTCGTGGCCGGTGCCCGGCAAGATCATCGCGCGATTCGGCCAGCCGCGCGGCGGCGGCCTCAAGTGGAACGGCGTGATGATCGAGGCGGGCCGCGGCAGCGAGGTGCGCGCGCTGTACGACGGCCGCATCGCGTACGCGGACTGGCTGCCCGGAATGGGGCTGCTGCTGATCATCGACCACGGCGGCTACATGAGCCTCTACGCCCACAACGAGCAGCTCTTCAAGACGGCCGGCGACCGCGTCGAGGGCGGGGAAGTGGTCGCGACCGTGGGGGACAGCGGCGGCCGCAGCCAGCCCGGCCTCTACCTCGAAATTCGCCGCGGCGCCCAGCCGGTGGACCCGGTGCCCTGGTTCCGTCGCCCCAACCCCTGACTCCTAACCCCCGGGACCCTGACTCCCGGCACGAACGCCGCCCCGGCGCCCGGGAAACTGCGGATTACGTCAAAGACGGCCCGGTCTCCGATCGGCCAACCTGCGCTATGAGGCCGGAAATCCGCCGGCCAGGGGTTGCTCCGCATCGTGGCCAAGCCCGCCCACATCGACCTGCCGCTGCACCTTGCCAGCGCCAAGCCGAATCTCGATCCGTATGGCCACCTGCTGCGGATGCTGATGCCGCGGGCGCTCGGCATCGGGTTCTACGATGCCAGCGGCGGTCCACTCTGGGTCGCGCCCGGTTACGACGGCCCGGATCCGCTGCCGCTGGTGCAGGCCGCGCTCGCAAAGGCGCCGCCGGCGACCACGGCGCGCATCGACGGCTTCAGCCGCGACCACGAGGGCGCCCCGGCCTACGTGTTCCGCCTGCGCAACAGCGACGGCGAGATCATCGCGATCGCGACGCTGCTGACGCGCGACGGCGAAAACCGGCCCCATTCCTTCGTGCAGTCCCTGGTGCAGCCGGCGCTCGAGTGCCTGCAGCGCGAACTGGAGTCGCGCGCGAGCGTCGGCGACCTGGCGCGCGACCTGCGCTCGCGCGACGAGGACCTCGACCTGCTGCTGCGCATCGCGCCGGACGACCCGCAGGACCCGCAGCATGGCGACGAGCTCGGCACGCTGGTGCAGACCTGCGTGGACCACCTCGACTGCCTGCTGGGCGCGCTGGTCGTGCCGGAGCGCAACATCGCGATCTGCAAGGCGCCGCCCGGCCAGAAGCCGCCGGTCGAAATCCTGACCAGGATCCACCGGCACCTGCTCAACTGGGCGCAGCTGCAGCGGCGCAACCTCGTCATCAACAGGATCAAGGCACGCCCGATCGAGCTGCCCCCGTACAAGATCCTGTGCACGCCGGTACGGCACGCGTCCGGGCGCGTCGCCGGGTTCCTGGCGATGTTCCGCGAGGAGAACGCCCCCGATTTCGACCCGCGCACCGAGCGGCTGGTCGAGCTGCTGTCGCGCAAGTCCGCGGCGACGCTGCAGGCCAACTTCGACGCGCTGACCTCGCTGCTGACCCGCCCGGCGTTCGAGGCGCAAGTGCGGTCGCTGCTGGGCGCGCGCCGCGAGCGCAAGCCGGACTGCGTGCTGTACCT
Organism: Steroidobacteraceae bacterium; assembly: GCA_035720205.1. Classification (GTDB taxonomy): domain Bacteria; phylum Pseudomonadota; class Gammaproteobacteria; order Steroidobacterales; family Steroidobacteraceae; genus SCUD01. Next base: position 26,569 of record DASTOQ010000064.1, on the reverse strand, counting down.
GGACGTGGACCGACTGCACGTCACCAACGACAACTACGGCATGCACATCGGCGACGAAGTGATCGGCAAGGTCGCGGAGGTGCTGCGCAACAAGCCGCGGCCGGGGGCGCTGGCGGCGCGCATCGCGGGCGACCGCTTCGCGGTGTTCCTGCCGGACTGCACGCTGGAGTTCGCCCGGCAGATCGGCGACATGCTGCGGCGCCAGTGCGCGGAACAGACCTACGTGCGCGGCGAGGGCGCCGTCCAGGTGTCGGTGAGCATCGGCGCCGCCGAGCTGCCGGATTCGCAGAACGCGCTGGCGCACGGCCTGGCGAACGCGGAGATCGCGTGCAAGGCCGCCAAGGACCGCGGCCGCAACCGCACCGAGATCTACCAGGACGCCGACCAGAGCATCATCCGCCGTCACGCCGACGTGCTGGTCGTGCAGCGCCTGCACAGCGCGCTCGCGGAGAACCGCTTCGTGCTTTTCGCGCAGCCGATCCAGCCGCTCGCCGGCGACCACGCCGAGCCGCGCTACGAGGTACTGCTGCGCATGATCGCCGAGGACGGCGAGGTGCTGCCGCCGGAAAAATTCCTGTCGGCCGCGGAGCGATACCAGCTGCTGCCGGACATTGACCGCTGGGTCGTGAAGCATTCGCTGGAGGCGCTCGGCTCGCGCGCCGGCGTGCCGGGAGGCCGCGGCACGCGGTTCTCGATCAACATCTCCGGTCCATCGATCGCCTCGGAGGAATTCCTGCAGTTCCTCGAGCGCAGCATCCGCGATTCCGGCGTCCCGCCGGAGACGCTGTGCTTCGAGCTGACCGAGACCTCGGCGGTATCGAACCTGGCGCGTGCCGAGCGGCTGATGCACAGGCTGCGCGCGCTCGGCTGCTCGTTCGCGCTCGACGACTTCGGCACGGGACTGTCGTCGCTCGCGTACCTGAAGGCGCTGCCGGTCTCGACCCTCAAGATCGACGGCGCATTCGTGCGCGACTCCGGCGGCAATGAGCGCACCGAGTCCATGGTGCGCGCGATCGCCCAGCTGGCCCGCACGATGGGCATGGAAACGGTCGCGGAGTACGTCGAGACCGACGCCCTGCGCAGCCGCATGGCCTCGCTGGGCGTGGATTTCGGCCAGGGGTTCGCGATCGGCCGGCCGGTGCCGCTGGCCGACGTGCTCGGGGACCTCGCCCTCTGCGAGGCGATGGCCTCGCAGGAGCCCCCGCCGGCCTGACTTTGCGCGAAGCTGCCGCCGCGGCGGCGGCGCGGTTACCATAGCGGAACATGCAACCGAGACGAACGCTGCTCGCCATCCTGCTGGGCTGCCTGCTCGGGGTGTCGCTCGCCTGGAGCGCCGCCTGGGTCGCGGGCGGGGGCCGGGGCGCCCCCGGGCTGCGAGTGCAGGATGCGCGCCTGCTGTCGGAAGTGATCGACCGGATCCGCGCGGACTACGTGGACCGCACCGACGACCGCGAGCTCCTGAAGGACGCGATCCGCGGCATGGTCGGCGAGCTGGACCCGCACTCCGCCTTCATGGACGCCAACGAGTTCGAGGACCTCAGGATCGCGACCGAGGGCAACTATTCCGGCATCGGGGTCGAGGTCACCGCGGCATCGGACGCCATCGTCGTGATCGCGCCGATCGACGGTTCCCCGGCTGCGCGCGCCGGCATCCGTGCCGGCGACACGATCCTCGCAGTGGACGGCAGCGCGGTTGGGGACAGCAGGCTCGCCGACACGATCGCGCGCATCCGCGGCGAGCCCGGCACCGTCGTCAACCTCAGCATTGGGCGCAAGGCGCTGCCGGACCCGATCGAGATCGCGGTCGAGCGCGCGATCGTGGCCGTGCATTCCGTGCGCCATCAGTTGCTCGAACCGGGCGTCGGCTACCTTCGCATCTCCCAGTTCAGCGACACGACCGGCCCCGACGTCGGCGGCGCCCTGCGCGCGCTGCGCCGGGACGCGGGCGGCGAGCTCTCCGGCATCGTGCTCGACCTGCGCAACAACCCCGGCGGCGTGCTGGACGCCGCGGTCGAGGTTTCCGACGCGTTCCTGGAAAGCGGCCTGATCGTCTCGGCGGAGGGCCGCTCGAAGGAGTCGCGTTTCCGCATGGAAGCGGGGGCCGGCGACCTGGCGCGCGGCGCGCGGATCGCGGTTCTGGTCAACGAGGGTTCCGCCTCGGCGGCGGAGATCGTCGCGGGCGCGCTGCGCGACAACGGCCGCGCGAAGCTCCTCGGCCAGCGCACCTTCGGCAAGGGCTCGGTGCAGACCGTCATGCCGATCGGCGACGGCCAGGCGCTCAAGCTCACCACCTCGCGTTACTACACGCCGTCCGGCGCCTCGATCCACGAGCGCGGGCTCGAGCCCGACATCGCGCTGCCGGTGCAGGAGGCCGCCGCGCTCACCGGCGACGGCGCCCTGCTCGAGCGCGACGCCGACGTGCGCGCCGCCGTCGCCTGGCTCAAGCACGGCAAGGCGGCGCAGGTCGCGGCCCAGACGGCGCCGGACCGCAGGTAACGCGCCGCATGCGCGCGGCCGGCGCTTCCCCATGAAACGGGTCCTGGTGCCGCTGGCCGAGGGCTTCGAGGAACTCGAGGCCGTCACCATCATCGACATCCTGCGCCGCGCCGGAATCGAGGTGGTCATCGCCTCGCTCGCCGGCAGCCCGGTCACGGGATCCCATGGCATCCGCATCGCCGCGGACACGCCGCTTGCGGCGCTCGCCGAGCAGGACTTCGACATGATCGCGCTGCCGGGCGGGATGCCCGGCGCGGAACGCCTGAAGGGCGATCCCCGCATCGCGCAGCTGATCCGCTCGCATCGCGCGAAGAACCGGCCGGTGGCCGCAATCTGCGCGGCGCCGATGGTGCTCGCGGCCGCCGGCGCGCTCGACGGGCGCCGCGCCACCAGCTATCCCGGATTCCTGCAGGACGCCAGCCGCACCACAGTCACGGACGAGGCGGTGGTCGCCGACGCCGGCATCATCACCTCGCGCGGTCCCGGCACGGCGCTCGACTTTGCGCTGGCCCTGGTGGAAGAGCTCGCCGGCCGCGCGGCGAGCGGCCAGGTCGAATCCACGCTGCAGCGCGAGGCCGCGGCGCGCCGATGAATGCGGCCCATGAACGCCAGGCGCCGGAAACGCTGTCCGGCACGCAGCGCGCCGCGGTCGGGCGCGACGAGTACGCGAGCATGCAGAGGAGCCTGACGCGCGTGGACTGGCTCGTGCTGTTGGTGGTGGGCCTGTACACGCTGGTGCTGCCGGGCTCGCCGTCGTCCCCGCGCGGCCTGTACGCGGCGATCGCGGCCTATGCGCTCTTCGTCATCGCCTTCCGCTGGCGCGGTTTCCCGGTGCACGGAACCGGCGCGCGCGTCGCGCTCGGCGCCGCGGCGATGGTCGCGTTCATCACCATCGTCGCGATGCTGACCGGCGGCACGGCGAGCCCGATGGTCAATCTCTACCTGCTGCCGATCGTGCTGGTGGCGATGACGCTCGGCGGGCGCGGCGCGCTCGTCGTGTTCGCGGGCGTGGTGCTCGCGTGGCTGTCGGTGATCGTCGGCGAGGGCCCGCTGCCGCCGCCGCCGGCGCTGTTCGCGCGGCTGTTCGGCGAGCTCGGACCCTATGCGCTGGTCGCCTACCTGACGCAGGCGCTGGCGGGAACCATCACCAGCGCGCGGCGCCGCATCGAGGAAATGGCCGAGCGCGACGGGCTCACCGGCATGCTCAACCTGCGCACCTTCCGCGCCGTGCTGAACCGCGAGCACGAGCTGCGCGCCCGCGCCGGCCGCGGCGGCTACGGCATCCTGCTGGTGGACATGGACGACCTCAAGCAGCTCAACGACGAGCACGGGCACCAGGCCGGCAACCGCGCCATCACCTCGGTCGCGGGCGCCATCCAGCGCGCGATCCGCACCACCGACATGGCGGCGCGCTACGGCGGCGACGAGTTCGTCGTGTTCCTGCCGGAGGCGACGGCCGAGGTCGCAGAGGCCGTCGCGCAGCGCATCCGCAACAACGTCTACCGCAGCCTGTTCCCGGTCGGCGAACGGCTGCAGCGCATGACGGTCAGCGTGGGAGCGGCCAGTTACCCGCGGGACGGCGCGCAGTACGATGACGTCGTCTCCGCCGCAGACCTGCGCCGGCATCGCGACCGCGAGCTGCGCCGCGAGCCGGCACCCGATCCCGGCGCGCAATCCTGACGGCATGCGGAGGCAGGAACGCGGCTACATGCAGGGATTCGAGAGCGCCGCGAGCGCGGCCACGCTGTGGCGCGCGCTGACCGATCCCGGCGCGCTGCGCCTCTGGCATGCGACGGAGGCCGTGGTCGAGCCGCGCGTGGGCGGGCGATACTCCGTGACCTCGCGCCTGTTCGGCAGGCGCTCCGCCACGATCGAGCAGTTCGAGCCGGGCAAGCGCCTGCAACTGCTGTTCGACCCGAGCCCGGACTGGCCGCCGATGCCGGAGAGCGTGCTGATGGAGGATTTCCTGATCGACGAGCGCAAGGGCCGGCGCATGCTGCGCGTGATGGGCTCCGGCATCCCGGCCGGCGAGGAGTGGGAGCGGACGCTGGTACGCCTGCGCACGGGCTGGGCACTCGCATTCGCGCAGCTGCAGATGCGCCTGCGCGACGGCGGAATCGGCGAGGCCGCGGAATGAGGCGGGCCCTCGCGCTGTCCGCCTCGTGGCTGCTTGCGGCGGCGGCCGCGGCCGAGAGCGTGGTCCTCAGCGGCGGCACGGTCATCGACGGCTATGGCGGCCCGCCGATCGCGAATGGCGTGGTGGTCATCGAGGGCGAGCGCATTCTCGCCGTGGGCGGCCGCGGCCAGGTGCTGGTGCCCGAGGGCGCGCAGGTCATCTCCACCGAGGGCATGACGGTGTTGCCGGGGCTGTGGGACCTGCAGGTGCGGACCATGCGGCTCGGGCACGGCGATGCCGGGCGCTGGAACGAGACCTACGGCCCGCTGGCGGAGCGCGTCGTGATGCCGATCGCCGCGCGCCAGCTGCTGCAGGCCGGCGTCACCAGCGCGCGCGACGTCATGGCGCCGCTCGAGGGCGCGATCAACGTGCGCCGCCGCATCCGCGAGCACCTGATCGAAGGGCCGACGCTCTACGTTTCCGGCCCCGCGCTGCGCAAGCTGGTGCCGCCCGGCACCGAGGCCTGGCAGTGGGCCGTGAACGGGGCCGCCGATGCGAGGGCCAGGGTCGCACGGCTCGCGGATGCCGGCGTCGACTACCTGCTGCTCGCGGAAGTGGACCTCTGGAGCGCGGAGGAGCTCGGCGCCGCGGTCGCCGAGGCGCGGGCCCGCAACCTGCCGGTGCACGCCTTCGCGGAACGCCCGGCGGACGTCGAGCGCGGCGTCGAGCTGCAGTTCGACGGCTTCCTCGGGACCTCGATGGGCGTGGGCCCGTTTCCGGACAACGCGATCCTCGCGCTGCACCAGCGGCTGCTGCAGCCCTCGCCGCGCCCGCTCGCCTGGTCGCCGGCGATCTCGGCGCTGCTCAATTTCGAGTCGCTGCGAGGAAACGCGGAGCCGCTCGACGATCCGCGCGCGACGGAGCAGATGCCGGCGCTGGTCGCGGCCGACATCCTCGGCTCCCTGTCGAACCCGGACCGCGTCGCGTGGTTCGAGATGCCGGCCTCGAAGGCCCATTCGATGTGCGAGAAGCTGCGCCAGCTCGACGAGGCGAGGGTGACGCTGCTGGTGGGCTCCGACGCAGGCGTCCCCGGGCACCTGCATTCGCGCGCCACCTGGCAGGAGATCGACTTCTGGGTGCGCGACTGCGGCATTCCGGCGGAGCGCGCGATCCGCGCCGCGACCCATGATGCGGCGACCGCCATGGGCGCCGGCCACGAGACCGGCACGCTCGCGCCCGGCAAGATCGCCGACGTGATCGCCGTGCGCGGCGACGTCCTCAGGAATCCCGGCCTGCTGCAGAACGTGGACGTTGTCATCAAGCGCGGCCGTCGCGTACGCTGAGGCGCCCGCTGCCGGGGCCGGGACGGGGGACGACGAGATGACCGCCTTCATCGTGCGCGCGCTGATCGCCGCCCTGGGCTTGTGGCTGGCGACCGAGTGGGTCGGCGGCATCCACGTCGCGACCGCGACGACGCTCATCCTGGCGGCGGTCCTGCTCGGCATCGTCAACGCGATCGTCAAGCCGGTCGCGGTGATCCTCACCCTTCCGCTCACGCTGGTGTCGCTCGGCCTGTTCCTGTTCGTGGTCAACGCGGCCATGCTCGGCCTGGTCGCCTTGCTGCTGCCGGGCTTTTCGATCGCCGGCTTCTGGCCGGCGCTCTGGGCGTCGATCATCGTCAGCGTCGTGAGCTGGATCGGCAACGCGATGTTCAGGCCCGGCCGCGCATTCCGCGACAACGACTGACAACAAGGACCGCGCCACCATGGGGATCCCGCTGCGCCTGACGGTGATGAACTTCCTGCAGTTCTTCGTCTGGGGAGCCTGGCTCATATCCTTCGGCGCCTACATGATCGTGACGCTCGGCTTTTCCGGCGGGCAGGTCGGGAGCGTCTACGCGACCATGGGCGTCGCCGCGCTCTTCATGCCGGGCCTGATGGGCATCGTCGCCGACCGCTGGGTCAACGCCGAGAAGCTGTTCGGCGTGCTGCACCTCACGGGCGCGGGACTGCTGCTGTGGGCCTCGACGGTGCGGGACTACGACACCCTGTACGTGATCATGCTGCTGAACGCGATGGTCTACATGCCGACGATCGCGCTCAACAACGCCCTGTCGTACCGCGTGCTGGAGCAGGGCGGGCTGAACGTCATCCAGAAGTTCCCGCCGATCCGCGTGTGGGGCACGGTCGGCTTCATCGTCGCGATGTGGATGGTGGACCTCGCCGGCTGGACCAAGAGCGAGCTGCAGCTCTACATCAGCTCGGGCGCCGCGGCGCTGCTCGGCCTGTACGGGTTCACGCTGCCGGCCTGCCCGCCCGCTCGCGAGGTGGCCAAGCAAAGCATCGTCTCCGCGCTCGGCCTGGACGCCTTCGTGCTGTTCCGGCGCACGCAGATGCTGGTGTTCTTCATCTTCGCGATGATGCTGGGCGCGGCGCTGCAGATCACCAACGCCTTCGGCGGCGCGTTCCTGGCGGACTTCGCGACCACGTACCCGGACTCGTTCGGCGTGAAGCACCCGAACATCCTGATCTCGATCTCGCAGATCTCCGAGACGCTGTTCATCCTGACCATCCCGTTCTTCCTGCAGCGCTTCGGCATCAAGATCGTGATGCTGATCAGCATCTTCGCCTGGGTGTTCCGCTTCGGGCTGTTCGCGACCGGCGACCCCGGCGCGGGCCTGTGGATGCTGGTGCTGTCCATGATCATCTACGGCATGGCCTTCGACTTCTTCAACATCTCCGGCTCGCTGTTCGTGGACCGCGAAGCGGAATCGAACATCCGCGCCAGCGCGCAGGGGCTGTTCATGGTGATGACCAACGGGCTCGGCGCCTTCTTCGGCAGCATCGGCGCCGGCATGGTCGTGGACCACTTCACGGTGGACGGCGTGAAGGACTGGCCGAGCATCTGGTTCAGCTTTGCCGGCTACGCGCTGGTGCTCGGGCTGCTGTTCCCGTTCCTGTTCAGGTACAAGCACGACGCGGCGGCGCTGGCAAGCCCGAGGCACTGACCTCGTCAGAAGGGGACAGCCCCCCTACGGCTTCTCGGCGATGATCTGCAGCACGAGCGGCGTCACCAGCAGGGTCGCGGGCTCGGTCTCCGCGGCGGCGAATTCCCGGCGCACGGCCTCGGCCCAGGAGGGCTCGATGGCGCCCAGCGCCGCCTGCTGTTCGAGGTGGATGCGGATGAACGACGCCGGCCACTGCCACATCTCGTCGGCAGGCCGCAGGCAGTAGATCCGCGGGATCGTCTCGCGGATCGTGAAGCCGCGCTGCTCGAGCAGCCGGATCACCGGCTGCGCGATGTTCGGCTCCCCGCCGGCGGCGCGCCAGCCCTTCATGACCTGCTGCGCGAATTCGCGCTGCCGTGGATGCGGCGGCGCGAAGCAGAAAGTCTCGTACACCAGGTATTCGTGGAAGATCGCCCGGCCGCCGCTGCGCAGGGCGCCCGCGATCTTCTCGACCAGCAGCGCCGGCGAGGACACGAAACAGGCGACCCAACGGCACCAGGCGAAGTCGAAACTCCGGTCCGGGAGCGGATCGCTCATCAGGTCGAGCTCGTGGTATCGCACGTTCGCAAAGGCGTGCCGCGCGAGCATGCCGCGGCCGGCCTCGACGTAGCGCCCGGAGCGCTCGACGGCCACGACCTCGCCGCCGGGACCGGCGATCTGCGCCAGGTCGGCGGCCGCGTAACCCGGGCCCGCCCCGACGTCGAGCACGCGAGCCCCGGTCGTGACGCCCGCGCGCCGCCAGCAATCGCGCACCGCCGGGTCCCAGACGCGGTGCTGCAGGCCGAGGCGCAGCAGCTCCTCGTCGTGGGTCCCGAGGAAGTAGTCGCGCTCCTGTCCGGTCACTGCTCCGGCCATGGGCGCAGGTAGTACTCGAACGGCCGCTGCCGGCTCACCAGCCGATGCACGTACAGGAGCGCCATCGCCTCCGTATAGCGCGCGGTCCGCAGCGGCCCGACGTCCACCGGCTCGAGACCGATGCCCGAGACGAGCGCGGCGACCGCGGCCTTGGCCGCGGCGTCGTCGCCGGCCAGCGGAATGCTGACGGGCCCTCCCGCCATGGCGGGATCGACCATGACGCGGAAGTTGACGGTATTGAACGCCTTGACGACGCGCGCGCCCGGCTGCAGCGACTGCACGAACTCGCCACCCGAAATCCCGCCCGGAATCTCGAACGCGAACTCGCGGCCGTCCCGCACGCCGAGCGGGTTGGTGACATCCACGATCAGCTTGCCGTCGAGTTTCCCGAATGACTTCAGGATCGCCTCGACCGCGGACCACGGCACTGCCAGCACGATCGTGCCGCAGGCCTTCGCGGCGGCCTCCGGCGCGAGGGCGGCTGCGCGCGCCCCGGTGCGGGCGACGAGATTCTGCACGCGTTCTTCCTGCGGCGTGCGCGAGCCGTAGACGATGCGCTCGCCGAGTCCGGCGAAGCGCGGGCCGAGCGCGCCGCCGACCGAGCCGGTGCCGATGATGGCGATGCAGTCGCCGGTGGCCTCTGCGCCGGCCGGACCGGACAGCAGGATGGCGAGGGCAAGTCCGCAGAGCCGGGTCATGGCCGTCACTCCGCCAGCAGCATGCCGGAGCCACCGAACTCCTTCGGCACGTCCTTCACCCATGTCATTCATTCCTTGGTGTCCGAACCCAATGCCCTGCCATGCGTCAGGTAGTAGTTGACGCGCTCTTCCCACTCGCGCATGAACTGCACGTAGTACTCCGCGGTGAAGGTGGCGATGAAGAGGTCGCCCTGCGGCCCGAGGCTGGTGTGGCTGTAGGTGACGTCCGCCTCGCTGCCGCTGCCTGCGGGGCGCAGCCGGATCGTCAGCTTGCAGGCCGTGACCTCGGGCGTGATCTTGATCATCTCGACGAACCAGCGTTCCGGTTCGTGGCGCGTGACGTACCAGACGGCGTCGTAGGGCCGCGCGTCGGTGACGAAGACGCAGTCGGGCTCGGCGAGGCCGGAGACCGACAGCACGAGCAGCGGGTTCCAGCCCGCGATCCAGTCGGCCTCGCGCACCGGGCAGAGCAGCGGAAACACGCCGGCGGGCGGCGCGACCAGGCGTTGCGTGTAGGTATGCGTGACGCGGTTGGGCGGGCGGATGTTCATGGCTGGGGCGATTCTACAGCGCGGCGATCCAGCGCTCGAACTCGCGTTCCGTGCGCTTGCCGACGGGGACCGCCGCGCCGCGCCGGAACGAGCGGCTCCCGGCAATGTGGATGTAGCCCCCGAGGTCGGTGGGCAGGTAGAAGTCGCCGTACCTCACCATGGCGACCTTGCGCTCGCCGAAATGGCCGTAGAAATACCCGAGCTCGAACAGCACGTTCAGGTTCGGTACGGCGTGGCGCCTGTTGCGGATACGGGTCGTCGATTCCGGCGAAAACAGCAGCAGCGCCGCGTCCACGCGGCCGCGTATGCGGTCGAGGTCCTTGAGCAGCGTGCGCCCCGCGGTAAAGGCATCCCACCAGGGCACGAACCCGAGCCCGGGGCGCGTGAAGCGCCGGATGATGGCGCGCGCTTGCGACTTGGCGGCGGAGGAGGAGCCGATGAAGATCGTGACCATGGCGTCAGGCGTGATGCAGCGAGCCGCCCATGAGCCTGAAGCCGAGCCAGACCGCGGCGATGCCGACGATCACGCTCAGGCCCGCATACGACGCGGCGGTCAGCAGCTCGCCGCGGCGGACCAAATAGAACGCATCGAGACCGAATGCCGAGAACGTCGTGAATCCACCGAGCACGCCGGTGAACAGGAACAGGCGCATGTCGGCCGAAAAGAATTCGTATTTCTCGACCAGGCCGGCAAGCAACCCGACCACGAAGCAGCCGGCCACATTCACCGCAAATGTGCTCCAGGGAAACTTCTCCAGCGTCGTCAGGTGCAGCACCCAGCCGCCCAGCTTGTAGCGGGCGACCGAGCCGAGCAATCCGCCGATCCCGACGAGGACGATGGCTTTCATGGGGCCATGCTACTGATAAACGCGGCCATCGTGCGTCAGCCAGCCGTAGCGGCCTCAGATCTCCAGCAGGTCACGGCCGACGATGATCTCGCCGCGGAAATGCCGCGCGGCGGCCTCGCGCCACATCTCCCCGGTCACCTGCGGGTCGTCGGGCGGCACGAAGTGCGAAAGGACGAGCGTCTTCACGCCGGCTGCCGCCGCGACCCGCCCGCAGTCCTCCGCGGTGGTGTGGCTGGCAAGGAGGTGCGGCCGCAGGGTCGCGGCATTCGGCACCCGGGCGACGAGCCGGTCCACGGCCGGCAGGAACATGGCCTCGTGGACCAGCACGTCCGCGCCCTTCGCCAGCGCGATGAGAGACTCGGAGTAGGCCGTGTCGCCGGAGATGACGATGCTGCGATCCGACGTGTCCAGGCGGTAAGCGTAGGCGGGCTCGACCATCGGGTGAGGCACGAGCGCGCAGCTCACCCTGACGTTCTCATCCTGCATGACGCGGCCGGGACCGGCGATCTCATGCGCATGCACCAGCGGCCGGAGTGGCACCCGCCCTTCGTCCCGGATGCGGATGTCGATGTCGTAGGCGCTCATCTCGAAGAACAGGCGCGTGATCTCGGCGATGGGCGGCGGACCCCAGGAGTCGACGCGGCTGCGCAGCCCGCTCGCCCAGGCAAGCAGCATCAGGTTGCCGTAGTCCGCGTTATGGTCCGAATGGTGGTGCGTGATGAAGATGTGGCGCAACCGATCGAGCGACAGGCCAGCCAGCACGAGCTGGCGCGCCACGCCGTCGCCGCAGTCCACGACGTAGAGCGCGTCGTTGACGACGATGACCTGGGCCGTGGCGTTGTTTTCCTTCTTGGGCCGCGGCCCGCCGCCGGTGCCGAGCAGGATCAGGCGCGTGCGGCCGTCGCCGGCAAAGGCCTGACGCGCCAGCAACGCGGCAGCAGCGCAGGCGCTCGCGGAGGCGAGAAATGCGCGGCGTCCGGAGTCCGGCGCGAGGGGATTGTCAGCGCGCTCATCCCGGTTCAATGGTGGTGGTCCTGCGCCGGCGTGGGGGCAAGGCCGGGGAACCGCCCTGCCGCCGACTGCGCGAGCTTGTCCGCCCGGGCGTGAAACTCCGCGTCGAGCACCTTGAACGGCTCCGGTAGCGCCCGCCCGAGCTCCTCCGCCTGCTCCGCAGTCAGCGACTTCTCCATGATGTAGCTGGCGCGGATGCTGGCGGCGGCGTCATGCACCGCCGCCCAGTTACCGGTAGCGAGCGAAACCGCAATGACCTGCACGCCGCCGGCGATTTCGCGCATCTCGGAGCGCAGCAGCTCGAGCAGCGCGGGCGACACGCCGGTTGTCCCCCTGGCGGTCATCGACCCTCCGGCGGCTGCCAGAGCTCGACCTTGTTCCCTTCCGGGTCCATGACCCAGCCGAACTTCCCGTATTCGGAATCGTCGGTCTTGTCGAGCACGTCGCAGCCTTCCGCGCGCAGCGCCTGCAGCAGCGCGGCGAGGTCCTGCACGCGGTAGTTGATCATGAAGGACGACTGGCTCGGCGCGTAGTGATCCGAGGTCGCCTCGCCGATGCTCCAGATCGTCGTGCCCTTCACCGGGTTGCCGGCGTCGTCGGCCCAGGTGAAGGCGGCGCCACCCCACGGCAGCACCTCGATGCCGAGATGCTTCTGGTACCAGGCCCGGAGTGCAACCGGGTCCCTGGCCTTGAAGAAGATCCCGCCGATGCCGGTCACTCGTTTCATCAGGGGTCACCTCGCGCCGGGGTCGGGTTGCATGAGACCGAGAATATTGCCGTCCGGGTCCTTCACGTAAGCCAGCCAGCCGACCGTCGGGATCGGCATCTTGGGCAAAGCCGCCTTGCCGCCGAGCTGCGGCGCTTTCGCGAAATATTCGTCCACCGACGGGACCTCGACAGTGCAGACGAAGGCATTGACGCTCTGTCCGTCGGCGGGCGGCGGACCGCGGCGCGACAACAGGCCGCCGTTGATCCCGGGCTGGGCCGCATCGCCGATGTCCACCAGCCAATAGGGCGCGTCGCCCCAGCGGGAGACTTTCCACCCGAAGAGCGCGACGTAGAAGCGCGCGAGCACTTCCGGGTCGCTGTCCTGGATCTCGACATGCACGATGCGGGGCATGGCGCCTCCGATGTCAGACCGCTTGCCGCTTCGGCAACGGCCGCCAGTATCCGGTCACGAGCGCCGTCCCGACAAGGATTGCAGCCATATCCGCGCCATCTTCCCGGTGTCATTCGGCGCAGGGATAGCGAATGGTCGTACCCCAGGTCCGCGGGTCACCCGGAAACGCGTTGATGTAGACGCCGGAATCCAGCGCGCGCGTGATGTAGCGCTTGTCGGCCAGATTACGGCCCCAGAGGCTGATGCAGAATCCCGGGCCCGCCAGGTGGATCCGGATCCTCGCGTTCCAAAGCCCGTACGCCTGCTGGCGCGCCACCGAATCCCTTGCAGAATCGAATGGCACGTCGTCGCGCCAGCCATGGTCGAGGTGCAAATCGACCCGGCCGAATGGCAGCTCGATCGGCCAGTTGGCCTCGAGCGAAGCCGTTGCCGCCGGCGCATTCAGGAACTGCGATTCCTGGTCCACCTGGATCACGTCCGGATCCAGTTTCGTGTATCTGGCGTCCACGAGTCCCAGCGTGCCGCTCAGCCGCAGCCTGCCGAGCAGGGCCGTGAATTCCAGTTCCCCTCCCTCGATGCGTGCCTTGCCGCCATTTTCGATGAAGAGATGGGTCTGCCCGTCCTCTGCGACCCTGCGCTGCAACAGATGGATGTCGTCGAAGTACGACCGGAACAGTGCCAGCTCGATGCGCAGGCGTGAATCCTGGAGTTCCGCCCTGGCACCGGCCTCGTAAGCGGTCACGCGCTCCGGGCCGAATGGCGCGAGGTCCACTGGCGTTGCGCCACGCAAGTTGTATCCGCCGGCACGATAGCCGCCGCTGACTTTCGCATACAGCAGGCTGCGTGGCGCCGGAATGAAATCCAGCCCCAGCGTGTACGGCACGTCGCTAAAGCTCCGCCTGGGCAGGGTGGCGCGACAGATGTCCGGAGAATCGCGCAATGCCGGATCCAGACGGCAGCTGTCGATGCCATCGCGCCGGGTCGCGTTGCGTGAGGTCAGCTGCCGGCCGTCCTCGTTGAATCGCAGGCCGCCGGTGATCCGCAGGCTGGGCATGATCGCGAAACCCAGTTGCGCGTAAACCGCCAGCGAGTCATTGCGGGCGGAGCCGTCCGGAAGGTTCACCTGCCAACCGCCGGCCAGCGGCGAGAAAGCCAGGAACTCCTGATCGAAAATCCCGTGCTCCAGGAAATAGTGCGCTCCCGCGATCCAGTCGAGGCGCCGCGCCCGGGCGTAACCTGAAACCTGGAACTCCTGGCTGAACTGGTCCTGTTCGTCATGCCGCCGGAGCACCGCCCCGAGGTCATAGGGTGTGCCATCCTGGTCGCTGTCCAGCGCCTCGCTGTCGAGCCTACGGCCGGCCGTGATCGACTTGAACGTCCAGCCCTCTCCGGAGTAAGTGAGCGTGGCTGAGATACCCGCCACCGTGGTGCTCACCGACCCCGCGCGGTTGGCCATCACCTCGAGCCCCAGGGGATCGACGTAGTTCTGGATATCGTCCTCCGGCCGGCCGGATGCGGCCGTTACCAGTTCGCCGAGCGGGCCAGCGGCCAGCAGTGTCGCCAACTGGCCGCCATTGCGGAACCGCGTGTAATCGCCGGCGAAGCTCAGCCCCCACGAGCCGCCCGGCGCCAGCCGCATCTGCGCCCGCGCAAAATCCGCGCGGTCGTCGTTCAGGTCACGGCCGAGGAGCAGACTGCGCCCATAGCCGGCGTGTTCCGTATGTGAAGCAGCCAGGCGAAACGCATACCGCCCATCATTGGATGGCAGGCTGACGACGCCGGCCAGTTCGCGCCGGTCATAGTTGCCGATGCCGGCCTCCACGTAGCCCGCCCGTACTGAAGCGGGCGTACTGGTCACGAGGTTGATCGCTCCGCCAATGGTGTTGCGGCCGAACAAGGTGCCCTGCGGGCCCCGCAGGACCTCGACACGCTCGATGTCGAACAGCCGCAGGTTGGCTCCGGTGATCCGTGCGATGTACACGCCGTCCAGGTACATGCCGACCGTGGGATCGAGCGTGGGCACTGACATGGGCTCGAACTGGCCCCGCATGGCGACCTGTGCCGTCGAGCGATTGGTCTGGTCGGTCACGATGACCAGGCTCGGCGCCGCGTATTGCAGGTCGGCGATGGCGTCGATCTGGCGGCGTTCAAGTTCAAGCAGCGAGAAAATGGAGACCGCAATTGGCACCGCCAGCAGCGGCTCCTCGCGACGCCGTGCCGTGACGACGACATCTTCCAGCTGCAGCCTGGTGGAATCCGTATTGATGATTGCAGCCGCCGGCTGCGCCGGTGCGAAGCCGGCCACGCAAGCCGAGAGCGCACTCCCGGCGCCGCGCATAGCCGTTCTCCGACATGCACTCATGTCATGCCCTGCGCATCCGCCCTCCGCGCATCCAATATAGGGCAATCCCGCCCGGTTCACCCTCCCGGATGACGGTTGATCGCGCGTGATCGCCGCGCGACCGGGCGTTGACCGGTCTTGGCTAGCGTCGGTCGTCACGAAGGGAGCGCCTGCCCGCGCGCCGGCCGGAGCCGACGAATTAACCAACTGGAGATCGCGCCGATGAAAATCCGCGAACGTGAAGGATTTCCGCAGCTGCGCCGCATGCTGCTGGTGGCTGCAGCTTTCCTGGCCGCCGCATGGCTTGCAGCCTGCGGCGGGGGCGGCAGCGCGCCAGCGCAGCAGGCGCAGCAGGTGCCGCCGCCGCCTCAGCAACCGGGAGGCACGTCGTCCGCGTGTCCGGTCGAGGAAGATCCCGTGGTTGATGCGCTCGCGGCCTGCGGCGGCTCCGGCACGATCTGCGTGGGATATTTCGACGGCTCAATCGTTCATGACCTGCGGCCGCTGGCCCTCGGGGCGATGCCCGCGTGGTCGCCGGACGGAACGTCGATCGCGTTCCACCGGGATGGCGACCTGTATCTGGTGAATCAGAATGGGACCGGGGAACGCCTGCTGGGACCGGGCTCGGAACCATCGTGGTCACCCGATGGAGCGGAGATCGCGTTCACGGGTGGCGAGGGCATCATGATCATGAATGCCGACGGCACCGGCGCACGTACGCTGATCCGGCATGATGCATTCGACCCCCACGGCGCAACTGTTTCGCCAGCATGGTCGCTCGACAGGCAGCGGATGGCGTTCGTCCGTGTGCCCGACTTCGACGATATCGCTACGACGTCGATCTACATCACCAACATGGACGGTTCCCCACTGCGACGACTGACGTCGAACGCCGGGACCCAGGAAAACGAGTGGTTCCCGGTCTGGTCTCCCAGTATGGACAGGCTGGCGTTCAATCTGGCGTACTCGCATGGCATCAGGTCGGTCAACGCGAATGGCGCTGATCCCCGATGGCTGGTTCCTCCCGCCGACGCCGAGGTCTCCAGATCCGCGTGGTCGCCGGAAGGCTCCGGGCTGGCCTACACGGCGAGCCACCGCTGCAGACCGAATGCGGCCATCCGGATCGTGGACGTCGATGACGGAACGTCACGGACGCTGGTCAGCAACGCCCGCGAGCCGGCCTGGTCTCCCGACGGCACGAGGATCGCGTTCGTCACCGCGTCGGGTTTCCTGATGGCAGACTTTGACCCAGCCACCCTTTTTCCGCCGGTCATTGGCGCGGCCGATGTCTACGACCGGGAAACCCCTGGCTTCACAGGCGCCCTCTCCCGGTACGTGATCTATGCCGGCGGCCAGTTTGAGTTGCAGTTCGTGACGGACCGCTGGGGATTCTTCTCGTATCGGGGCAGTTTAACCCGCACGCAATCACCGCAAGGATTTGCGTTCACATTCGACGGCGACACGCGATGGCAGGCCACGGGTGTGCTCAACGGCGAGAGGCTGACCGTCACCTATAACCTGGCGATGATCCTGTCCGACTTCGAGGACGGCGTATATGTCCTGAGCGGCGATTGATCAATCGCCTTGGGCGCCCAGGCGTCCGGCCCTGGCCAACGCCGAGAGCGGCGCGAGCTGTTCGATGCGCGGATCGCCGGCGAGCACCTCGAGCACCGGAAGGAGAATCGTGAAGTGGATGTTGGTCGCCGCCAATGAGCCGTCATCGATCGCGCGCGCCAGCCAGGCCAGCGCCTCGTCCCGGTCACCGAGCCCCGCATGGACCACCGCCACCGGGAAGGCGCCACCCCGCCCGGTTCGGCGGCGCTCCCGCAGCGCTTCCAGGACCCGCAGGGCCTCGCCGCGTTCGCCCGCCCTTGCGAGCAGGTAACCCAGCAGCGCCTGGTTGAGCGGCACCGGATCTCCGGGCGCCGCGCGCAATGCATCGATCGCGCCTTGCCACATCTGCAGCTGTCCCTTGCATTCCGCCGAGATGGGTGCCACCCGGAGCAGCGGCGGCTTCACCGATTCAAGCCTTTCCAGTCGCGCCAGGGCCTCGCGGCAGCGGCCATTGGCGCCCAGCACGCGGGCCACCTCTGCCTGCGCCGCGGGCGAGACCGGATCCAGGGCCGCGGCCCGCTCGGCTTCTGCCAGCGCCTCTGCCGGCCGCGCCGTCCAGAGATAGAGGGTGATGCGCCATTGCCGGCTGAGGCTGAGCGACGGGTCGAGCGCAATCGCCCGATTGAACGAGATCTCGGCTGCGGTGAAATCGAAGTCGTGCAGTTGCAGGGTTGCTTGCAATGCATGAGCCTCCGCGATCGAGTCATCCAGTTCCAGGGCGCGGTCGATGGCATCCTGGGCGAGCGACCGGGCTTCCGCGCGCGGTACATCGCCGAGTTCTCCCTGCGCCGTCCTCATGGTCAGACGGGCCAGCCCCACCCACGCGGCGGCATATGCAGGATCCAGTTCAACCGCTTGCCGGAGGTATTCCAGCGCCTGCCGCGCAGCCGCGTCGTCGCGGAGCACGGCGGGGTCATTCCCCCTCACGTAAAGCTCGTATGCGGCGATGCTCGTCGTGCGGCGCGCCGGTGGCAGCGCCCGGGTGTCGTCGCGGAGTGCCGGGTCTGTCACGCCCGGATCCGGCCGCTCGTTAGCGCCCCACCAGCGCCATGCCAGGGCGCCGGCGACGAGCAGGAACGCGACGGCTCCGTATGCCGCCAGCCGTTGCACTGAAGGGCGGGCCACCGACACGCTTGGCGATCCGGCCTCGCGCGGCGGCGCGGCATCCTGCACTGCCACGTGAATCGCCGGCCGGGATTCACCATGTCCAGCTGGACGCGCGGGATCGCGATCGGCCAGGGGGGCGCGCAACCGGGTGACTGCCGCGAGGATGTCCGGCGGCAACCCGACGCCGAGTTCCTCGCGCAGCAGCCGTTCGTGAGCCGCGGCCTGAAGCAGTGCCCCAGGGGGATCGCCGGCGGACTCGAGAACGCGCATCAGCCGCAGCACGGCGCTGGAGTCAGAAGGTTGATGCGCAATCAGCGCCTTCAACCATTCCGCTGCCGACCGCAAGTCTCCCCGGGCTTGCGCCGATTCGGCGAGTCCCAGCAGCGCCTTGGCCTGGAGACCCGCCAGTCGCGACCGTTCCTCCGCGATCCAGTGCTCCAGCTCCGGAGCTTCGTTGAGGTGGAAACCGTCGAGAAACGGGCCGGTGTAGATCCGCGAAGCCCGCTCGAGTGCTCCTGCAGCCACCGCCTCCTCGAAGTCGACTACATCGCAGTGCACCGCGCTTGCGTTCAGCCGCAATGCGTCTCCGACGGTGACAATGGCGTCTTCACCGAGGGCGCTGCGGAGCACGTACACGGACTGGTTGAGCAGGCGGCGCACCTGCTCTGCATTGCGCTCGGGCCACAGCAGTTCCATCAGTGTCTCGCGGGGCAACGCGCGCGACCGGCTGGTGACGAGGATCGCCAGCAGGGCAATGCGGTGCCGCTGCAGGGAGGGGCCGGAGTAGCCGGCGCCATCCGCGCTTTCCAGAGATGCGCCACCCAGCAGCCTCAGGACCAGCATCACACACCCGTCGACCGGTTCACGCCTCCCGCGGCATGATCTTCCGCGGCAACGGCCGCCAGTATCCGGTCACCAGCGCCGTCCCGACAAGGATCACGACCATGCCGGCGATCTGCAGCCACGACAGCCGCTCGCCGAGCACGATCCAGCCCAGCAGCGCAGCGACTGCCGGGTTGACGTAGCCGTAGGAGCCGGTCACGACCGGCGTCGTGTTGACCGCCAGCCAGGAATAGGCGGAGTAGGCGAGGCAGGAGCTCATCACGGTCAGCCAGGCGAAGGCGGCGAAGCCGCGCGCCGTCCAGTGGAAGTCGAAAGGCTCGCCGGCGACCGCGGCCCCGGCCAGCAGCCCGACTCCTCCCGCGAGCATCATCAGCGCCGTGAACATGAGCGGCGGGTTGCGCGAGTCGGCATGGCGGTAGTAGATGGTGCCGAGCGACCACGACAGGCAGGCGACCAGGATCAGGAGCTGCCAGCCGAGCGCGCCGAAGTCCCACCCGCGCGCGGGCGAGAGCACGAACACGACGCCCACGAGGCCGACGGCGAGCCCGGCGCGCATGGTGCGCGTCAGCGGGCTGCCGCGCGCACCCATCGAGCCGAGCCAGGCGATCCACAGCGACGGCGTGGCGTTCAGCAGCGCCGACATGCTGGATTGCACGTATTGCATGGCGATCACGTTGCAGGCATTCGAGAAGGCGACCGCGAGCCAGCCCATGATCAGCACGTGGCGCAGCTCGACGCGGTTGATGACCGGCGCGCCCGAGTGCCACCAGGCGAATGCCAACAGCAGCAGGCCGGCGGTGGCGAAGCGCAGCCCCGCGGCGACCAGCGGGGGCTCGTCGGTCACCATCACCTTGGTGGCGAGGTAGCTCGATCCCCAGAGCAGGTAGACGATCGCGAGGGCGACCGCGACGCGTAGCCGGTGCGATTCAGGCTCGGCCATGCCGCGTCGCGACGCGATGCAGCCACCAGCCCATGAACGCAAGCGCCGCGATGCCCGCCCACTTGCCGGGCCGCATCCCTGCCTCGAGCGCGAGCACGTTGGCGTCGCCCGAAGCCACGATCGGAATCGCGATCAGCACGCCGATGATGGCTTCACCCGCGATCAGGCCCGCGGAGAACAGCAGGCCCATCTGCTTGAGCCTCTCGGTGTCCCCGCCCGGGTTGCGGCGGCGATGCCAGCGGGTGGCGAGCTCGGCGATCAGGCCGCCGGTGAAGATCGGGGTGGACAGCTCGAGCGGCAGGTAAATGCCGACCGCGACCGCCAGCACCGGCGCGCGCCAGCTCTTGCCGCTGCGCCGCAGGTACTCGTCGACCGTGATGACGATCGCGCCGACCACGGCGCCGGTTGCGACCATGTTCCAGGGCAGGCCGTCGCCGAAGATGCCGCCCGCCACGGAGGCCATCAGGGTCGCCTGCGGCGCGGCCAGCGCATTCACGCCCTCGCGCGCCGGCGTGCCGATGCCGTAGGCCTCGAGCAGCAGGTTGAGCACCGGCGCCATGACCGCGGCGGAGGCCAGCGCGCCGACGCCGAGCATGACCTGCTGGCGCCAGGGCGTCGCCCCCACGAGCTGGCCGGCCTTCAGGTCCTGCAGGTTGTCGCCCGCGATCGCGGCGGCGTTGCAGATCACGGCGCCGATCATGATGGCGGCCACCGGGCCCACGGTCGAACCGCTGCCCATGATCGCGAGCAGCACCAGCGAGGCGAACAGGATGGTGGAGATCGTGATGCCGGACACCGGGTTGTTGGAGGAGCCGACCAGGCCCGCCATGTAGCCGCTGACCGACGAGAACACGAAGCCTGCGACCACCATGATCACGGCCATGGTGAAAGCGATGCCGAGGCTGTCCACGACCGCGTAGTAGAGGGCGAACAGCGGCAGCACGAAAAGCACGATCCCGGACAGGATCGCCGCCATCGGCAGGTCGCGCTCGGTGTGCGGGACGTCCGCACCGGCGCCGCCCTTGAGCGCCATGCCGGTACGCACGCCCGAGAGCAGCGACCGGCGCAGCGACCACAGCGACCAGAGGCCGCCGATCAGCATCGCGCCGACGCCGATGTAGCGGATCTGCCGGCTCCAGATCGTGTACGCGGCATCCTCCGCGGACAGCCCGGCGACCAGTCCGGCCAGCTCGGGATTCCCGTCGATGAGGAAGGTGTTGTAGAAGGGAATGAACACCCACCACGACAGCGCGCCACCCGAGAGCATCAGGCAGCCGATGTTGAAGCCGACGATGAAGCCGACGCCGAGCAGGGCCGGTGACAGGTTGATGCCGAAGAAGCCGATGCCACGCTCGCCGAAATAGCGCGCGGCCGTGAAGGCCTCCGGCGCCAGCTTGAGCCCCGAGAGCGCGAGCTTGAAGAGCGCGGCCGCGCCCGCGGCGCTCGCCAGAGCCTTGAGCCCGCGGCCGGGATCCTGGCCGACCTTGAGCACCTCGGCGGTCGCGACGCCCTCGGGGAACTGCAGCTTCTGGTCGATGATCAGCGTGCGGCGCAGCGGCACCGAGAACAGCACGCCGAGCAGCCCGCCGAGCCCGGCGATCGCGAGCACCCAGCCGTACTCGAACCGGGTCCAGTGCCCCATCAGGACCAGCGCCGGAATCGTGAAGATCGTGCCTGCGGCGATCGCCGAGCCTGCCGAGGCGCCGGTGGCGACGATGTTGTTCTCGAGGATGCTCGAGCGGCCGAGCAGGCGCAGCACGCCCATGGAGATGACGGCCGCGGGGATCGCGGTGGCGACCGTCAGGCCGGCGAACAGGCCGAGGTAGGCGTTCGCCGCGGCCAGCAGCACCGTCAGGATCACCGACAGCAGGATCGCGCGGACGGTCAGCTGCCTTGCGGCCTCGGGTGAGTTCATCGGGATTCCCTTTCGCTTACCAGCCGCACACGCGGCCGCGGTTCTGTTGTTCGAGCCAGCCCATCAGCGGCTGGAAGTACTCCACGATGGCGGTCGCGTCCATCTGGCGCGTGCCGGTCAGTTTCTCGAGGGCATCCTGCCACGGACGGCTGGCGCCGAGCGCGAGCATCTCGCGAAAGCGCCGGCCGGCCTCCACGCTGCCGTGGATCGAGCACTCGTGCAGCGGGCCCCGGAACCCGGCCGCCTCGCACAGCGCGCGGTGGAACTGGAACTGCAGCACGAACGACAGGAAGTAGCGCGTATAGGGCGTATTGCCCGGGATGTGGTACTTCGCGCCCGGGTCGAAGTCGTCTTCGCTGCGCGCGACCGGCTCCTTGACGCCCTGGTACCTGCGCCGCAACTCCCACCAGGCCTCGTTGTATTTCTCCGGCGGAATGCGGCCGGAGAACACGCCCCAGCGCCACTGGTCCACGAGCTTGCCGAAGGGCAGGAACGCGATCTTCTCGCTCGCGACCTTCATCTGCCGGTTGATCAGCGCCTCGCGGCTCGACTTCGCACCCCGCTTCAGCAGGCCGATGTTCGCGAGATAGGACTCGGTCATGGAGAGATTGATCGTGTCGCCGATCGCTTCGTGGAAGCCGTCGTGCGCGCCGGACTGGTACAGGTACGGCTGGTCCACGTAGCTCAGGTAGTAATAAATGTGCCCGAGCTCGTGGTAGATCGTGTAGAGATCCTCCTCGGTCGTCTGGATGCACTGCTTGATGCGCACGTCGCCCTGCGTGTCCATGTTCCAGGCGCTGGCATAGCAGTCCACCTCGCGGTCGCGCGGCCGCGTCAGCATCGAGCGCTCCCAGAAGCTCGCCGGCAGCTTCGGGAATCCGAGCGAGACATAGAAGGACTCGGCGGACTCCGTCATCCTGCGCGCGTCATAGCCCTGTTTCACGAGCTCCGCCGTGACGTCGAGGTCGGACACGCCGGCATACGGCTCCAGCAGGTCGTAGATGTTGTTCCACTGCTGGGCCCACATGTTGCCGAACAGGTGTGCGGGCACCGGCCTGCCGTCGGGCACCAGCGTCCTGCCGTAGCGCTGCTGGAGCTTGCCGCGCGCGTAGCAGTGCAGGCCGTCGTACAGCGGCTTGACCTGGTTCCAGAGCCGGTCGGTCTCGGCCTCGAACTCGGACGGGCTCATGTCGTAGCCGCCGCGCCACATCTCGCCGAGGTCGGCGAAGCCGAGGCCGCGCGCGCCCTCGTTGGCGAGTTCGACGAAGCGGCGGTAGTCCTCGCGGATCGGCCTGGCGATGGCGTGCCAGCCCTGCCAGGCGTCCAGCAACTCGTCGGGATTGCGGCTCTCCGCCAGCTTCTGCGCGAGCTGCTCGTAATTCAGGCAGCTCTCCGGGCCATTCGGGCAGTGCTTTCCGGAGCTGTACACGGAGAGCATGCGCGTCTCGATCTCCGCCTGTTCCGCGCGCTTGGCCGGATCCGCCGGCGCCGGCGCCGCCAGGCTGAACTTGAGGCGGCGGATGGTGCGCGCCGCGTTCTCCGAAAGCGGCCCGCCTTCGAAGGGTTTCGCTTCGCCGATCAGGCGCCCGACGTCGGCCTGGACGCGCTCGTAGGCCCTGGCGGCGAGCGCCTCGGTGTCGGGCGTGATGTAGGTGAGCTGCGTCCAGGCGGCCCGCGCGTTCTCGTGGCCGGACTTCAGCAGTTCGGCATTGGCGCGCACGACGAACTCGTCGGCCGTCTCCCTCGGCTGCGGAGTAGCGCAGGCGCCAAGGGCGGCGGCGAGCGCGAACGCGCCCGCGGTGCGCAGCATGCGGTGGCTCACTTGCCTTCCGCGCCGTGCATCCACTGCACGATGCGCCCGGAGATGGCCCACAGCAGCAGACTGAACGCGATCAGCACCAGCGCCAGCCCGCCGAAGATGCCGAGCAGCCCGGCATGCTCCGGACGCACGCCGACGTCGGCCGCCAGCGCGAGCATCCAGGGGTACTCGCCCATGGTCCCGGTGAAGGCGCCGATGTAGCCGGCCAGCGTGTTGGCGACGAAGTTGATCATGAACCACACGCCCATCATCAGCGAGCCGAGCCGCAGCGGCGCGAGCTTGGTGACCATCGACAGGCCGACCGGGCTGATGCAGAGCTCGCCGGTGGTGTGGAACAGGTAGCCGAGCACCAGCCAGATCATCCCGGACTTCACGTCCGCGGTGCGCTGCATCTCGAACACCGCGATCACGAGGAAGACGAAGCCAAGCGCGACCTGCGCCAGGCCGAGGTACATCTTCACCGGCGTGGCGGGGTTTCTCCCGCGCTCGCCGAGCTTGCTCCAGAGCATGGAGAACGGCAGGCCGAGCAGCACGATGAACAGCGGGTTGAGCGACTGGAACCAGCCGGTCGGCACCGTGAACGCGCCGACGCTGCGGTCGGTGTACTTGTCGGCGAACAGGTTCAGCAGTCCGCCGGCCTGCTCGAAGGTCGCCCAGAAAATCACCACGAAGGTGAAGATCACGAAGATCACGCGCAGGCGGTCGCGCTCGACCGCGGTCAACGGGTGCCTGGTGCCACCCGCCATCTTGAGCGAGCGCCTGGCCGCGGGCTCGACGCCGACGTTGCCGATGTAGCGGTTCGAGAACGCGAGCTGGATGATCACCGACAGCGACATGCCGATGCCGGCCGCGAAGAAGCCGACGCGCCAGCCGTAGGCCGGGTCCTCGCCAAGCGTCGAGCAGACCAGCGGGGCGAGGAAGGCACCGGTGTTGATGCCCATGTAGAAGATCGTGAACGCGCCGTCGCGTCGCGCGTCGCCCTGCGGGTACAGGTCGCCGACCATGGTCGAGATGTTCGGCTTGAAGAAGCCGTTGCCGATGATCAGGCCGAGCAGCCCGAGGTAGAAGGTGGTCGGCGTGTCGGGGAAGGCGATGCCGAGGGCGGGAATCGAGAACGCGGCCGTGGTGCCGAGCGTCGCGAGCGGCGCGGCGAGGGAGAACTGGCCGAGCGCCATGACGATGCCGCCGATGATCACGGCCTTGCGCTGGCCGAGATAGTTGTCGGCGAGCCAGCCGCCGAACAGGGGCGTGAAGTAGGTGAGGCCCGTGTACCAGGCGTAGAGCTTGAGCGCCTGCGGCTCGGCCCAGCCGAGGCCCGGGTTCACGGCGTGCGTCGCGGCCACCGCATAGAGAACGAGCAGGGCGCGCATGCCGTAGTAGCTGAAGCGCTCCCACATCTCGGTGACGAACAGCAGGAACAACCCCTTGGGGTGCCCGAGGAACGATCCCGGCGGGATGTGCACGTCGTGGTTCATGCCGTGGTTTCTCCGAAAGTCCGGCGAGTGTCCGCTATTTTGCGGTGCAGCATCAAGCCGATTCGGCTTGTTCCGGCTCGGGTTTGTCGCGCACCAGCAGGCGCGACAGCAGCACGCCCGCCTCGTACAGCAGGTACATCGGCAGCGCCATCATGGTCTGCGACACGGGATCGGGCGGCGTGAGGAATGCCGCGACGATGAAGATGCCGAGGATGACATAACCGCGGTTCGCGGTGAGCCGCTCGCGCTTCACCAGCCCGGTGCGCACCAGCAGCACGGTCGCGACCGGGATCTCGAAGGCGATGCCGAAGGCGAAGAACATCAGCACCGCGAAATCCATGTACTGCGTCATGTCGGTCATCATCTGCACGCCGGTGGGCGTGGTGCCGACGAAGAATGCGAACGCCACGGGAAACACGACGAAGTACGCGAATGCTGCGCCCGTGTAGAACAGGATCACGCTCGAGACGAACAGCGGCAGGGCGAAGCGCCGCTCGTGCCGGTAGAGCCCGGGCGCGACGAATGCCCACACCTGGTAGAGGATCACGGGCATCGCCAGGAACACGGCCGCGAGCAGCGCCAGCTTGAATGGCGTCATGAAGGGCGCCATCACCGAGGTCGCGATCAGGCTGGCGCCTTCGGGCAGTTGCGCCAGCAGCGGCTGCGAGAGCCAGGCAAAGATGTCGTTTGCGAAGTACAGGCAGGGCAGCGCGATGACCAGCGTGGCGATCAGCGATCTCAGCAGGCGGTCGCGCAGCTCGAACAGGTGCGAGAGCAGCGAGCTCTCGGGGAGCGTCTCGTCCGGCGGCTCGGGCCGGGTCATGACGCGGGCGGCGGCGTCCGGTCAGGCGGATCCGGAGGCGTCGGCGGGGGTGTGCCCGGCGGTTTGCGCGGCGCGGCGGGGTCGAAGTCGTCTTTCGGGATGATCGTCACTTCCTCGTCGAGCTGCTGGCGCAGCTGGCGCGCCATGGCGCGCGCACGACCGGCCCAGCGTCCGACCTGGCTCGCGAGTTTCGGCAGCTTCTCGGGTCCCAGCACCAACAGCGCGATGCCGAGGATCAGGATGATCTCGGTGAAGCCGACCTCGAACATCCGCGGTTACGCGTTCTTGGTCGTGTCGGCGCTGTCGCGCTTGGCGCTGAAATCGGCGTCCGGTCGCTCGTCCTGCGCAAGCTTGTTGCCGGACTCCTCCGTGTCGCCCTCGCTCATGGACTTCTTGAAGCCGCGCACCGCGGCGCCCAGGTCCGAGCCGATGTTGCGCAGCTTCTTCGCCCCGAAGATCAGGAGCGCGATCGCAAGGATGATCAGCAGTTCGCGAAAACCAATGCCCATGTCGATGACTCCGGCCTGCGCACCTGGCGCTGGCCTACGATGATACGCCAATCCCGGCTTCGCCTTCGCCCGGGCCGCAAACCCGCAGCCAGAACGTGACGGGGCCGTCGTTGACCAGAAGAACCCGCATGTGGGCGCCAAACCGGCCGGCCCGCGTGGCAGGAAAGCGCGCCCCGGCGCGGCGCAGGAGGTGGCCGAACAGCCGTTCGCCATCGGCCGGCGGCGCCGCCCGGCTGAAGCCCGGGCGCAGTCCCTTCGCGGTATCGGCCGCCAGCGTGAACTGCGGCACCAAGAGCAGCGCGCCGGCCGTGTCGGCGAGCGACAGGTTCATGCGTCCCTGGGCGTCGTCGAAGACGCGATAGCTGAGCAGCCGCTCGAGCAGACGCTCGGCAGTCGACTCGTCGTCGCCGCGCTCGACGGCGACCAGCACCATGAGCCCGGGCCCGATGCGCGCGACCTCGTCGCCGTCGATGCTGACGGC
>DASTOQ010000063.1:0-25240 GCA_035720205.1 Steroidobacteraceae bacterium | reverse complement strand
CCTTTGGCACTTATCCACCCGTGCTGTGGCACGGGCACGAGATGCTGTTCGGCTTCGTCGGCGCCGCCATCGCCGGGTTCCTGCTGACGGCCGTGCCGAGCTGGACCGGGGCGCGCGGCTTCGGCGGGCTGCCGCTGATGTTGCTGGCCGTGATCTGGATGGCCGGGCGCGTGGCATTCGCAGGGCTGGGTTCGCTGCCCTTCGCGATCGTCGCGATCCTGGAACTCCAGTTCTTGCCGGCGCTGGCCGTGCTGGTGGCGCCGCCGCTCGTTCGCTCACGCAACCGCAATACGCCGTTGCTGTTCGTGCTGCTGGCGCTGTGGATGATCGACGTGTACTTCCTGCTGGCTCTGAGCGGCGAAGGCCTGGCGGCGGCGCGGCACTCCCTGCTGCTCGCGATCGATGTCGTGCTGCTGCTGGTGACGGTCATCGGCGGGCGTATCGTGCCGGCCTTCACGGCCAGCGGCCTGCGCCAGGCGGGAATCGTGCTCGAAAAGAAGGAGCGCGCGTTGCTCGACGGCGCGACCATCGTGGCAATGGTGGCCGTGGTCGTGGCCGACCTGCTGGCGCCGTGGCAGACGGCGGCGGGCTGGGTCGCCGCGCTCGCGGCGCTGCTGCACGCGGCCAGGCTGGCGGGCTGGCAAGGGCAACACAGCCTGCGCATGCCGCTGGTCTGGTGCCTGCACCTGGCATACGCGTGGATTCCGATCGGATTCGGCCTGAAGGCGATCCACCTGCTGGCAGGCGGCGCCTGGAGCGGACATTGGCTCCACGGACTGACGATCGGAGCCGCCGCGGCCATGATCCTGGCCGTGATGACGCGGGCATCGCTTGGCCATACCGGCCGGCCACTGGTCGCAGCCGCGCCGGTGGCCGTGGCCTACCTGCTGCTGTCCGCCTGCGCGCTGGTGCGCGTGCTGGCGCCCGCGCTGCCCGGTGCGAACTACCTGTGGACCGTGATGCTCGCCGGCCTGCTGTGGCTGGCCGCGTTCGCGCTGTTCCTCGTCGTCTACACGCCGATCCTGTTCCGCCCGCGCGTGGACGGCCGGCCAGGCTGACGCCTTCGCGCAATCAACGCTCTTCCGGTGGCCTCACGTGCCGGAAGCCCCACAGCAGCGCCAGGTCGTAGCCGATCTTGAGCATGCCGCAGATGATGAACGGCCAGGCCATCCAGCCCGCCGCGAACAGCGCCCCCGCGAGCGCCGGACTCGCGGCGGAAGCAAGCCCGCGCGGAACCGACGTGACGCTCGCGGCCGCTGCGCGCTCCGGCGGGGTGACCACCGCCATCACGTAGGACGAGCGCGCGGGCACGTCCATCTGCGACAGCGCCGAGCGCGCCAGCAGCAGCCCGAGCGCGACCCGCAGGTCGGGCGCCAGCGCGGCGCCGATCAGGCAGAGGCTCGAGGGGATGTGCGTCCACACCATGGTGTTGACGAGACCGATGCGCGCGGCGAGCCAGGCGGCCGCCGGGTAGGAGAACGCGGCCAGCAGCCCCGACCAGAAGAAGAACATGCCGGCCGTCGCGAGCGACATGCCGAATTTCTGAAACAGCCACAGCGCCATCAGCGACTGCACGGCGAAGCCGCCGGCGAAGGCGTCCACCGAGAAGAGCGCGGCGAGCCGGTAGACGATCTTCTTCGACGGCCCGAGCGCGAAGCGCGGGCGCTCGTCGGCGGGCGCCGTCGCCACGGGAATCAGGCGGCACATCGCCCCGCCTGCGAGTCCGAGCACGGCGTAGAGCAGGAACATGACCCGGAGCGCGGCGAGTTCCGTCCAGCCGATCGCGACCAGCGCATCCGGGCTGCCGGCCACCAGCGCGCCGACCGCCGCCGCAAGCGCGCCGACGAGGCCGTAGACGGCGAACATGCGCGTGCGCTTCGCCGCCGGCGCGACACCGGCCAGCAGCGCGTGTTCCATCGGCACGAAGATACTGACGTTGCCAGCCGTCGGGTTCAGGGTGCCGACGAATGCGATGGCGAGGATTGCAGAATAACTTTCCGATGCGGCGAACGCGAGGCCCGTCGCGAACATCAGGGCGGAGGCGCCGAGCAGCAGGATGCGCTGGCCCGCCGGTGGTGCGAATGAGCCGATCGCGAGCGTGATGAGCGAGGAACCGAGCAGCGCCGCGGTCGAGACCACGCCGACCTCGAACGCGCCCAGCCCGAGCGCAGCCAGGTACACGGGCAGCAGGACAGCGGCGAAACCGTCGCCGAAGTCGCGCAGCGCGCGGGCCGCGTAGATGCAGGCCGCGGGACCCGGCCGCCGTGCGGGCGGCGCGGGCCCCGCGGACCGGATGTCGCTTACGGGCTCTGCGAGGTGATCTCCCACATGTAATCGGCGTGTGCGCCGCAGATATCGGTGAACGTGGCGCCGAGCGGGTCATCGCTGATCGCGTCGATGATTGCAGTGCGCGCTTCCATGACGGCCTTCATGTCGGCGGCGCTGTAGGTCTCCAGCCGGCGGTACTGGGCGCCCACGATGTGCTCGTTCCAGCCCCAGGACTTCAGCTTGCCCTCGGCGACGAGCTTGTCGTAGACGGGCGCGAACACCCGCTTCACCAGTGCGTCAGCCTGGTCCTCGCGGCCCTGGTCGCATTCATAGTAGACCGAAAATGCCGCTCCGCCGCGCGCCACGGTGCCGATGTTGCCGGCGACGGTGCGCCAGATGTAGTCGTCGTGCGCATTGCAGATCTTCGCGAACTCGCCGCCGAGCTTCTTGCTCTTCGCGCTCGCGTCGACCTGCCCGCCGATCTTGTCCTGCGCGTCCAGCAGCGCCTGCACGCTGCCCGCGCCGAAGTACAGCGCGCGGCGCCACTTGCCGCCGGTGTGGTGCGCGATCCAGCCATAGCCGTTGATCGTCCCGTCCGCGACCGCCGCGTCGTAGACCGGTTTCTGCACCTGCGCGAAGATCTCGTCGGCGCGTTCCTGCTGGGACAGGTCGCACACGCTGTAGGTCACGTACGTGTACCTTTCGGCCGGCTTATCCTCTGCGAACGCCGCCTGTGCGGCGAGCAGGCAAACACCGGCCTGGAGCGCGATCGCCCCGGGCATCGAAGTCCTCATTGTCATCCCCCTGTAGCCGGGCGATGGCTGGCCCGGTGGCAGCGGCGGCAGTATAGACCTTGCTAGACTCCGCGGAGGCCCGCGATCGCGGGCCGCGGGGGGAACCATGAGCGGCAGGCTGGCATACGTCACGGGCGGCATGGGCGGCATCGGCACGGCGATCTGCAAGCGTCTGTGCCGCGAGGGATTCCGGGTCGTGGCCGGCTGCGGGCCGGGATCGCGGCGCAAGGACACCTGGGTCGCGGACATGCGCGCGCAGGGATTCGACTTGCACCCCTCCGAGGGCAATGTTGCCGACTGGGAGTCGACCCGCGCCGCCTTCGAGCGGGTGCGCAACGAGCTCGGCCCGGTGGACGTGCTGGTGAACAACGCCGGCGTCACCGCCGACGGCACCTTCCGCAAGATGACCTTCGAGCGCTGGCACAAGGTCATCGACACCAATCTCAACAGCCTGTTCCACGTCACCAAGCAGGTCATCGACGGCATGCTCGACCGCAGCTGGGGGCGGATCATCAACATTTCGTCGGTCAACGGACAGAAGGGCCAGTTCGGACAGACCAACTACTCGACCGCCAAAGCCGGCATCCACGGCTTCACGATGGCGCTCGCCCAGGAAGTCGCGTCCAAGGGCGTGACGGTGAA
The DNA here is from genome assembly GCA_035720205.1 of Steroidobacteraceae bacterium. GTDB lineage: Bacteria > Pseudomonadota > Gammaproteobacteria > Steroidobacterales > Steroidobacteraceae > SCUD01. The sequence goes on along the minus strand of DASTOQ010000063.1, from coordinate 21,536 downwards.
CACCGTATCGCCGGGCTACATCGGCACCGACATGGTCCGCGCGATGAAACCCGAGGCGCTCGAGAAGATCGTCGCCACCATCCCGGTCGGCCGCCTGGGCACGCCGGAGGAAATCGCCTCGATCGTCGCCTGGCTTGCGTCGGACGATGCCGCCTTTGCCACCGGCGCCGATTTCTCGCTCAACGGCGGCCTGCACATGAGCTAGCAGCGGGAGGCACGCCGCCATGAAGACACGCGCTGCAGTCGCCTGGTCCGCCGGCAAGCCGCTCGAAGTCGTCGACGTCGAGCTCGAGGGACCGAAGCACGGCGAAGTGCTGGTCGAGATCCGCGCGAGCGGCGTCTGCCATACCGACGAGTTCACGCGCTCCGGCGCCGACCCCGAGGGACTGTTCCCGGTCATCCTCGGACACGAAGGCGCCGGGGTCGTGGTCGACGTCGGTCCCGGCGTCAGGTCGCTGAAGCAGGGCGACCACGTCATCCCGCTCTACACGCCGGAATGCCGCGAATGCAGGTCCTGCCTCTCGCGCAAGACCAACCTCTGTACCGCGATCCGCGCGACCCAGGGCAAGGGCGTGATGCCCGACGGCACCAGCCGATTCTCGGCCGGCGGCAAGCGGGTGCACCACTACATGGGCTGCTCCACGTTCTCGAACTACACCGTGCTGCCCGAAATCGCGCTGGCCAGGATCCGCGAGGACGCGCCGTTCGACAAGGTCTGCTACATCGGCTGCGGCGTCACGACCGGCATCGGCGCCGTCATCAATACGGCCAGGGTGGAACCCGGCGCCAGCGTCGTGGTGTTCGGCCTGGGCGGGATCGGCCTCAACGTGATCCAGGGCGCGCGCATGGCGGGAGCCCGCCGCATCGTCGGCGTGGACGTCAATCCGCGGCGCAAGGCGCTCGCGGAGCGCTTCGGCATGACGCACTTCGTGGACCCGAAGGAGGCCGAGGGCGATCTGGTCGCCCACCTGGTCGCGCTGACCGACGGCGGCGCGGACTACAGCTTCGAGTGCGTGGGCAACGTGGACCTGATGCGGCAGGCGCTCGAATGCTGCCATCGCGGCTGGGGCGTCTCGGTGATCATCGGGGTCGCCGGCGCCGGCCAGGAGATCCGCACGCGCCCGTTCCAGCTCGTCACCGGCCGCGTCTGGAAGGGCACGGCCTTCGGCGGGGCGCGCGGGCGCACCGACGTGCCGAAGATCGTCGACTGGTACATGGAAGGCAGGATCAACATCGACGACCTGATCACGCACGTGATGCCGCTCGCGAAGATCAATGACGCCTTCGACCTGATGCACAGGGGCGAGTCGATCCGCAGCGTCGTGACCTTCTGAGCATGGGTGTGGCGCCGGAGCTGCTCTCGCGTCACGCCGCATTCGGCGGGTGGGTGGGTTTCTACCGTCATGCGTCCGCCGTGACCGCGTCCAGCATGCGCTTCGCGGTCTTCCTGCCGCCGCAGGCCGAGGGCGGGCCGGTGCCGGTGCTCTGGTACCTCGCCGGGCTGACCTGCACCGAGGAGACCTTCCTGGCCAAGGCCGGCGCGCAGCGCGTCGCGGCCGAGCTCGGCCTTGCGCTGGTCGCGCCGGATACCAGTCCGCGCGACGTGCCGCTGCCCGGCGATCGCGAGCACTGGGATTTCGGCGTGGGGGCCGGCTTCTACCTGGATGCGACCGTCGCGCCCTGGTCGAGCCATTACCGGATGTACTCCTACGTCGCGCGCGAGCTGCCCGACCTGGTCGCGGCGCATTTTCCGGTCGATCCGCAGCGCCAGGGAATCTGCGGCCATTCCATGGGGGGCCACGGCGCCTTGACGATCGCATTGCGGAATCCCGGCCGCTACCGGTCGATCTCGGCGCTGGCACCGGTGACGGCGCCGATGCGCTGCCCCTGGGGACAGAAGGCATTTGCCGGCTACCTGGGGCAGGACCGCGCCGCCTGGCGCGCATACGACGCGAGCGAGCTCGTGCGCTCGCTGCGGGGTGCGGCAGGCTGGCCGCCGCTGCTCGTGGACCAGGGCCTGTCGGACAGTTTTCTCGAGTCGCAGCTGATGCCCGAATGCCTGGAGCAGGCCTGCGCGGAGGCGGGCTACCCGCTCACGTTGCGCCGCCATCCGGGCTACGACCACGGCTACTATTTCGTCGCGACTTTCATCGAGGACCACCTGCGACACCACGCGCGCAGGCTGTTCGCCTGAGCCCGACCTCAGCCTCGGGGAGGCTCGACGCCCGGGGCGAATCCACGGTGGTGTTCGCGCTCCAGCACCCGGGCGACTTCCGGATGCGGGCGGTACCGGTCGAGGAATTCCGCCGGCATGCGCTTCGGCCGCCCGCTTTCGAGATCCGCGCAGACATAGTGGATCAGGCCCCTCAGCAGCGTCCTGCCGTCGGCCGGGCGCAGGATCTGGAAGCGACGGTCGGCGCGCAGCCGGCCGTCGATGAACACCAGCCAGGTGGCGACCTCGAGCCCGTCCCCCGCGAAGGCCGGCGCGAGGTAATTGAGCTGGCTTCTCCAGACGACCATTCCGCGCGAGAGCCTGACGCAGTCCTCGGGCGAAATCCCGAGGGCGGTCGAGTGTGCCCAGGCGGTCTCGTCGAGCCAGCGCAGGTACACCGAGTTGTTGACGTGGCCGTAGGCATCGATGTCGGGGCCCTGTGCCGACACCCGGTGGATGAACGGCGAGGGCAGGTCCCAGGCGGCGCTCACCGGAAGAGGATATGCAGGATTGCGCGGAACTTGCGGCCGTAGGGCGGCATCAGCAGCTTCGAGCCGGACAGGCGCCCGTCCAGGAACACGGGCTTCAGCTTGGAGAAGGTGTCGAAGCCGGCCTGGCCGTGGTACTGGCCCATGCCGCTCGGCCCGACGCCGCCGAACGGCAGGTCTTCCTGCGCGACGTGGAACGAGGTGTTGTTGACCGTGACGCCGCCGGAAATCGTGCGTGCGAGCACGGCGTCGAGCTGCGCATCCTCGGCGCCGAAGTAGTAGAGCGCGAGCGGGCGGGGCCGCGCATTGACGTAGGCGATCGCGTCCTCGATCGACGCGTAGCCGACGACCGGCAGGACCGGGCCGAAGATTTCCTCCTGCATGACTCGCATGTCGTCGCTGACGTCCGTGAGGGCGACCGGTGACAGGCGGCGGCGTTCGGCGTCGGTCGCCTCGTCATGCAGCGCATGAACGGTCGCGCCCTTGTCGCGCGCGTCCTGGATGCAGGCCGCGAGCCGCCGGAACTGGCGCTCGTTGATGATGGAGGTGTATTGCGGATTCGTCGCCAGCGTCGGATAGAAGGCCATCGCCGCCGACCGGCAGGCCTCGACGAAGGGTTCCACCAGTCGCTCGGGCACCAGCGCATAATCCGGCGCGACGCAGGTCTGGCCGGCGTTCATCAGCTTGCCGTACGTGAGCCGCCGCGCGGTCTCGGCGAGGTCGAAGCCGTCGGTGACGATCGCCGGCGACTTGCCGCCGAGCTCGAGCGTGACCGGCGTGAGGTTGGCGCTGGCTGCTTTCATGACGTCGCGGCCGACGCCGGTCGAGCCGGTGAACAACAGGTGGTCGAAGGGCAGCGCTGCGAAGGCTCTCGCGACCGCGGTGTCGCCGTTGACGGCGACCAGCTCGTCGGCGGAGAACGCGCGCGCCACGAGCGACTCGAACAGGGCGCCGAAGCGCGGCGTGGACTCCGACATCTTGAGCATGACGCGATTGCCCGCGGCGAGCGCCGCAGTGAGCGGCGAGACCGCCAGGAACAGCGGGTAGTTCCACGGCACGATGATGCCCACCACGCCGAGCGGCTGGCGCATCAGGCGCGCGCGGCCCGGCAGGCTCCACCAGGACACGGCGCGGCGCTCGGTGCGCATCCAGCGGCGCAGGTGGCGGCGTGCGTGCGCGATGCCCTCGAGGCTGGTGAAGAGCTCGAGCAGCTGCGTCTCCTCGCGTGCGCGCACGCCGAAGTCCGCGCCGATCGCGTCGCGGATGCCTTCCGCGTTCTCGCGCAGCATGTGCCGCAGGCGGTCGAGCCGGTCGCGCCGCAGCGCGAGCGGCGGGCAGGGATCGGCGTTGAAGGCGCGACGCTGCAGTTCCAGTGCCTGTACGAGCTGCGCCGGATAGGCGGCGAGCCGGGCGGAGTCGTGTGCCGTGGCCATCGAGGGTATTTTAAGCGGATAATCTCGACCCGTGCCGTCGCCACCGTGGACGCGGCCGGCAGCGGCCGTCCTGCGGCCGGAAAGGGGGATCCGTGAAGATCGGTTGTCCGAAGGAAATCAAGGTTCACGAGTATCGCGTCGGCCTGGTGCCGGCGGGCGTGCGCGAACTGGCGAGCGCGGGTCACCAGGTGTTGGTGGAGGCCGGCGCCGGCGCCGGCATCGGCATCGGCGACGACGCCTACCGTGCGGCGGGCGCGACCGTGCTGGCGGACGCGAAGTCGGTGTTCGAGGCCGCCGAGCTGATCGTCAAGGTCAAGGAACCGCAGTTGCCGGAATGCGCGATGCTGCGCAAGGGGCAGGTCCTGTTCACCTACCTGCATCTTGCGGCCGACCCCGATCAGGCCAGGGCGCTCGCCAAGTCGGGCGTCACCGCGATTGCCTACGAAACCGTGACGGCCCCGGATCGCTCGCTGCCGCTGCTGACGCCGATGAGCGAGGTCGCCGGTCGCATGTCGATCCAGGTCGGCGCGACGGCGCTGCAGAAGGCGAATGGCGGATTCGGCGTGCTGCTGGGCGGCGTGCCGGGCGTCGCGCCGGCGCGGGTCGTGATCCTCGGTGGCGGCGTTGCCGGCACCAACGCGACGCAGATGGCGGTCGGGCTCGGCGCCCAGGTCACGGTCGTGGACCGCTCGCTCAGGCGCCTGCGCGAACTCGACGTCCAGTTCGGCAGCCAGATCGAGACCGCTTACTCCACGACCGAGGCGGTCGAGCGCCTCGTGATCCAGGCCGACCTCGTGATCGGCTCGGTGCTGGTCACGGGTGCCGCGGCGCCCAAGCTTGTGACGCGCGACATGGTGCGCCGGATGGAGAAGGGCGCCGTGCTGGTGGACATCTCGATCGACCAGGGCGGCTGCTTCGAGACCAGCAAGCCGACCACCCACGCCGACCCGACCTACGTGGTGGACGGTGTCGTGCACTACTGCGTGACCAACATGCCGGGCGCCGTGCCGCGCACCTCCACCTTCGCCCTGACGAACGCGACGCTGCCCTATGCGCGCTCGCTCGCGGACCTCGGCTGGCGCAAGGCGCTGGCGCGCGACGCGGGATTCGCGGCGGGCCTCAACGTGCACGAGGGCGCGATCACGCACGAAGCGGTGGCGCGCGACCTCGGCATGGAATATCGCGCCTTCGCGCCCTGATCAGAAGCCCGCGTCGGGAATCGTGATCGCGGTGTCGTCGAGCGAGCGCAGCAGCTCGAGCGCGGGCCGCGTCTTCGGCAGCTCATAGCGAAAGAAGAACCGGCAGGCCGCGAGTTTGCCTCGGCAGAACTCCTGCGTCGTCGCGTCGGCGCCGGGCAGGACTCTCAGGGCCGCCTGTGCCTGCACCAGCCAGCGCCAGGCGACCACGACGTGGCCCATGGCGTCGAGAAAGAGCGTCGCGTTCGCGAGTGCGCGCTCGGCGTTCTCGGCCATCCCGCCCACGAGCGTAAGCGCGGTCGCGCCGGCGTCGGCAGCCGCCGCGGCCAGGGCGGCCGCGTGCTCCGCCAGCACCGGGTCCGCGTGCGACTCGTCGACCGTCGCGCCGATGCGCGCGAACAGGTCCTTCAGCGCCGCGCCGCCGTGCATCGTCACCTTGCGGCCGAGCAGATCGAGTCCGTGGATGCCGTGCGTGCCCTCGTGGATGTGGTTCAGCCGGTTGTCGCGGTAGAGCCGTTCGACCGGGTAGTCGCGCGTGTAGCCGTAGCCGCCGTGCACCTGGATTGCGAGCTTGTTGGCCTCCAGGCAGAACTCCGAGGGCCAGGACTTCGCGATCGGCGTCAGCAACTCGAGCAGCGCGTTCAGGTGCTCGCGCTCCGCGGCATCGGTCGCGCAGCGCTCGTGGTCCTGCAGCCAGGCGCAATACAGCACCAGCGCGAGGCCGCCCTCGACCCAGGCCTTCTGCGCCAGCAGCATCCGGCGCACGTCGGCGTGGCGGATGATCGGCACCGGCGGCGACGCCGGGTCCCGGGACGACGGCGGCCGTCCCTGCGGCCGCTCGCGGGCGTAGTCGAGCGCCTCGCCATAGGCGGCGTAGCCGAGCGCCACCGCGTTCATGCCGACGCCCAGGCGGGCCGCGTTCATCATCTGGAACATGTAGCGCAGGCCGTGGTGCTCCTCGCCCACGATCTCCGCGCGGCAGCGGCCGTGGTCGCCGAACGACAGCACGCAGTTGGTCGTGCCGCGCCAGCCCATCTTGTGGTTGAGGCCGGCCAGGCGCACGTCGTTGTCGGGACCGACGCTGCCGTCGTCCCGGATGCGGTCGCGCGGCACCACGAACAGGGAGATCCCCTTGACGCCCGGCGGGCCGCCCGGGACCTTGGCGAGCACCAGGTGCACGATGGTCTCGGCGAGGTCGTGGTCGCCACCCGAAATCCACATCTTGGAGCCGGTCAGCAGGTAGCTGCCGTCCGGCTGGCGCAGGGCCTGGCAGCGGATGTCGGTCAGCGACGATCCCGCGTGCGGTTCCGACAGGCACATCGTGCCGGTGAACCTGCCCGCGAGCATCGGGCGCAGGTAGCGGCGGCGTTGCTCCTCGCTGCCGAAGGTCGCCAGCAGGTTCGCGGCGCCCGCCGTGAGCGCCGCATAGGAATGGAAAGCCACGTTGGCGCTGGAGAACACCGCGGTGCAGGCCTTGGCGATCACCAGCGGGAGCTGCAACCCGCCGTCCGCGGCGTCGAAGGCCGCGGCCGTGAACGACGCCTCGTTGTAGGCCGCAAGGGCGGCGCGGGTTTCCGGAATGGTCCAGGCCCGGCCGTCGACGAGACGCGGTTCCTCGATGTCGCAGGCCGCGGCGAATGGCGCAAATCGCTCCGCGGCGATCCGGTAGGCGGTGTCGAACACGCCGTCGAAGACCGCGCGATCGTGCTCCGCATAGCGCGGCAATCGGGTGAGGGACCCGGCCCCGAGCACGTCGAACACCTGGAACTCGAGATCGCGTCGCGGGATCAGCATCGGCGGATTGTAGCGGCCGTGCGCCCGCTGCCGGAATGCTACGATCCAGTCAAATGGGGACGCATCCCATTTATGTAGATAAATGGGATGCGTCCCCTTTACGGGAGCTGCGATGGCGGACGAATTCGATCTCACTGGGCGCGTTGCGTTGGTCACCGGCGCGAGCAGGGGCATCGGCCGCGCGATCGCGCACGCACTCGCGCGCCACGGCGCGGTCGTGGTGGCGGCGAGTCGCAAGCTCGAGGGCTGCGAGGCAGCGGCCGCCGAGATCCGCGCCGCGGGAGGGCAGGCGACTGCGCTCGCCTGCCACATCGGCGACCCGCAACAGATCACGGCCGCGATGCAGGAAATTGACCGCCGCCACGGGCGGCTCGACATCCTGGTCAACAACGCTGCCACCAACCCCTATTTCGGGCCGGCGCTGGAGATGGAGCTGCCGGCGTACCAGAAGACCGTGGACGTCAACATCCGCGGCTACTTCTGGACCTCGGTCGAGGCCGCCCGGCGCATGATCGCACGCGGCAAGGGGGCGATCGTCAATGTCGCCTCCGTCAATGCATTCCGGCCGATGGACGGCCAGGCCGTGTACTCGATGACCAAGGCGGCGATCGTCAACATGACACAGGCGCTCGCGCGCGAATGGGCGCGCCAGGGCGTGCGCGTCAATGCGCTCGTGCCTGGCCTGGTCGAAACCCGGTTCGCGGCCGCGATCCACCAGAACGAGAAGCTGCGCAGCGCGATGGAGCGCCTGGTGCCCATGGGCCGCATCGCGCAGCCGGAGGAAATGGCGGGAGCCGCCGTCTATCTCGTCTCCGATGCGGCGTCCTATACGACCGGCAGCTGCCTGACCGCCGACGGGGGATGGCTGGCCTGAGGCCGCCGACGGCAGGCGGATGAGCCGCATCTACCTCGTGCGCCACGGACAGGCGACGCTGGAACCGGGCGGCGCAGGCGGACTGACGCCCACCGGCGTGCGGCAGTGCGAGGCGCTCGCCGGGCATTGGCGTGCGATCGGCCGGCGCATCGACCTGGTCTTCGCCGGGACCCTGCCGCGGCAACTCGAGTCGGCGCAGGCCTTCGTGCGGGCGGCCGCGGGGCCGGCGGACGCCGCGGCCTCGGTGCACCACCTGCCCGGCATCGAGGAATACGATCACCTCGCGCTGATCGCCGCGCACGCGGGTCCGGCCGGGATCCCAGGCGATGCCCGCGACCTGCACGGCCGCCTGGCGCCCGCACTGCAGGCCTGGGTCGAGAACCGGCTCGACGGCGTCGAGCGCTTTGCCGATTTTCGCGCGCGCTGCGGCGCCGCCCTCGCCACGGCGATCGGGACGACGGGCCGCCACCGCCAGTCGGTCCTGTTCGGGTCCGCCGGCTCGCTGGCGGCAGCGATGCAATCCTTCCTGGGCGTCGGCGACCACGACCTGCTGAAGCTCAAGCTCAATTTCTACAACACGGGCGTCAGCTGCTTGCTGTCGGACGGCCGGAGGGTCACGATCGAGTCCCTGAATTCGATCGGCCACCTCGAGCAGCCGGGATTGCTGCCGCTGATCACCCACCGTTGAGGCAGGATCATGGATTTCCACCTCGAACCCGCCAAGCAGGTCATCGTCAACCGCTATCGCGAGTACGTGGATCGGGAACTCGTCCCGCTCGAACCCGCGTTCCTCGCCTCCGGCTTCGCGGCGCTGCTGCCGGTGCTGCAGGGCAAGCGCGCGGAGGTGCGCAGGCTGGGACTGTGGGGCCCGATCTACCCGCGCGAGCTCGGCGGTCTCGGCCTCGATCTCCTGACCCATGGCCTGATCTCGGAAGCCCTGGGCCGCTGCCCGTTCGCGCACTTCGTGTTCGGCTGCAACGCGCCGGACGCCGGCAACGTCGAGCTGCTGCACGAGTCCGCCGCGCCGGCGCAGAAGAAGCGATGGCTCGAGCCGCTGGTCGCGGGTGAGATTCGCAGCTGCTTCGGGATGACCGAGCCCGGCAACAGCGGGGCGAATCCGCTGATGCTGGAAACGCGTGCGGAGCAGGACGGCAACGGCTGGGTGCTGAACGGGCGCAAGTGGTTCACGACCGGCGCCGATGGAGCCGCCTTCTGCATCGTCATGGCGGTGACGGACCCTGAGGCGCCGCCGCACGGCCGGGCGAGCCTGTTCATCGTACCGGCAGACGCGCCGGGCTACCGCCTGCTGCGCAACACGCCGGTGATGGGGCACGAGGGCCGCGACCTTTTCTCGCACGGCGAGATCGAGCTCGCCGGCTGCCGCGTGCCGGGGGAGCAGCTGCTGGGGCCGCGCGGGGAAGGCTTCCGGCTCGCGCAGTCGCGGCTCGGGCCCGGCCGAATCCATCACTGCATGCGCTGGCTCGGAATCTGCGAGCGCGCGCACGAGCTCATGGTCGCGCGCGCGGCGACACGCGTGATCGGCCCGGAGGACCGGCGTCTCGGCGACAGCGACATCGTCCGCGCCTGGATCGCGGAGTGCGCTGCCGAGATCCGCGCCGCGCGCCTGCTCGTGCTGTATGCGGCCTGGCGCATCGGCCAGGCGGGCGCGAGGGCCGCGCGCGACGACATCGCCATGATCAAGTACCACGTCGCCGGCGTGCTGCAGAAAGTCGTGGATCGCGCGCTGCAGGTGCATGGCGGGCTTGGCGTCACCGATTACACGCTGCTGGCCTGGTTCTTCCGCGAGGAGCGCGCGGCCCGCATCTACGATGGCCCGGATGAAGTGCACAAGATCGCGGTCGCGAAGCACCTGCTGAAGGGCCGCGACGCATGAGTCTGGTGGACGAGGCCGCGGCGCCGCGCGCAGGCGAAGCGCTCGACGCGGCGGTCCTCGGGGATTATCTCGCGCGCCAGCTGCCGGGCCTGGCGCTGCCGCTCACGGTGCGACAGTTCCCGGCGGGGTTCTCGAACCTGAGCTACCTGCTGACGGCGGGCGGCCGCGAGATGGTGTTACGCCGCCCTCCATTCGGCACGCGGCCGAAGTCCGGCCACGACATGGGACGGGAATTCCGGGTGCTGTCGGCGCTGGCCGGGCATTTCGCCGAGTCCCCGCGGCCACTGCATTTCTGCGCGGACGAGGCGGTGATCGGCGCGCCGTTCTACGTGGTCGAGCGCATCCGCGGCATCATCCTGCGCCGCGATTACCCCGCGGGACTCGCGCCCGTCCCCGCGCTCGTGCGGGCTCAGCAGCTGGCGCTCGTGGACGTGCTCGGAAGGCTGCACGCCCTCGACTGGCGTGCGCTCGGGCTGGCGGAACTCGGCCGCCCCGAGGGCTATGTTGCGCGGCAGGTCGAGGGCTGGACCGGTCGCTACGAGCGGGCACGTACCGGCGATGCCCCGGATGCCACGCCGGTGACGCAATGGCTGGCCGCGCACCAGCCGCCGGAATCCTCGCGCCCGGCGCTGATCCACAACGACTACAAGCTGGACAACGTCGTCTTCGACGCGGCCGATCCGTCGCGGCTGGTCGGCGTGCTCGACTGGGAGATGGCCACGATCGGCGACCCGCTGATGGACCTCGGTTGCTCGCTCGCTTACTGGGTCGAGGCGACCGATCCGCCGGCGCTGCAGGCGACGCGCATGCTGCCGACGCACTTGCCGGGTTCGCTGTCGCGCCGCCAGGTCCTGGAGCGCTATGCGGCGCGGGCCGGGCTGCCGGCGCCGGAGTTCCGCTTCTATCGCGTGTTCGGATTGTTCCGGCTCGCCGTCATCGTCCAGCAGATCTACTATCGGTATTTCCACGGACAGACGCGCGATGAGCGCTTCGGCAGACTCGGTCCGATGGCGCGGGTGCTGGTGGCCCAGGCGGCGTCCGAACTGGCCGCGTGAACGGCCGCGCCGGCCGTTCAGCGTGCATTCAGCGCTGCCGGCAGAAGCTGTGCCGGTGATTTGCAGACCGGCCCGGCGTGCCGTATAGATACGCGTGGCCGGGGAGGGGCGATTCCCGATGAAATTCCGCAGCACTCGATATCTGGCCGTGGCGCTCGCGGGCCTGCTGGCGGCGCCCGCCGCGCTTGCCGACGATATCCGGCCCGAGGCGCGGATGCGCCAGCCCGGCGCCGCGCGGCCGTTTGCGGACGAGAGGTGCATCGAGCGCTGCGACACGGAATCGGACGCGTGCATGGCGAAATCCAATGGCGACCCGGACAAGGTCCAGGCCTGCGACGACGAATACAGCGAGTGCCTGGAAGCCTGCGACGCGCGGTCCTGAACTGATCCCGGGCCGCTGCCGCGGCCCTTGCCGATGCGCGGCTGCATCACCCTGACCACTGATTTCGGGCTGCGCGACCCCTTCGTCGCCGTGATGAAGGGCATGATCCTGCGCCGCGCGCCACAGACGGCGATCGTCGACGTGACGCACGACATCGGGCCCTTCCGGCCGGCCGAGGCCGGCTTCTGGCTGGCGCAGCTGCCGCCGTATTTTCCGGACCGCACGGTGCACCTTGCCGTGGTCGATCCGGGCGTGGGCACGACGCGCGGACTGCTCGCGGTAAGCTGCAGCAGCCAACTGTTTCTCGCGCCCGACAACGGCCTGCTGGCCGCGATCGCGGCGCGTCCTGGCGCCGTAGCGCGCCGGGTCGAGCCGGCGACCTTCGAGGCGATCGGAGCCGGTGCCCGTGGTGCGACTTTCCACGGGCGCGACCTGCTGGCGCCGCTGGCCGCCGAGCTGGTTACCGGACGGCTGCCGTTCGAGGCACTCGGTGAACTCTGCATCCCGGTCGAGGGCCTGGCGCCGCCGGCGGCCCGGCGGGCGGAGCATGGTTGGGACGGTGTCGTCGTGACCGTGGATCGTTTCGGAAACCTGCTCACGAACATCGAGGCTGCGACGCTGGATCCGCGCCGGGACTGGTACGCGCTGGTCGCTGGCCATGAGGCGCGGCACGCGAAGGCCTACGGGGAGGTTCCCCGCGGGACGCTGCTGGCGCTGGTGAATGCCTGGGGACTGGTCGAAATCGCGGAATCCGCGGGTCACGCCGCCTCCGGGCTGGGGGTCGGCCGCGGGGAGCCGGTATTGCTGCGTTACCGCGAGGACGGTTGATAAACGGCGCTTTTCGTATATATTGCGCAGCCCGACGATTGTCGGGTTTGTTGTGGATATCATTGATTTCTCTAGGAATTCCACGGAATGAAAGAGCGCAATGATGAGTCCTTCGACCTCGAGGACGAGTTTCTCGGGGAGTCCAGCACCGAACAGGATGGCGACCTGGACCGCCTGATCGTGGTCGAGCGGCGCCCCAAGGGGCAACGCCGGCCGACCCAGCAGTCCGCCTGGAGCCGGGTGGAAGACGTGCTGGCGGAGAAGCGCCTGCAGCGCGAACTGGCCGAGTTCAACGACGTCGACGAGGCTTGATCCGCGCGCTCTGCAGCGAGCGCTGCCAATGAGAGGCCGCATGCCGCAGGGGATGCGGCCTTTCGCTTTCCGGCTTCCGCGACCGACAATCCGGACATGACGCTGGCGGCACGCGAATGCTGGTGGATGACCAGGCGCGACGCGCTCCTTGCCGCGCTGGGCAGGCGTGATTGCGCATACGCCTACGACCTCTCGGTCGTCGCGCGCCAGGCCGGCCTGCTGCGCGGCCTGGATTCGGTCGCCAGGGCGTTCTACGCGGTCAAGGCCAACCCGCATCCCGGAATCCTGCGCACCGTGGCTGCCGCGGGGCTCGGCTTCGAGTGCGTGTCGCTGGGCGAACTCGACCGGGTACTCGGGACGCTGCCGCAGTTTGCGCGCGACCGGATCCTGTTCACGCCGAACTTCGCCCCTCGCGCCGAGTACGAATCCGCGCTCGCGCTCGGCGTGCGGGTCACGGTGGACAACGTCCACGTGCTGCGCCACTGGGGCGCGCTGTTCGGCGGCCGGGAGATCCTCGTGCGTCTCGACACCGGACTGGCGCACGGTCATCACGAGAAAGTGCGCACGGCCGGTGCGCAATCGAAGTTCGGCGTGCCCGCATCGGAGTTGCGGGAACTGCGGGCATTCGCGGACGCCTGCGGGACGCGCATCACGGGGCTGCACGCGCATGGCGGGAGCGGCAGCTTCGAGCCGGAACACTGGACCCGGGCGGCGCTGGCGCTGGCCGGCGCCGTGCCGCTGTTCCCGCAGGCGCGAATCCTCAATCTCGGCGGGGGTCTGGGAGTGCCGGAGTCGCCGTCACAGCCGCCGCTAGACCTGCGTGCGCTCGACGCCGGGCTGGCCGCATTCCACCGCGCGCATCCGGGCTTCGAACTCTGGCTGGAGCCCGGGCGGTTTCTCGCCGCGGAGGCGGGCGTGCTGCTCGCGCGCGTGACGCAGCTGAAGGGCAAGGGCGAGCGGCGCTATGTCGGCGTCGCGACCGGCATGAACTCCCTGCTGCGCCCCGCGCTCTATGGCGCCCGCCACGAGATCGTCAACCTGTCGCGCCCCGATGCGCCGCCGGCCGGCCGCTGCACCGTGGTCGGGCCGATCTGCGAAAGCGGCGACGTGCTCGGCGAGGACCGGTTGCTGCCGGACTGCGAGGAAGGTGACGTGCTCCTGTTTGCGACAGCGGGCGCCTATGGCCACGCGATGAGCTCGCACTACAACCTGCGCCCGCCTGCCGAAGAGCTGCTGGTGTGAGCGCGCCCGAAATTTCCCGCGCCCATCTCTGGCAGCTGGTGCTGATCAACGCGATCTGGGGCTTCAACATCGTCGCGATCAAGCTGTCGGTGGACCGCTTTCCGCCGGTGTTCCTGAGTTTCCTGCGCTTCCTGATCGTCGGCCTGGCCGTACTGCCGTGGTTCAGGATCCGCCGCGGCGAGATGAAATGGCTGCTGGTCGCCGCGATCGGCGGCGGCGGCCTGCAGTTCGCGCTGATGTTCACCGGGGTGAAGCTGTCCGGCAACCTGTCGTCGGTGGCGATCGCGAGCCAGCTCGGCGTTCCGTTCGCGACGCTGCTGTCGGTGGCGCTGCTCGGCGAGCGGATCCGCTGGCGCCGCTGGCTGGGCATCGCGCTGTCGTTCACGGGAGTCGTCGTGCTGGCATTCAGCCCCGACGTGTTCGCGTCGGCGCAGGGACTGATGATGATCGTGGGAGCGGCCTTCATCGGCGCCGTCGGCCTGGTCGCGATCAAGCGCGTGCACCAGCTCGAGCCGCTCGAGTTGATGGCGTGGCTGGCCTGGGCGAGCCTGCCGTTCCTGCTGCCCCTGTCGCTGCTGATCGAGCAAGGCCAGCTCGAAAGCCTGTCGCAGGCCGGCGCCACGGGCTGGGGTGCGCTGTTGTACTCGGCGGTGCTCGCCAGCCTGTTCGCGCACACGGCCTACTTCGCGCTGGTGCGACGCTACCCGGTGTCGAGCGTTGCGCCGGTGACCGTGCTGGCGCCGGTCTTCAGCGTGCTGTTCTCGGTGCTGCTGCTCGGCGACCGCCTCGACTGGCGCATGTTCCTGGGCGGCCTCATGACGCTCTCGGGCGTCGCGGTCATCGTCACGCGCGAGGGCAAGGCCGCGGCCACGACCGCCTGAACCCGGGGCTCGGCGAAACCCTGAAGACCCCACGCCGGCGTTCAGGATGGTGAGGGCAGCCCGCCGCCGGGCTGCTTGCGATCCAACGGCAAGGGGTCTAGGTTGGCGTGGACCGGCGGCGTTGAAAAGGAGGTGTCTCGTGACACATACCTGCTCGGCGGGCGCTCTGCGGCATCCGGCCGTGCTTGCAGCGGCCATCGGCCTCCATCTCGGCTTGTTCCTCGTGATCGCCCACGGCCTCGGCCCGCCGATCCGCAAGGTGTTCGAGGACGAGGGCCCGGTCATCGTCCCGTTGCCGGAGCCGAAGCCCGAAACACGCGAGGTGCCGGGCGAACCGTTGCCGATGGAACCGTACCAGCTGCCGGTGCCGGAACCGGTGCTGGAGTTCCCGGAGTTCGCGCAGCCGGCGGCCGGCCCGGCCGCGGAGTCAATCTCCGGCGCAGCCCCGGGCGGCACGAACGCCGTGATCCCGGTCGGGGGCAACTACGTCGCGGCGTCGCTGCGCACGCGCCGCGATCGCCTCGAGGCGTTGATCGCTTCCTGCTACCCGGCCGCGGCCCGGCGCGAAAACGAGGAGGGGCGGGCGGTCGCGCATCTCGTGATCGGCGCGCAGGGCGCGGTCGCGTCCTGGAGCGTGGCGGAAACCTCGGGATTCCCGCGGCTCGATGCGGCGATGGATTGCGTCATCCGCAGGCTGGCGTTCGAACCGGCGCGCCGGGACGGCGGTACCGTGGCATCGGAAGTCCGGCTGCCGATCGTGTTCCGGCTCGATTGAACGGATTCCGGACGGGGACGGTGGATAGGCGGGTGGCGCCGGCCTTGGGTCGCAAGGCGACGCCGCCCGGCGCTTGCAGAGGAAACGAGCAACCGCTAAGGTGACCGCTGCCGGATTCCGGGCGCGTGGCAGTGCGCCCACTAATAATTTGGCGGGGCGCATCCGGCCACTCGGCCGCATGCGACCGGCGAGTTCCGACGAGGGGCACAGTAGGTCGGTATGACGAATACCTATTCGGCGGGGGGATCGCGTCGCACGGCCGTCTTCGTGGCCATCATCGGATTGCACGTCGGTTTCTTCTGGGCGCTGAAGCAGGGACTGGTCCGTGCCGGCATGCAACTGGTGCAGGACTTCGCGATCATGGACCTGCCGCCGCCGCCGCCGCCGCCCGAGAATCTCGACGAACCTCCGCCGCCGCCCCCGGTGGACGTGCCGCCGCCGGTGGTTCCGCCGCCGCTGATCGACCTGCCGGCATTCGAGGGTCCGACCACGGCGATCACCGTCCAGGTCAAGCAGGAAGCACCGCGACCCGCGCCGCAGGCGCCGCCGCGCCAGGTGCAGGTCACGCCCCCGAGCCTGAAGGTGCGCCCGGACCGCATCTCGGCAGCGATCAACGCCTGTTACCCGTCGGCATCCCGGCGCCTGAGCGAGGAGGGCCGCGTGGTCGCCACCGTCACGGTGGGCGCGGACGGTCGGGCGGGCGCGATCAATGTCACCCAGAGCAGCGGTTTCGACCGGCTGGACGGCGCCGCCGAGTGCGTCATCCGCAAGCTCCCGTTCAATCCAGGCAAGCGCGACGGCGTGGCCGTCGAGGCGCAGGTAGCGCTGCCGATCGTGTTCAAGCTGGAGTGACGCAGAACGATTAGGTCAGGGACCGGAAATCCGCAGGCCCTGGGCGCTCGCGATTTTCCGGAAATCAATGGTCTCTTAAAGGAACTGCAGAATGGCTGCTGAAAACGGCGCGACTGAAAACCCCTATGGCATAGAGGCGCTCTGGACCCAGAGCGACTACGTCGGCAAGGGCGTGTTCGTCATACTCATCGTGATGTCGCTGTGGTCATGGCTCGTCATGATCAACAAGTGGCTCGACCAGCGGACGCTGCGCAAGGTGGCGGCCGAGGCGGAGAAGAACTTCTTCTCTGCGGGCTCGATGGCGGAAGGCATCGCCAGGCTCAAGGGCAAGATCAACCCGTTCCGCGACATCGCGCAGGACGGCTTGCAGGCCGTCGAGCACCACCGCAAGACCTCGGCGCGGGACGTCACCAGCAACATCGAGCTGGCGGACTTCGTGCAGTCGCACATCGACAAGCGCACCAGCATGCTGCAGTCGAGCCTGCAGAGCGGAATGGTGGTGCTGGCGTCGGTCGGCGCGACCGCGCCGTTCGTCGGACTGTTCGGCACGGTGTGGGGCATCTACCACGCGCTGATCAGCATCTCGATCGCCGGCCAGGCGTCGCTGGACAAGGTCGCGGGACCGATCGGCGAAGCGCTGATCATGACGGCGCTCGGCCTCGCGGTGGCGGTGCCGGCGGTGCTCGGGTTCAACGGCCTGCTGCGCGGGAACAAGGGCCTGATGGAGCGCGCGAACTATTTCGCGCACGACGTTTCGGCCGCGCTGCTCGCCGGCTCGCGCGTGGCGGGGAAGTAAGCAATGGCCATTGCGGTCCGCGAGGAACAGGCCGACCCCATGGTCGAGCCGAACGTCATTCCGCTCGTGGACATCATGCTGGTGCTCCTGATCATCATGATCATCACCGTCCCGGTGATGACGCATGCGGTCAAGATCGACCTGCCCAAGGAGGTCAACCGGCCGACCGAGACCAAGCCCGAGAACATCAATCTTTCGATCGACTTCGACGGCGCGATCTACTGGAACGAGAACAGCGTGGACCGCAATTCGCTGCTGAACTACGTGTTGCAGGAGGCGGTCAAGGATCCGCAGCCGGAGATCCACATCCGCGCGGACAAGCGCGCCCGCTATGAGTACGTCTCCGACACCCTCGCGGTCCTGCAGCGCGGGGGCATGCGCAAGGTCGGATTCATCGCGGAGCCGCCGGCCGGCACCTGACGCAGGCCGCGGCGGAAGAGACCGGAGGCCCGCCACGGCGGGCCTCTTCTTTTTTTGCATCAGGCCGCGGCTGAATGCAGGCTGAATTCCGCGGAAAATCCTGTACCGCAGGAACCCCGCGGACCGGGGGCAGTCCATCCAATCAAGGGGATGGCAAGACAGAAGGGCGGTTTTGGGGTATAAACCGGCCCCACGCCACAGGGCCGGCGGGGTGCCGGTGAGGAACAGAGGGGACATGATGGCACGTAATTCCCGGTGGAGCCGCCTGGCGGCCGTATGCGCGGCGATTGCGGTCGCCGCGGCGTTGCCGTCTGTGTCCGACGCCCAGCTCGCCAAGCCCAAGAAGAAGAGGGGGGACGATACCGAGCAGCAGGCGGCGTCCGGGGCGCAATACAGCGACGGGTTCCGCAAGCAGGCCTCCAAGGTCGAGCCGCTGGTCAAGGACAAGAAGTGGGACGAGGTGCTGGCCGCGCTGCCGGCGCTGGAGGCCATCCCGGACAAGACGCCCGATGACGATCGCGCGATCGCGACCTGGCGCCTGCAGGCCAGCCAGGGCAGCGGCGACAAGGAATTGCTGGCGGCGGCGGTCGAGAACTTCCTGGCCAAGGGCTACGCCGATGCGTCGCAGCTGAGCTCGATGCACCAGCTGCTGGCCGCGCACTACAACAACAAGAAGGACCGCGAGAAGGCGCTACACCACTACCGCCAGTTCGTGGATGCGACGCCGGACATCGAGCCGGACGAGATCGCGACGCTCGGCAGGCTCTATCGGCAGAACTCGCAATTCGCCGAGGCTGCCCAGGCCATCACGCGGGCGATCGAATTGACCCGCAGCCGCGGGGAGCGGCCCAGCGAAGAGCTGTACGTGCTGCGGGACGACGTGCTCTTCAAGCTGGAGAATTCCCCGGAGCGCCTGACGAACCTGGTGGAGCTGATCAGCGACTATCCGGACAAGAAGTACTACAGCAACGTCGTCAGGCTCATGCAGATCCTGTCGCAGGACGACCGCGTGGTCATGCTGAACGCCTACCGCGTCGCCGCCAGCGACCCGCTCGGCGGGTTCGACAAGGTCGGCGACTACCTGGGCTACGCCGATGCGGCACTCATTTCGGGGAGCCCGGGCGAAGCATCCCGCGGGCTCGAACGGGGCATGAAGGACGGCGTCGTGCCCGGCGTCGGCACCAACCAGACGCTCCTGCAGGAGGCGAAGGCCGCAGTCGCCGCGGACCAGAAGACGCTGGCGGCGGAGGCGGCCGCGGCGGCGAAGAGCGCGAAAGGCGATGTATCGGTGAAGGTGGGCCTCGGCTTCTACAGCACCGGCAACTATGAAAAGGCGGCAGAGCTCGTGCGGCAGGGCATCGCCAAGGGCGGGGTCACGCGCGCTGACGACGCCAACTTGCTGCTGGGCGCCGCGTTGATGGAGCTCGGTCGCCGCGAAGAGGCCAGGAGCGCATTCGACGCGGCCCTGGGCGGGGCGGCCAACCCGCAGATGGCGGGGATCGCGCGGTTGTGGCTGGCGCGCGTGGCGCGCGATGCCGCACCGGCGCCGGCAGGCGGCTGAAGCAGGAGTACGATGTGATGCTGATGACCAAAAAGATCCGTGCCAGCTTGCTGGCGACACTCATGGCCCTTCCGCTGGCGGGCATGGCGGCGCTCGCGGTCGTGCCCGATGCCCATGCGCAGACGGCCGGCGGCTGGCGCAAGGAAGTCGCCGACAAGCTCACGGCTGCCCAGGGCGCCGCCCAGAAGGGCAGCTTCAATGAGGCGATCCGCCTGCTGCAGGAAGCCAAGGCCAAGGCCCCGCTGTCGGCGCAGGAAGAGCACGGCATCAACGAATACCTCATTTACGCCGCGGCCAGCGCCAACAACCACCGTCTCGTCATCCAGACGGTGGACGAGCGCATCGCGACGGGCCGCGTCAGCGGCGCGGAACTGCAGAAGAAGCTGCGACTGAAGGCGACGACGCATTACTCGCTGCGGGAGTATCGCGAAGCGCGGGCGGCACTCGACCGGCTGGCGACCACCGGGGCGCTGAACACCGACGACCTGATCCTGCTCGCCAACTGCCAGATGCAGCTGCGGGACTTCCGCGCCGCGGCGCCGACCCTGGAAAAGGCCATCGCAGGCGCAGACAAGGCGCGCAAGCCCGTGTCCGTGACGTCCAAGCTGCTGCTCGCCCTGCACGAGGCCTACCAGCAGACCGGCAACGAGGCGGCCAAGCTGCAGACGCTGCACCGCCTGATGGTGGTCGCGCCGAGCCGGGATTCCTTCAAGTGGATCGCGAGCGCCTACGAGGTCAAGACCCAGCGCGACCCGGTCGTCATGATCAACATCTACCGGCTCGGCGCCACGCGCGGCCTGCTGTCCGGCGAGCACTACGCCAAGTACGCCGAGACCGCGCTCGACATGTCGAGCCCCGGCGAAGCGGTGGCCATGCTCGAAAAAGGCATGGCGAACGGCGCGATCAAGAAGGACGACCGCAACAACCGCCTGCTCGCCGACGCCAAGGCGCAGGTGGACCGCGTCAAGGCCACGCTGGCCCAGCAGGAGCGCGAGGCCCAGGCCATCCAGGCGGGCGAGCCCGAAGCCAAGGTCGCGACCGCCTACTTCACGCTGAAGAACTACGCCAAGGCGAGCGAGGCCGCGAAGCGCGGCGTCACCAAGGGCAAGCTGCGCCGCCCGGACGACCTCCACATGCTGCTCGGAATCGCGCTGGTCGAGACCAAGAAGGCGGCCGAGGCGAAGAACGCATTCAAGGCGGCCGCTGCGGCGAACGAGAAGCTCAAGGGCGTGGCCGACCTCTGGTCCAGCATGGCGGGATGACCCTCCCGCACGGCATCGGACTCGTCGAAGTCGGGCCGCGGGACGGCCTCCAGAACGAAGCGGCCCGGGTCCCGGCCGCAGTCAAGGTTGAATTCATCCGCCGCGCCGCGGCGGCGGGTCTCACGCGCATCGAGGTCGCGAGCTTCGTGAGTCCGCGGCGCGTGCCGCAGATGGCGGATGCCGAGGAAGTCCTCAGGGCGCTGCCCCGCCAGCCGGGCCTGCGCTACATCGGCCTGGTGCTGAATCGCGCGGGCTTTGACCGCGCCGCCGCCGCCGGTTGCGAGGAGATCGGCATGGTCGTGTTCACGACCGACGCCTTCAACGAGCGCAACCAGGGCACGACCAGCACCGGGTCCCTCCGCGCCTGGCGCGAGATCGCCGCCGCCGCGCAGGCCGCCGGCATCAAGGCCCAGGTCACGATCTCGGCGGCCTTCGGCTGCCCGTTCGAGGGCGAGGTGGCCGCGGAGCGCGTGGTGGAACTCGCACGCGAGGTCGCCGATGGCAGCCCGTTCGAGATTGCGATCGCCGACACCATCGGCGTCGCGGTGCCCGGCCAGGTCGTGGACGTATTCGGCCGCGTCGCGCAGGCGCTGCCGGGGATGCCGCTGCGCGGGCATTTCCACAACACCCGCAATACCGGGCTCGCTAATGCTTACGCGGCCTGCACGGCCGGCGCCCGCGTGCTGGACGCGAGCCTGGGCGGCCTGGGCGGTTGCCCTTTCGCGCCGGCCGCGACCGGCAACATCCCGACCGAGGACCTCGTCTACATGCTCGGACGCATGGGCATCGAGACCGGCGTGGATCTCGGCCGCGCGATCGAGGCAGCGCGCTTCATCGAGCAGCAGGTCGGTCACCCGGCGCCCGGCATGCTGCTGAAAGCCGGGCCATTCCCCGGCGCGGCACGGCCGGCGGCGACGAGCACGGCCTGATTCACGCAACGACAGGGAGACGCGACATGACGATCCAGGCAGGCGACCGCATCCCGGACGGGAAGCTCAAGGTGATGGGCAAGGACGGCCCGGCGAACGTCGAGGCGAAGGAACTGCTCGGGCAGGGCCGCGTCGTGCTGTTCTCGGTGCCGGGCGCTTTCACGCCCACCTGCGACGCCAGGCATCTGCCAGGCTTCGTCGAGAAAGCCGGAGCGCTGCGCAGCAAGGGAGTCGGCAGGATCGTCTGCCTCGCGGTCAACGACGTGTTCGTCATGGGCGCCTGGGGCAGGCACGCGGGGGTCGGCGACGCCGTCGTCATGGCCGCCGACGGCAACGGCGACTATACGCGC
>DASTOQ010000062.1:0-15428 GCA_035720205.1 Steroidobacteraceae bacterium | reverse complement strand
CCCTGGGAACGCTGATAGGACTCCACCTGCAGCACGTGCAGGCGGCCTTGCAGGACGACCAGGCTCAGCAACGCCACCGACAGGATCACCATCGAGATGAGCACCTCGACCAGCGACATGCCGCCCTGATGGCTCTGGACTTGCGTACGCATGGCTACCACTTCTCCGCAGGAGTCTTGGTTCCGTTGCTGTCGACCGACAGGTTGCCGTCGCTCACCTGTCCGCCGGTGGGCGTGAAGACGACCTGGAAGCCCGGCGGCGGCCCGGGATCCAGGACGATGTCGTAGGTGTAGTTGGCGCCGACGTCCGGCGGCAGCGTGTAATTGAGCTCGGCGACGCTCGCGTAACCGCGGTTGGCCACGAAATACTGGTGCTGCCGGTTGACGATGTCCATCATGACCGACTGCGCGGCGCGACGATGGCCGCGCTTGACCGACTCGCGATAGGCGGGAAATGCGACCGCCGCCAGGATCGCGACGACGACGAGCACGACCATCAATTCGATGAGTGTGAAACCCCTGGTCTTGGTCATGGGCGGCCCCGCTCAGGATTCGCGACGCGAAACTACGTGAAAGGCGGCTCGCGCGGCGTAACGTCCCGACATACGGTCGGGGCCGGGCTGCGGACGGATCCGGATGCGGAACCCGTTCACACTTTTCGCCGCGCAACCGGTCGAATATGTCGCGTGGCGCGCCGGCGCCGGAGCGCGCCGGAATGGGATCAGTCAGCGGTGTCCGCGCCGGTCCAGGCGAGAACCAGACCGGGTTCGCCCGGCCCGGCGGCCGTCTCCGCCGCGACCCAGCGATCGCCCACCATCAGCAACCGGTCCCGCGCATAGAGCAGCGGCATCCGCTCGCGCAGCCACGGCTCGGTGCCGGCCTCCTGCAGCAGCCGCTTCACCGTCTTGGTGATGGCATGCCCCGCAGGACGCAGTCGTTCGCCGCCCCGCCGCAGCCGCAGCTCGAATGGCCCCGGGCACCGCTGCCGGCTGACGCCGCGCCCCGTCGCCGCCGCCAGCGTCACCCGGCCGACGCCGGCGATGTCCAGTACCTGGCCGGGTGCCATCGCCCACGAGCCCTCCGACACCCGGTCCAGCGGCCGCATCGCGTACAGCCGGCCGCGATAGCGGCGGACCTCCCCGCCGGACCAGCGGACCAACGGCCGGGCGTCCGCGCGCGCCGGCAGGACCTGGTTCAGGATCGCGGCCAGCCGGGCACGCGATGGAATCCCGAGTCCGCGCTGTCGCAGCCACCAGCGCAGGAAATTCGCCTGCCGCGGCCGCGACAAGGCGAGCAGTCGCGCGATGTCCACGCGCCCATCGTCAACCAGGGAAACCGCATCGCCGGCCGCGATCTCGTCGAGCAGCTCGCGGGATTCAGCGAGGTGCCCGGCGGACTGGGCGACCGAGCGTGCAATCGCCGGCCATCGCGCCCGCAGCACGGGTGTCACCTCGTGCCGCAGCAGGGATCGATCAAAGCGCGTCGCTGCGTTCATGGGATCCTCGACCCAGGCCAGCCCCGCCCGGCGGGCATGGTCCTCGATGTCCCGGCGCGTCAACCCCAGCATGGGCCGCAGGCACCAGGCCCGGCCCAGCGCCGCGACCGGCGGCATGGCCGACAGCCCGGCCACGCCTGCCCCGCGGCACAGCTGGAGCAGCACCGTTTCGAGCTGGTCGTCGAGGTGGTGCGCCGTCAGCAGGAATTCGCCCGGCGCGAGCAGTCCCTGCAGCGCCCGATAGCGGGCGTCACGCGCCGCGGCCTCGGGACTTGCGCCCGGCCGCAGGTCGATCGCGACCCGGACCACCTCGAGCGGAATGCGCCGATCGCCGCAAAGCGCCTCGCAGTGCGCCTGCCAGGCGTCGGCCTCGGGCTGCAATCCGTGATGGACGTGCGCCGCCCGCAGAGCCGGCCGTCCACGGCGCGAACGAATGTCGACGCATGCCGCGAGCAAGGTCACCGAATCCACGCCGCCCGACAACGCCACGCACAGGCGCGCCTCGGGCCAGCCCGGAATCAGCCGCGTCAGCGACCGTTCGACGGCGCCGATCACCCGGTCCTGCTGCGCATCGTATGTCATCGTCGGGCATCTCAGGCGCCGCCATAGACCCCGAACCCGCGCAGCCGCCGCTGGCGCTCGGCCAGCAGCACCTCCGCCGGCAGCGCGGTCAGCTCGGCGAGCCGGCGAACGAGCGCCTCGCGCAGCGCCTCCGCCATCCCCTGCGGGTCGCGGTGCGCGCCGCCGAGCGGCTCCGGGATCACCTCGTCCACGAGGTCGAGGCGCGAGAGCCGCTCAGCCGTGATGCCCATGGCTTCGGCCGCCAGCTCGCGCCGGTCCGCGCTCTTCCACAGGATGGACGCGCATCCCTCGGGCGAGATCACCGAGTAGACGCTGTACTGGAGCATCAGCAAGCGGTCGCAGATCCCGATCGCGAGCGCGCCGCCCGAGCCGCCCTCCCCGATCACGCAGCTGACGACCGGGACCGGCAGGCGCGCCATGTCGAACAGGTTCCTGGCGATCGCCTCGCTCTGGTTGCGCTCCTCCGAGCCGACGCCCGGATAAGCGCCCGGCGTGTCGATCAGCGTGACCAGCGGCAGGCCGAAGCGCTCGGCCGTCAGCATCAGGCGCCGTGCCTTGCGGTACCCCTCCGGCTTGGGCATGCCGTAGTTGCGGCGCACGCGTTCCTTGGTGTCGCGGCCCTTTTGCTGGCCGATCAGCATCACCGGCGTGCCGCCGAGGCGCGCCACGCCCCCGACGATGGCCTGGTCGTCCGCGTACATGCGGTCGCCATGCAGCTCCTGGAACTCCGTGAACACGAGCGGGATGTAGTCGAGCATGTACGGCCGCTGCGGGTGGCGCGCGAGCTGCGTGATCTGCCAGGGCGTGAGGCTCGCGAAGATGCTGGTCGTGAGCGCGCGGCTCTTGGCGCGCAGCGTCTCGACCTCCTCGGCGATGTTGAGCTCGGAATCGTCGCCGAGGAACCGCAGCTCCTCGATCTTGGCCTCGAGTTCGGCGATCGGCTGCTCGAAATCCAGGAATTGCAGCGCCATGGCGCCAGTATAGAGGGTGGCGCGCGCTCAGTCGGGTCGCGGGCCGTACACGACCCGCAGTGCGTCGCGTCCGACCAGCGCGGCGAGTTCCTCGAGCAGCGCCCGGGTCGGCCGGACCGACCATTCCTCGGGCAGCGCCAGCGTCGCCCGCGCCTGCTCGCCGATGTAATGCACCGCGATGCCGCAGTTGCCGCCGCGGCAGGGGCGCAGCGTATCCTCCAGCCGCTGCAGCAGCCGCTCGCCGGCGGCGGCCGGCGGCAGCCGGATCAGCAGGCGCCGCGCCTCGCGCTCGCGCAACTCGTCGATCGGGGTCAGCTTCCTGGCGTTGATGCGCCAGTCCTCGATGAATTCGTCGAACCGCAGCTGTCCCTCGATCACCAGGATGGCGTCGCGCGCGATCACCTGGCGGTGCTGTTGCCAGACGTCGTCGAACAGGCTCACTTCCATGCGCCCGCTGCGGTCGTCGAGCAGCAGCGTCATGCGCGGGCCGCGCCGGCGGATCTCGAGCACGAGTCCTGCGACGGTCACGTTCCTGCCGCCGCCCGAGCCGCGGGCATCGGCGGCGGGGCGCGGGCCGCCGAGGTCCGTGATGCGCAGCGGCACGAGCTGCCGGAGCTCCTGCTCGACCTCGGCGATCGGGTGGCCCGTCAGGTAGAGCCCGAGCGTCTCCCGCTCGCCCGCGAGGCGCACCGAGTCGCTCCAGTCCGGCACCGTGGCGAGGTCGAGCGCGGTCGGCGCCGCCTCCGCGGCAGGGGCCGCGAGACCGCCGAACAGGTCGTCCTGGCCCGCCGCGACCGCGCGCGTGCGCTGCTCGCCGAGCTGCATGGCGGCGGGCAGCGCGTTCATGAGCGTCGCGCGGTTCTGGCCGAAGCCATCCAGGCATCCGGCCTTGACCATCGCTTCCAGCGTGCGCCGGCCCGCGAGCTTGAGGTCCACGCGCCGGCAGAAATCGGCGAGCCCCCGGTAAGGGCCGGCGCGACCGCGCTCGGCGACGATCGCATCCACGGCGGCGCGGCCGACGCCTTTCACGGCGCCGAGCCCGTAGCGGATGGTGCCGGGGCCCGCGACCGTGAACGCGTAGCCCGACTCGTTGACGTCGGGCGGCAGCACCTCGAGGCCGATGCCGGCGCATTCGTCGATGAAGGACACGACCTTGTCGGTGTGCTCCATGTCCGAGGACAGCACCGCCGCCATGAACGCCTCGGGATGGTGTGCCTTGAGCCAGGCCGTCTGGTAGGCGAGCAGCGCGTACGCCGCCGAGTGCGACTTGTTGAAGCCGTAGCCGGCGAACTTCTCGATCAGGTCGAAGATCTGGCCGGCGCGCGCGGCCGGCACCCCGCGCGCCACCGCGCCCTCGACGAACACCGAGCGTTGCGTCGCCATCTCCGCGGGCAGTTTCTTGCCCATCGCGCGGCGCAGCAGGTCGGCGCCGCCCAGCGTGTAACCCGACAGCGTCTGCGCGATCTGCATCACCTGCTCCTGGTACAGGATCACGCCGTAAGTCGGCTTCAGGATGCCGGCCAGGCTCGGGTGCAGGTAGTCGATCGGCCCGCTCGTGCGCCCGTGCTTGCGCGCGATGAAGTCGTCCACCATGCCCGACTGCAGCGGGCCCGGCCGGAACAGCGCCACCAGCGCGACGATGTCGTCGAAGCAGTCGGGCTGCAGCTTGCGCACCAGGTCGCGCATGCCGCGGGACTCCAGCTGGAACACGGCGGTGGTGCGGCAGGACTTCAGCAGCCGGTAGGTGTCCTCGTCGTCGAGCGGCAGCTGCGCGACGTCGAGCGGCGCCTCCCCCGCTGCGGCGCGCGCGGCGTTGATGGTGCGCACCGTCCAGTCGATGATCGTGAGCGTGCGCAGGCCGAGGAAGTCGAACTTCACCAGCCCGACCTGCTCGACGTCGTCCTTGTCGAGCTGCGTCACGACGCTGCCGCCCGCCGATTCCGCGTACAGGGCGGTGAAGTCGGTGAGCGGCGACGGGGCGATCACCACGCCGCCGGCGTGCGTGCCCGCATTGCGCGCCAGGCCCTCGAGCCGTTGCGCCAGATCCACCAGGTCCCGGACCTCGTCCTCCTCGCGATAGCGCCGGGCGAGCTCCGGTTCCTTCGCGAGCGCCTCCGCGAGCGTGATCCCGAGCTCGAAGGGGATCAGCTTCGCGACGCCGTCCACGAAGCCGTAGGGCAGGCCGAGCACGCGGCCGACGTCGCGCACCACCGCGCGCGCGGCCATGGTGCCGAAGGTGATGATTTGCGACACGCGGTCGCGCCCGTAGCGTTCCGCCACGTACTCGATGACCCGGTCGCGCCGCTCCATGCAGAAGTCGATGTCGAAGTCCGGCATGGACACGCGCTCCGGGTTCAGGAAGCGCTCGAACAGCAGCTCGTGCCGCAGCGGATCGAGGTCGGTGATGCCGAGCGACCAGGCCACCAGCGACCCGGCCCCCGAGCCGCGGCCGGGTCCGACCGGGATCTGCTGCTGCCGCGCCCAGCGGATGAAGTCCGCGACCACCAGGAAGTAGCCCTCGAACCCCATCTCGCAGATCACGCCGAGCTCGCGCTCCAGGCGCTCGCGGTAGGCGGCGTGGCCGGCGACGGGCGCCGCCGCGCGCGCCAGCCGCTCGCGCAGGCCTTCGGCCGCGAGCGCGCGCAGGTGTTGCGCCGCGCTGCCGCCCCCGGGCACCGCGAAGGCCGGCATGCAGATGCGCCCGAGCGTCAGCGGCAGCGAGCAGCGCCGCGCGATTTCCACGGTGTTCTCGACCGCTTCCGGCAGGTCCGCGAACAGGCGCCGCATCTCGGCCGGGCCCTTCAGGTACTGCTCCGGCGAATGGCGGCGCGGGCGCCCGGGGTCGTCCAGCCGCCAGCCCCCGTGGATGCAGACCCGCGCCTCGTGCGCCTCGAACTCGCCGGATTCGAGGAACCGCACGTCGTTGGTCGCCACCAGCGGCGCCGGCTGCGACGCGATCAGGTCCAGCACCGCGGCGACGTGCTCTTCGTCCCCGGCGCGGCCGGTGCGCTGGATCTCGAGGTAGTAGCGGTCGCCGAACAGTTCCAGCCACTGCCCGAGCGTCGCGCGCGCCTCTGCGTCGCGGCCCGCGAGCAGCGCACGCCCGACGTCGCCTTCCCCGGCGCCGGACAGCGCGATCAGGCCGGCGGTCGAGGCAGGGTCCAGCCAGCCGCGCTCGAGCAACGGCCTGCCGCCCTGCTGTCCCTCCAGGTAGCTGCGCGACACGAGTCGCGTCAGGTTGCGGTAACCCGCCAGTCCCTGCGCCAGCAGCGTCAGGCGCGACGGCTCGGCGCGCTCGCCAGGCTCGCGCAGCCAGAGGTCCGCGCCGATCACCGGCTTGACGCCGGCCCGTTCGGCGTCGCGGTGGAACTTCACCATGGCGAACAGGTTGCCGTGGTCGGTCAGTGCGACCGCGGGCATGCCTGCATCCGCCACCGCGCGCACCAGCCGCGGAACGCGGACGATGCCGTCCACGAGCGAGTACTCGGTGTGCAGCCGCAGGTGGACGAAGCTCGCGTCCGCCGGTGCCTTGTCAGCCCGTCCCATGGGCCGATCTTACCGGCGCGAAGCTCCGCCGGTGCAGGCGGCAGGGACCGTGGCGCGACAGGCCCGCCAGGTGCAGGGAGGTCGGGTAGCCCTTGTGACGCTCGAACCCGTAGCCGGGGTAGACCGGCGCCGCCCGTTCCATCCAGGCGTCACGGCTGACCTTGGCCAGGATCGAGGCCGCACTGATTTCGGCGACCCGGGCGTCGCCGCGGACCACGGCCTGAATGCGGCAGGCATCGCCGGGCAGCCAGGGCGACGGGCAATGCCTGCCATCGATCAGCACGCGGGCGGGCGCGATGGCGAGTCCCAACAGGGCGCGGCGCATCGCAAGCAGGCTGGCCTGCAGCACGTCCAGCACGTCGATCTCCTGGGCATCGGACCAGCCGAGCGCCCAGGCGAGTGCGCGTTCGCGGATCTCCGCCGCCAGCCGTTCGCGGCGGGCGGCGGAAAGCTGCTTGGAGTCCCGCAGGCCGGCCATCGGCCTGGCCGGGTCGAGGATCACCGCAGCTGCGACCACGGGCCCGGCCAGCGGTCCGCGCCCGGCCTCATCCACGCCCGCAACCAGGCATCCGCGCCGGCCTGCGCGCCGGGGCCGGAATCCGTTCACTGCGGCGCGTTCCGCGCCAGCGCCAGGATCGCTTCCGCGGCCCGCTCGCTGGCGCCCTGGCGGAGCTCCCGGTGCATGGCGGTGAACTGCGCCACGAGTCCGGCCACCTCGTCCGGCGAATCCAGCCAGCGTTCGAGTTCGCGGCCGAGCCGCCCGGGCGTGACCTCCGCCTGCGCGAACTCCGGGACGATACGCCGGCCGGCCAGCAGGTTCGGCTGCGCGAAGTGCGCGACCTTGAGGAGCCCGAGTCGCCTGAGCGCAAAGGCGCTCGCCCGGCCCAGCCGGTAGGCGACGACCATCGGCCGCTTGCACAGCAGCGTCTCGAGCGTCGCCGTGCCGGAGGCGACCAGCGCCACCGTCGCAGCCGTCAGCACCGTGCGCGAGCGGCCCTCGAATAGGCGCACCGCGACACCCGGAGCGTGGGCGGTCAGCGCTTGTGCAAACAGGCGGTGGGTGCGGGCATCGGCCAGCGCCGCGGCGAATTGCAGCCCGGGCCGGCGCTCGGCCAGCCAGGCCGCGGCTCCGGCGAAATCGGCGGCGAGCCGGGTGACCTCGCCGACGCGGCTGCCGGGCAGCAGGGCGACCAGCGGCGCCCCGGCGTCCAGGCCCAGTTCCGCGCAGGCTGCGGCGCGGTCGGGATCGAGCGGGAGCTGGTCTGCCAGCGGGTGCCCGGTGAAGATCGCGCGCAACCCGGCCTGGTCGTAGACCTCGCGCTCGAACGGCAACAGGCACAGCACCAGGTCGAGGAATCCCGCCATCCGGCGCGCGCGGCCGCGCCGCCACGCCCACACCTGCGGGCTGACGTACTGCACGGTGCGGATTCCCGCCGCGTGCAGCGCGGGCGCGAGATTCAGGTTGAATTCGGGCGCGTCGATGCCGACGAATACGTCCGGCCGCAGCTTCAGGAGCTCGCCGCGCAGGCGGCTGCGCAGGCGCCACAGGCGCGGCAGGTGATGCAGCACCTCGAACAGTCCCATGACCGCCAGCTCGGATGACGACGCGAGCGCCTCGCAGCCGGCGGCCTGCATGGCGGGTCCCGCGACGCCCGTGAACCGCGCCCGCGGCTCGCGCGCGCGGATCGCGCGGATCAGCGCCGCGCCCAGGTTGTCCCCGGAGGACTCGCCGGCGACCACGCCGAAGGTCAGCGCGCGCGAGGCCGTCATCAGCGGATGATGCTGCGCTCGCTGGCGCCGAGGAACTCCACGAATGGCGCGAGCTCGGGCTGCGTGGCGGCCAGCTTCGCGAGACGCTGCTGTGCCTCGGCGAGCTTCAGCCCGGACCGGTAGAACAGCCGGTAGGCGCTCTTGATGTTCGCGATCTGCGCGGCGTCGAAGCCGCGCCGCTTGAGGCCCTCGCTGTTGACGCCCCTCGGTTCCGCGGGCGAGCCCGCGACCAGCAGGTACGGCGGCACGTCGCGGGTCACCGCGGCATTGTTGGCGAGGAAGGCGTGCGCTCCCACCTTGCAGAACTGGTGGATGCCGGCGTAGCCGGACAGGATCACCCAGTCCCCGAGCTCGACGTGTCCCGCCAGCGCCGTGCAGTTCGACAGGATGCAGTTGTCGCCGACGATGCAGTCGTGCGCGACGTGCGAGTACGCCATGAACAGGCAGTCGTTGCCGATGCGCGTGACGCCGCGGCCGCCCACAGTGCCGCGGTTGATCGAGCAGAACTCGCGGAATACGTTGCGGTCGCCGACTTCGAGCCGCGTGGGCTCGCCCCGGTACTTCCGGTCCTGCGGCGCGTCGCCGACCGAGGCGAACTGGAACACCTTGTTGTCGCGGCCGAGCGTGGTCGGCCCGTTGATCACGGCATGCGGCCCGACCCAGGTGCCGGCGCCGATGCGCACGCCGGCGCCGATCACCGAGAAGGCGCCGATCTCGACGCCCGCCGCGATCTCGGCGTCCGGCGCCACGATCGCGCGCGGGTCGATCAAGGCTTGACCTCCGGCGCGACCATCATCGTGGCGCAGGCGACTTCCTCGCCGTCCACCTCGGCCACCGTGGTGAACTTCCAGATGCCGCGCATCGCGCGGTCGAGCGTCGCCTTCAGCGCCAGCTGGTCCCCGGGGACGACGGGCCGCCGGAAGCGCGCGCCGTCGATGCCGACGAAATAGAAGCGCGAGTTCTCGTCCGGCACCACGCCTGCGGTCTTGAACGCCAGGATCCCGGCCGCCTGGGCGAGGGCCTCCAGGATCATGACGCCCGGCATGGTCGGGCGCCCGGGAAAGTGGCCCGGGAAGAAGGGCTCGTTCACGGTGACGTTCTTGAGCGCGTGGATGCGCTTGCCCGGCACGCACTCGACCACCCGATCCACCAGCAGGAACGGATAGCGGTGCGGCAGCTGCGCCAGCACCGCCTGGATGTCCATGGAAAAGCCTTCGGTCATCCGCCCTTCTCCCTGCCCTTCTTCCTGCGGTCCGTATCGAGGCGGTGAAGCCGCGCGACCGCGCGGCGCCAGTCGGCGGCCGCGATCGCCGGCATGCCCGACGAGTACGTCCCGGGCCCCGGCAGCGAGTGCGTCACCAGGGAATAGCCCGTGACGATCACCTCGTCGCCGATCTCGAGGTGGCCCGCGATCCCCACCGCGCCGCCGATCATGCAGCGGCGCCCGATGACGGAACTGCCGGAGATCCCCACGCAGCCGGCGATCACCGTATGCGCGCCGATGCGGCAGTTATGTCCGACCTGGACCTGGTTGTCCAGCTTGACGCCGTCCCCGACGACGGTGTCCTCGATCGTGCCGCGGTCCACCGTCGTGTTGGCGCCGATCTCGACGTCGTCGCCGATGACGACCGATCCGAGTTGCGGCACCTTGACGTAGCCGTCCGCGTCCGGCGCAAAGCCGAAGCCGTCGGCGCCGATGACCGCGCCCGGCTTCAGCAGGCAGCGCGCGCCCACGGTGACGCCGCGGCACAGCGTGACGCCGGCCTGCAGCCGGCAGTCGTCGCCGAGCCGCGCATCGTCTTCGATCACGCAATGCGGCCCGATCGAACAGCGTTCGCCGATCACCGCGCGCTCGCCGACGACGGCGCCGGGCCCGAGCCAGGCGCTGGCCGCGATCCTGGCCGAGCGCGCCACGCTGGCGCTCGGGTCACGGCCCGGGATGACCGGGGGAGCGGGATGCAGCCAGGCGGCGATGCGCGCGTAGCTGGCGTAGGGCCGCGCGGCGATGAGCGCCGCGACCGGGCATTCGGCGACCATCTCGCGCGGCAGCACGACCGCGGTCGCCCGGGTCGCCGCCAATGCGCGCCGGTGCTTGGCGCCGGTGCAGAACGTGAGCGTTCCCGGCGCAGCCGCGGCGAGCGGCGCCAGGCCGCGCACCGGCAGCGCGGGATCGCCGGCGAGTTCGAGCCCGAAACGGACCGCTATCTCGCCGAGCGTGGTCGCCATGCCGGCTGCGGCGCGCGCCTCAGGTCCTGGGCGGCGTCGCGGGCGCGGCCGGCGCCTTGGCCTTGAGCGCCGCGATCACCTGCGGCGTGATGTCCACCGCCTCGGTCGCGAACAGCACGCCCTCGCTCACCACCAGCTGGTAGCCGTTGGCGCGCGCATAGGACTGCACTTCCATCAGCAGCGCGCGCTGCATGCGGCCCACTTCCTCGTTGCGGCGCAGGTTGAGGTCTTCCTGCAGCTCGTTGAAGCGGCGCTGGACGTTCAGCTCGAGGTCGCGCACCTCGCGCTCGGCGCGGACGCGGTCCGCCTCCGACATCACGGCGGCCTCGCGCTTCAGCTTGTCGCGCTTCTCCTCCAGCGACTTCTGCTGCGCGGCCACGTCGCGCTGGCGCGGCAGGAACTCGCCTTCCAGCGTCTGCTGGGCGGACTTCGCCTGCGGCGACTCCTCGAGCAGCCGCCCGAAGTTGATGTAGCCGATCTTGAGCTCGGCCGCCCCAGCGGCGCCCGGTGCCGCGAGCGCGGCGGCGAGCAGGAGCGCGCCCGGAATCAGATGCCTGTTCATGATGCTATGCGTGCCTCGGATGTCAGAAAGCGGAACCGATGGAGAACTGGAATCGCTCGACCTGGTCCGGATACCGGATGCCGTCGCCCTTGAACTCGTTCAGCGGGAAGCCGTAGCTGAAGCGGAAGATGCCGAGCGGGGCCATCCACTGAACGGCCAGGCCGGCCGACTGCTTCAGTTCATTGTAATCGAACTCGTAGTCGACCGGCGTCACGCCGTCCTGGCCGACGAAACCGATGCCGGCGCCCTGCGAGAAGACGTTGCCCATGTCGAAAAATGCGCTGATCCGCGTGCTCGCGCGCCACTTCGCCGGCACCGGGAACAGCAGTTCCGCGCGCGCGACCACCTTGAGGTTGCCGCCGTAGGGGTTGCCGAAGCCGTCTTTCGGGCCGAGACGGCTCTCCTGGTAGCCGCGCACGGTGTCGGGCCCGCCGGCGAAGAACTGGCGGTACGGCGGCAAGGCCGTCGTCTCGTCGCCGATCGCATCGCCGTAGCCCAGTTCGGCCGACAGCGCGACGGTCCATTGCCGCCACAGCGGCAGCAATTGCAGGTAGTCGTAATTGAAGACGAAGTAGTTGACCTCGCTGCCCGGCGCGGTGGCGGCCACCGACAGCGAATGCCGCATGCCGCGGTCCGCGAAGATCGCGCGGTTGCGCGAATCGTAGAACCAGCCCGCCACCAGCTCGTAGCTGTTGAACTGGGTCCCGAACAGCGTGGTCGTCACGATGTCCGGGTCGGTGTCCGGGTCGTCCCCGTCGGGAAATTCGGTCTCGATGATCCGCTGGTACGGGTTGCCGTTGTTGCGCACCCACTCGACCGCCTCCGGCGCGCTGCCCCTGGGATTCACGATCAGGTCGGACCGTTGCGCCACCACGCCGAAGCGCAGCCCCTGGAATTCCGTGATCGGGTAGCCGAGCTCGAAGGTCCCGGACATGGTCGTGGTCGAGAAGTCCGAAGCCGCCGACACGAACTGGGTGATGTCGCGGTACTGCAGCCCCATCGTTCGCGACAGGCCGTCCACGTTGGTGTACGGGTCGGTGTGCGAGACGCTGTAGGACTGCGAGAAGCGCCCTGACAGCAGCTCGACCGCCAGGCGCTCGCCCGAACCCATGAAGTTCGAATGGACGAAGCTGCCGTTGAGGATGAAGGACTGCGACTCCGAGTAGCCGATGCCGCCGCTGAACTGGCCCGGGAGTCCTTCCTTCACGTCGAAATCGACGTCCACCAGGTCGGGCGTGCCCGGCACGGGGCGGGTCTCGAATTCGACCTTCTCGATGTACGGGAGCCGCTGCAGGCGTTCCTTGGAGCGCTCGAGCAGCGTGTTCGACAGGTACGAGCCCTCCATCTGGCGCATCTCGCGACGCAGCACCTCGTCGTCGATGGCGCTGGTGTTGATGAAGTTGATGCGTCGCACGTAGGCGCGGTTGCCCGGGTCGATGAAGAAGGTCAGGTCCACCGTCTTCGCCGCGTCGTCGGCCTGCGGCACCGGGTCGATCTTGGCGAAGGCATAGCCCTCGACCCCGAGCCGGAACGACAGCAGTTCCTGGGTCTGCGTGATGAGCTTGCGGGAATAGGTCTGCCCGGGCTGCACCAGCAGCAGGCGGCGCAGCTCCGCCTCGGGCACCTTCAGGGTGCCGGCGACCTTGACCTCGCCCACCTTGTAGACGTCGCCTTCGCGCACGTTGATGGTGACGAAGATGTCGTCCTTCTCGGGCGCGATCGCGACCTGGGTGGACTCGACCTCGAAGTTCGCGTAGCCGCGGTCCTGGTAGAACGACTGCAGCGTCTCGATGTCGCCCTGCAGCGATTCGCGCGAGTAGCGGTCGTCCTGCCGGTACCAGGACAGCCAGTTCGGCGTGCGCAGCTCGAATGCGTCGCGCAGCTCCTCGTCGTCGTAGGTGGTGTTGCCGACGATGTTGATCTGCCGG
This sequence comes from Steroidobacteraceae bacterium, assembly GCA_035720205.1. Taxonomy (GTDB): domain Bacteria; phylum Pseudomonadota; class Gammaproteobacteria; order Steroidobacterales; family Steroidobacteraceae; genus SCUD01. Next base: position 2,349 of record DASTOQ010000062.1, on the reverse strand, counting down.
ATCCGCGCCCGCTTGCCCTCCACCACCTCGATGCGGATGCGCACCTTGTTGCCCGGCACCTCCTCGACCTTCGGGTCGATGCGCACCGCGTACTTGCCGCGGCTGAAGTACTGGTCGGTCAGATAGCTGCGGACTTCCTCGAGCACCGAGCGGTCGAAGGTCTTGCCGGTGGCGAGGCCGACCGAGCGCAGCGACTTCTGCAGGTCCTCGGTCTTGATGTCCTTGTTGCCCGTGATCTCGAAGCTCTCGATCGAGGGGCGCTCCAGCACCACGACCACCAGCGTGCCGCCGTCGCGACGCAGCTCGATGTCGCTGAAGAAGCCGGTCGAGAACAGCGCGCGGATGGCCTCCTGGATGCGGCGCTGGTCGAGGCGGTCGCCGATGTTGACCGGCAGGTAGTTGTAGACCGTGCCCTCGGAAATGCGCTGCAGGCCCTCGACCCGGATGTCGCCGACCACGAACTCGCCGCTGCCCTGCGCGAACGCGCCCGCCGCATGCGCCACGAGGATGCCGCCGATCAGTCGTCGAAGCATGTTCCGCTGGTCCCCTGCGCGCTCAGCCGAAGAGCCGCGTGATGTCGTTGTAGAACGCGAATCCCATCAGCGCGACCAGCATCGCGATGCCGACCTTCTGGCCGATCACCTGCGCCTGCATGGACAGCGGCGAGCCCTTCGCCATCTCGGCGAGCTGGAACGCGATCTGGCCCCCGTCCAGCACCGGCACGGGCAGCAGGTTCAGCACGGCGAGCGAGATGGACACGAGCGCCAGGAAGCCGAGATAGTAGATGAATCCTTCGGTGGCCGTGATGCCCGCGTACTGTGCGATGTTGATCGGGCCGGAGATGTTCTTGGCGGACACGTCGCCCGTGACCATGCGCCACAGGAACCGCACCGTCAGCGCGGTCTTGTGCCAGGTCTCGCGCACCGCGGGTGCGATCGCCCCCAGCGGCCCGTAGCGCTCGATCGTCTGCAGTCGCGCCGGGAAGCCGCCGGAGCCGCGGGCGGCGCCGAGCCCGATCCGGCCGATGATCTCGCCCGCTTCGACCGTCGCGCGCGGCACCAGCACGAATTCCACGCGCGCGCCGTCGCGCAGCGCCGCGATGCGGGTCTCCTGTCCCGGGCGCGCGCGGATCAGCTGCACGAATTGCGGGTAATCCGGCACCGCGATGCCGTCCACCTCCACGATGTGGTCCCCGACCCGGATGCCGGCCCCCGCCGCCGGCTCGCCCTCGGTCAGTTCCGCGACGACCACCGGTTGCGGCGGATACCAGAACGAAAAGCCGAGCCCGCGCATCAGGGTGCCGGGTTCGGTCAGCGCGCGGCGCTCCTCTGCCGGCACCACGATCTCGAGCCGGCGGATGCCTCCGTCCTTGCGCTGCACCTCGAGCGGGACGCGGCCGTCATCCACGACCCGTTCCAGGATCGCCAGCACGGCGGCCTGGCGCGTGGGCGCCGCATCGCCGCCGACGCGCAGGATCTCGTCCTCGGCGACGAGTCCGGCCTCGGCTGCCAGCGTGCCCCGCGCCACGTCCCCGATCACCGGCTTCAGCCCCGGCACGCCCTGCAGGAACAGCAGCCAGTACGCGAAGATCGCAAACAGGAAATTGGCGCCGGGACCGGCCAGCAGCACCGCGATGCGCGCGGACGGCGGGCGGCGGTTGAAGGCGCGATGTTCCTCCCCCGGCGGCAGCGGGCCCTCGCGTTCGTCGAGCAGGCGCACGTAGCCACCGAGCGGGATCGCCGCCAGCACGTATTCGATGCGGTCGGGGTCGCGGCCATGGCGCATCCAGATCGGCCGGCCGAAGCCCAATGAATAGCGCAGCACCTTGAATCCCAGGCGCCGCGCGACCCAGTAATGGCCGAATTCGTGCACCGAGACCAGCACGCCGATCGCAACGATGAATGCCGCGATAGAGACGAGGATGGAGAGGCTCATGCGCCGGCCGCCCGCGGTGTGGCCAGCAGCGCTTCCGCCCGCCCGCGGGCCCAGGCGTCCGCGGCCAGCGCGTCGTCGAGCGTCGTCACCGGCCGCGGCTCGTGCTGCTGCAACACGCCATCAATGACTCCGGCGATCCCGGCAAAGTTCAGCCGCCTGCCCAGGAAGGCGGCCACCGCCACCTCGTTCGCGGCATTCAGTACCGCCGGCGCGGTGCCGCCTGCCCGGGCAGCCTGCTCCGCCAGCGCCAGGCAGGGAAACCTTTCCAGATCAGGTGCTTCGAACGATAACCTGCCAACCTGCACGAGGTCCAGCCAGGGCGCGCCCGAGGCGATCCGCTCCGGCCAGCCGAGGGCATGCGCGATCGGCACGCGCATGTCGGGATGCGACAGCTGTGCGAGCAGCGAACCGTCC
>DASTOQ010000061.1:0-5369 GCA_035720205.1 Steroidobacteraceae bacterium | reverse complement strand
ACGGATTTCTCCTGGTTGCGGATACGGTCGTTCACGACGGTCCCGGCGGGAACTCCGCGGCCTGCCGGGCGGCCTCGAGCATGGACAGGGCCTCCTGCCTGCAGGCCGTCTGCTCGTCGCCGGCCAGCGCCTCGCAGCCCTCCAGCGCGACGGCATAGTCGCGCTCGGCCTGGGACAGCGCGGCGTCCTTCGCCGACTGGCTGTCGGCCGCGGCGGCGTCGTCGACCGCTTCGGTGGGGCTTTCCGCCTGCTGGCACGCGCTCAGGAGCGCGAGCAGGGCGGTGGCGGTCAGCAATGTCCTGGTACCGTGTTTCACTGGGTTTCTCCTGCTGCCTTGCAAGCCGAGTCTGGCGCGGCACGGGCGCCGGCAATGTCGGTTGCGGGCGCGGCCTGCTGTCGGACGGAATCCGACGTCGCGGGCCGCCGACGCTGCGTCGCGGCCTCAGAAGCGCCAGGAACCGGTCAGCCAGAGCGCGTTCGAATCGTCCACGTCGTCGAAATCGAACTGCTCGTACTCGAGGCGCAGGTTGACGCGGCCGAGGTTCAGGCCGAGGCCGGTGCTCCAGGTGAAGTCCTCGCCGCTGTCGCTCGCCCTCGCGGTGCCGAGCGGCGAGGTCACGCGCACGTCGGTGTCGTGGAAATAGTAGCCGGCCTTGGCGAAGGCCTCGAACAGGCCCAGCGGCAGGCGGCCGACGAGGTACGGCGCGAAGCCGTCGGTCTCCACCTCGGCGAAGGTGTCCGGGAGGATCTCGTCCTGCGGGCTGCCGAGATTGACGTAGGCGAGCTCGACGGCGAACCAGCGGTTGAGGTTCCAGCCGCCGAACGCCTTCCAGGCCGTGTCGTCGCTGTCGTACTCCTCGATCGCAGTGGTCACGTCGTCGAAGTCGTCGACCTCGAGATGGTACTCGCCGACGCCGCCGCCGAGGTAGAAGGTGTTCATGTAGTCCTCGTCGTCGGCGCGCGCGTCGGCCGCTGCCGCCAGCGCCGCGATGGCCAGGGCAACCGTGATCCCGTGCTTCATGACGTTCTCCTGAACGAGCGATACGCTCGCGCCGCAGTGTCGCAGCGCGAGCGCGGGGCAGGGAGCCGGAGGAAGCCGCGACCGCGGGTCGGACGATGCCGGCGGTCAGGTCGGCGCACGGGGGCGGCCGGCCCGGATGGGGACGCGTCCCAATTAATTGGGATGCGTCCCCTTTAAATCACCACTCCGGCGGCAGGCCGGCGTCGGGCTGGCCGTAGTCACAGACGCCCTGCGGGAAGATTGCCGCCAGCGCCGCCTGCTCGAGCGCGCCCGGCGCCCAGACGCCGTAGAAGCCGCGGGCGATCGCCTGCTCCACCGGGATCAGCCGGCACTTGAACAGGCTCTGCTCGAACGGCCCGCCCGCCACGCGGCGCGTGGTGCTGAAGATCTGGAACTGCGACGCGCAGGCGCCCGGCGCCCCGCCGTCGAGCACGCCGTCCCACACGCCGGCGCCGCGCGCGATCTCGGCGCCGGCCTGGTCGAAGCAGCGGTCCACCGCGCGCGCCGGCCGGTTGCCGGCCGCGCCCGCCGCCGGGTTGGCGCGGATGTTGTCCATCCACTCGTCCATGACTTCCAGCGCCTCCGGCGTCTGGTCGAAGCGCAGCGCGGGATTGACGACGTCGGTGAACCAGATCACCTGGTTTCCCGCGTCGCCGTCCGCGTTCAGCATGCGCCGGCGCACCGCGAAGGACTGCTGCGAGTTGTGCATGTCGAGCTCGTCCTCGAGGTAGTGGCGCCAGTCGATGATCGGCAGATCGATGTCGCCCATGAACACGAGGCCGCTGCGGTAGACGGCGCGCATCGCCTCGAGGTCGCCGGCCGTGCGCGGCGCCGCGGCCGTCGGGTCGACGCTGAAGTTCTGGTTGCGCGCGCTCCACGGGTCGAAGTTCGCGACCGTGTGCGGCGGCACGAAGGGCGAGCCCTCCTGCACCATCAGCGGCTGAGCTTTCCAGCCGCCGACCGCGCCGTTGAGCTTCAGGAACTCGTCGGGCGTGATCTGCCCGGCGGCCACGGCCTGCAGGCCGTACTGCACGCCGACGTTGTCCCAGTACGAGCGCGCATAGCCGTCGCCGCCGCGGCCGACGATGTTGACGATGTCCTCGAAGTGGGTCCAGTGCACCGCCGCGATTGCGGACGCCGGCTCGAACAGGGCCATGTTCGCGACCGCGCCGAAGCGCGGGTTGAGCGCGAGCGGCGACAGGCCGCGCCAGCCATTGATGCACTCGGTGATGCCCGGCGCGCCCAGCCGGTACGGGTTCGGCAGCACGTTGCTGGCGTTCATGCCCTCGAGCAGCGTGCGGTTGGTCCAGGTGGACCAGCGCGGGTTGGTCGAGTCGAGCGCGTCCATGTAGAACTCGAGCAGCTCGCAGTCGCCCACGTGCACGGCCTGCGTGACCATGTCGGGATAGGAGTACTGCGGGATGGCCGCGTCGAGCAGGCCGGGATGGTTCTGCGCATACACGTACTGCTGGATCGCGCCGCCCGAGCCGCCCACGGCCACCGTGTACAGCGGCACGTCGTACAGCTCGATGAAGCGCTCCTTCACCATCAGCGCGGTCTCGCCGCCGAGCTGCAGGTTGTAGTGCGTGTTGGTGCGCGTGCCGGAGGAGTAGAGGATGGCGTAGCCGCGCGCCAGGCCCACGTCGTACAACGAGCCGGAGGTGCTGAGGCTGCCCTGCGTGCGCCCGATCGCCACGCCGCCGTCGAAGCGGAAGATCACGCGGCCGTTCCAGGCGTCGCGGCTGAGGGTGGTCGCGTCGGCGTCGCCGGGCGCGAGCATCGCGATGCTGTACAGGAAGCGGTTGATGGTGCCGCGTTCCCAGCGGACGATGAAGTCCACGGTACGGCCTTCGATGGTCGTGGTCTGCGCCATGTCGGCGGGACGCGCCTGGCCCGGCGTGTAGGCGGCGAATGCGCCGCCGGTCGTGCGGTAGCGCCAGACCACCTGCGTCGGCGCCGAGCAGTTGCGGCTGTAGCCGACCAGGTTGCCTCCGCCGTCGAAGACCCGGGTGCCGGTCACGGGATCGTCCGGGATCGGCTGGCCGAGGCCCTGCGTCATGGTGGTGCAGACGAAGGGGTACTGGTGCGGGCCGGAGAACACCGGACCGGTGATCGGGTGGTTGGTGAGCGTCATGTCGACCGGCGCCGGGCGGCCGCGTCCCTCGCCGTTGGCCTTGACGCGCAGGCTGTTGGCGCCGAGCGCGAGACCGTCCACGACGCCGGTGAGGCGGCGCGTGCCGGGCATGACGGTGAAATCGCCGCGCCGGTCGCTGCCGTTGACCCAGACCTCGACCTGGTGCAGCGGGACGGTGTGCGGGACGTCGATGTGCAGGCGCGCGTCGCCGCCGGTGACCTGGTGCGGCGTGGAGGAAACGACGCGGACGGCGAATTCCTCGCTGGCGGGGTTGGCGAGCGCCTGCGGAGGCGGCGCCGCCGCAGCGTGAATGGCCAAGAAACCGGCAGCGCTGGCGGCTGCAGCCAGGATGGTCTTCTTCATGCTTCCCCCTCGCGCCGGGCGTCGCCTTATTGTGGTGCCCGGTTCACCGGATCATACGACTGTCGGCCGAGACGGTGTCAGACACCTTTTTTTGGCAGTGCAGAAAAGGTGTCTGACACCTCTTCAAGTGTTAAATCATCCCCAAGGGGACGCGTCCCTTGATTGCTTTACGGCTTCCTGAGGACCGCGGTCTCGACGAACCCGCGGCGGCAGGCGTTGCAAGGCGAGACGAACTGCCAGGGACCGCTGCGCGCGCTGCCGATCACGACCATGGCGGTGCCAGCCGGATACTCGTCCAGCACCGGCGCGGTCCTGCTCGGCGCCGTGCGCACGGCCGCGTCCTTGGTGAGCGTCCACAGCCCGCCCGGCAGCACGTCCACGATGTAGCCGCGGTAGTCGATCCAGGTGCGCTCGTAGTGGTCGGTCTCCCACTCGTAGTACGTGAGCTCCGAACAGGGCCGCTCGCCGAGGCAGCCGCCGCGCAGGGTCCTGCGTCCGCCGCCCTTGCTCTTCAGCAGCTCGATCTTCGGCGCGTCGTCGGCGTTGATCGCGCCGATCTCGACCCAGCCATCGCCGCGCGGCGCGTACAGGAACACCGGGCAGCCCTGGCTGCCGCAGGCGAACACCGACGGCGCGCCGTAACAGATGTAGTTCTTGGTCAGGTCGACCAGGATCTCGGGCTGGTCGTCGTCCGAGGTCTCCAGCACCCAGGCCTCGGGCTCGTCCATCGGCTGCAGGGTGCCGCCGACGCGCGCGCACTCGTCCACCATGGAGTCGAGCGCGAGCAGGATGTAGGTCGGGCAGCTGCCGGGCGCCTCGGACGTGGCGAGCGTGCTGTGCTCCGCCAGGCACTCCGCCAGCGGCAGGTTGCGCGCCAGCGTCGCGACCGACTCCGCCGGCGACGCCGCCGCGAAAGCCTCCGGCTGGGCGGCTTTCTTCGAGGCAGAATCCGCCTCCTGGCCGCCGCCGCAGGCGCAGAGGGTGAGGGCGGCGGTCAGGGCGAGCGGCAGCAGGCGCATAGGGTCCCTCCGGAAGCCGGGCATGCGCGAATCCGCGACCCGGCACCGATCATTCGGCGACAGCCGGATCGTAGAGCAGCAGCACCATGATCGCCACCGCCAGGCGCTCCTGGTCGCGCGGCGACACCGCCGGGTCGATCCAGACCCGGCCCTGGTTGATGGTTTCGACGGCGGCGACGACCCGGTCGCCACCCATGACCTCGTAACCCAGCGGCGGGCCACTCGGGATCGAGGATCCATGGAACCGGTGCACCGAGCGCAACCCCCAGCGAGTGTCGCCGTAGTCGAGGGTGCCGGCTTCCTGGCCCATGGCGGTCGTGTTCAGGCGCAGGCTCCCGGCGCCGCGGCCCTGGAAGGCGCAGGCGAATGCGGGCAGCTTGCCGAAGGCGGGATCCACGGCGAGGTCCTTGCGGGAGAGCGTCACCGCGCGCGCGTGGCACTCGGCCTGGATCGGATTGCCGCCGGCGCTCGCGACCACGCGATAGGGCTGCGTCGAGTATCCAGCCGTCAGGCCCAGGAGCGGCAGCGCGAAGTCCCACTTCATGCCTTCGTGGGCGAGCTCGGCGCGCCAGGGACCGAAGGCGAGCGGCGCGTTCCAGCGGCGCGGATTGGCGCCGCTGACCGGCACGGCCGCGAGCCGCTCGAGCTCCGGCGCGACCCGCATCTGCGCCACCTGGCAGGCGGGCAGGGCCAGCAGGGCGGCGAGGACCAGGACGATATTCCGCAATCGAATCATGGGCCTGCCGGGGTCGGGCGATGGCGGTGGACGAGACCTTAGTCTAGCGCGCCCGGGCCATGCTCGCCGCGTGCCGAAGCTCTGCCGTCAGCGGAA
>DASTOQ010000060.1:0-44501 GCA_035720205.1 Steroidobacteraceae bacterium | reverse complement strand
AGCGCCGTGCTGAATTCCGCATCGATGACGTCGTGGGGAAGGGCCACGCGGCTCGTGACCATCAGCGGCGGGACGCCGGGTTCCGGCGGCATGAACACGGAGACGCCCGTGGATATCGTGAGAGGGCTGCCTTCCACGAGCCGCACGCAGGTCACGTCGTAGCAGAGGGTGACATCGATGGTATCGCTGAAATCGCCGGAGCCGAGCTCTGCCCCGCTGCGGAACCTGATGTCCAGCTCGACCAGCGTAAGGGTGGCCACCCGGTGGGTGACCTGCTGGATCGCATTCGACGTGTGACTGACGTGGGCGAACACGCCGGAATCGGGAGCCACGTCAAGCGTCAATCGCACGATCTCCTGCCGGTTCGTGATGTCGTTGAGATCCGTGGTGTACTGGATGGAGCCCTTGTCTGAACTGACGGTGGATGTACCGGTGCCGCTGACGACGTATTGGGTCGTGACGGTCACGGGGCTGCCGGCGATCTGTGACCGGCATTGGTCGTCGGTGCAGACGCGGATGGTGATGCTGTCGTTGAAAGTGCCGTTCTGCATCGAGCCCGGACTGCGAAAGAGGATGTTCACCGTGCCGGCGCCGACGCCAGGCTCAAAACCGGGAAAATGGATGCCCGAAGTTGTGGCGGCAATCTGCACGAACAGGCCAGCTGCCGGGGGATTCGTCACTGTCAGGATGACCGACCGTAATGGAGCGGCCTGGCCGGGAGTGGCCGACTCGGAAAATGTTGTTGCGCTGGCGGTCAGTCGCGCTCCGGAGCCGGAGCCGCCTCCACCACCGCCACCGCCGCCGCCGCAGGACTGCAGCAGCGCAGCGAGTACGAGGATAATTCCCCTTCGGCCCGTTACCAGCCTCATCCCCTGACCCTCCCTGTCGTCACGGGTGTGCGGCTTGTTGTTTCGCCGATCCTAGCAGTACGTCAGCCCGCCCAGCGGCCGGATTCGGGATTTGCCTGAAAATCCGCGGGTTTGGATGAGGCGATGGAAGTTCGGGACGCAACCCATGTAACAGGCTTAATGGGACGCGTCCCCTTGATCCGGACGGGCATGGGATAAATGGACGCGTCCCCTTTATCAATGCAGGCTCAGATCCCGAACGCCTTCAGCACCGCGTCCGTGAATCCTTCGAGCCCGCGGCCGCTCATGCCGCGCCCGCCGGCGCGGGCCGGCATCTCCTCGTATACGTAGCGGCCCGGCCCGCCGGCGAACAGGTCGTTGAAGAGCTCCTCACGTCCGCGCAAATAAGGCACGAAGGTCTCGCAGCGCACGGTCTTGTAGTCGAGGTTCGCGCTGAAGCCGAGCGTGGCCGCCTGGTTGATCAGGCGCGGCTGGCCTGGGCGCGGTTCCTCGGCGCGCACGCCGCGGCAGCCCTTGAGGATCAGCCGGCAGGGACCGCGGAAGACGAGGTACCGCAGCTGCAGCGTGAGCCAGGCGTGCAGGCTGCCGAGGCGCCAGTGGCGGGTGATGGCGACCGGCACGCCCTCGGGTTTGACGATGCCGGCGAGCGAGCGCGGCTGGATCACCATGGCCGCGCCCGGCGGCAGCTCGAGCACGCCGACTTCGCCGAGCGGATCGTCCTGCGACGAGACCACGACATGCGTAGCGGCGTCGCCCTCGGGCCGCACACGCGTCAGCGCGAACATGCCGGAAGCGATGCTCGCGAACGGCAGGCGCGGGTTGAGGAACCACTTGGTGCGCTTGCGCGCGGGCTGGCTGCTGCTTTGCAGGTAGCCCGGCTGCACCAGCAGTTCCTCGCCGGGCGCGATGTCCTGCGCGACGGATACCGCGGACCGGGCCGGCGGCGCGATCGCGGGCGCCCGCGCATCCGGCACGATCTGGATCGGCGGCAGGCGCGAGGCGAGCGGTGCCAGCACGAAGTAGCAGAATGCGCGCAGCAGCAGCGGCAGCATCAGGATGCCGGCGAGCACCGCGAGCGCGACCGGCAGGCCGTTGCGGATGGCGCCGAACAGGACCGAGCGCGGGTCCTCCGCGGCGCGGCGTTCCTGGGCCGCGAGTTGGGCCTCGGCGGCCTGGACCTGCTGGCGCTTGCGATCGACGTCTGCGCTCAGGGCGGCATGACGCGGGGACACGGTGTTCGAGCGGTCGTCCAGCTCGCGCGACAGCAGCGCGCGGCGCCGATGCAGCGGCTCGACCGGCGATCGGGCGAACTTGGGCGCCACTCGATCGCGCGCGGCCTGCCAGGCCTCGGCGTTTTTCTGCAGCGCGGCGTGCCTGGCGCGCGCCGCCTCGAGCGCGGCGAGCTTGCCGGGCGACAGCAGCCGGTCCCAGAACCAGAAATCCCGTTCGAGCGCGGCCAGCTCGCGCCTGGCCCGGTTCGCGGCGGCGGTGGATTCCGCCGCCATGCGCTCGAGGTCGCCGAACTTGTCCAGCGCCGCCTGCCAGCTGGCTTCGGCCGCGGCGATGCGCACGTCCAGCGACCTCAGTTCCGTGGTCAGCGCCCGGGCGGCGAGGGCGGCCTGCCGGCGCCACGCCACTGTGTCGGCGGCGAGGGCGGCCTCGTGCTCGCCGAGTTCCGCGCGCAGGCCGTCGGTCAGCAGCTCCTGGCGCTCGATTTCGAGCGCCAGCTCGCGATGCTGCTGCCACTCGCTGCGCAGCCAGGAGCCGGCCAGCAGCACGGCCAGGATCAGGAGCAGCAGCCCCAGTTTCCGCACGATCCACTTGAGCGCGATGGCGATCAGGGCGGGCATGGGCTAAATGGACGCGTCCCCTCTATCGGGATGAAGCGACGATAAATGGGATGCGTCCCCAATTAATAAATGGGATGCGTCCCCAATTACGCGACCCGGTTGCGGCCCTCGCGCTTGGCGCGGTAGAGCTGCGCGTCGGCGGCCTCGATCAGGGCCGTGCTGTCCGCGCGCCCATCCCACTGCCACACGCCGATGCTGATGGTCACGCGCAGCTGCGGATGCACCGCGCGCCAGTCGTGCGCCTCGATCGCCGAGCGGATGCGGTCGCAGAACTCGATCGCGGCCTGCAGCGGCATGCCCGGGAGGATCATCGCGAACTCCTCGCCGCCGATGCGCGCGATCACGTCGGTGTCGCGGCAGTGCTCGCGCATCAGGACGGCGCTGCGCTTCAGCGCCTCGTCGCCGACGGTGTGCCCGAGCCGGTCGTTCACGATCTTGAAGCGGTCGAGGTCGGCGATCGCCACCGTCAGCGGATGGCCGACCGCCAGCGCCACCTCGAACTCGGTCGCCAGGCGCTGCATGAAGTGCCGGCGGTTGGAGATGCCGGTGAGCGCGTCCTCGCGCGACTCGCGCTCGAGCTCGCTGCTGTGCTCGCGCAGCGCCGCGATCAGGCGCTCCTTCTCGCGGCCGGCCTTCTCGAGCTCCGCCGTGCGCTGGGCGACGCGCTCCTCGAGGCGCAGGCGGTAGTCCTCCAGGTCCTCGAACGCGCGCGCGTCCGCCACCGCCGCGGCCACGTGCTCGGCGAGGCGCTGCAGCAGGTGCAGGTCCGCGACCGAGTACACCTGCGCCTCGGTGTGCTGCACGCTGAGCAGCCCGATGATGGCGCCGTCCTGCTGCAGCGGCACGACGATGACCGAGCCGGTCTCCTTGCCGGTCTCCAGCGCCCGCTGCCGCAGCCGCTCCGGTGCGCGCGACCAGTCCGCGACCAGCACCGGCTCGCCGGATTCCACCACCCAGCCGAACAGGCCCTCGTCGAGCGGCCTGCGCGCGGCGGGCTGCCGCTCGCCGCGCAACTCGTGCACGCGGAAGTCGAGCTGGCCCAGCTCCCGGTCCACCAGCACCAGGTAGAACTCGTCGAACCGGAACAGCGTGCGGGTTTCGGCGAGGATGCGGCTGCCGACTTCGTCGAGCTGCCGGGCGCCGTGCAGCGCGCGCCCGGCGCGCAGCAGGCGCGCGATCGGGCTGCGTTCGGCGTCCTCGCTGCTGAGGGCGCGGCCGACGCCGCTGAAGCTCAGCACGAACACCACCATCAGCACCATGAACAGCGCGAAGGTCGCCGGATGGGCGGCGTTGTACAGCACCGCGGCCAGCACGCCGGCCGGCACGAAGATCAGGTCCATGAGGGAATAGATGGGCGTGATCAGCTTGCTGACGTCGCGCCCGTCGAAGCGGTAGAACAGCGCCATCAGCGCGATGTTCACGGCCTGCATGGTCAGCGCCATGGCGGCCAGCGGCAGCAGGTCGGCGGTGGCGAAGCCGTCGAGCGGATGACGGCCGCCGGCCGCGAGGTACGCGTACCCGGCGATCAGGATCATGAGCGCCGTCATGCCGGCGTTGTGGATCGCGCGGATCACCGCGACCACGCGCGAGCCGTGGCTGTAGCCGCGGCTGACCAGCGGCCAGATCGCCGAGGCCAGGCCGCAGATCACCGCGGCGACCGGCGGCGGCAGCACCAGCAGCAGGCCGACCTGCGGCAGCCGCTCCATGGAGGTCAGCCCGACCCAGGGCGCGGGCACGCCGAACTGGAACACGAACAGGTTGAACAGGACGCAGAGGACGACGATCCAGGCCGCGGGGAACGCGGCTGCGCCGGCCAGTTCCCAGGCCAGCCAGCCGCCGGCCGCCGCCGCGAGCAGCAGGCTGTAGATGGCCAGCGGGCGGTAGCGCGGGAACATGACCGCCAGAGTATAAGCGCCGTGCGGGCCGGAAAACGTTTACCATTCCCCATTCCGATGCCGCCCCTGCGCCTCAATCCCGACCTCGACACCGAGCGGCTGGCGCGCGAGTACGCCGATCACCAATGCGTGCAGATCCGCGGATTCCTCGAGGAAGCCTCGGCGGCGCGGCTCGAGGCGGCGATCCCGAGCCTGCCCTGGCGGCTGATCCTGCAGGACGACACGAAGCAGAACCTGTACCTCACGCGCGAGGAATTCTCGGCGAAGCCGCCGGAAGAGCAGCGCCGGCTGATGGCGGGCATGCAGCGCCGCGCAGCCGAGGGCATTGGACACCTGTATCTGGTGTACCCGATGATCAACGCTGCGCTGTTCGGCTGGGACGCGGGTCACGCGATCCACGAGCTGACGGAGTTCCTGAACTCGAAGCCGGTGATCGAGTTCGCGCGCGCGATCTCCGGCAAGCCCGGCATCACCAAGCTCGACGCGCACGCCTCGTGTTTCCTGCCCGGGCACTACCTGAATTCGCACGTGGACGACGGCGAGATCGACGAGCGCCAGGTGGCCTACACCATCGGCTTCACGCGCGGCTGGAAGCCGGACTGGGGCGGCATGCTGCTGGTCTGGGACGAGCAAGGCGACGTGCGCTTCGGCCGCTGCCCGAGCTTCAACACCATGACGGTGTTCGACGGGCGCATCCCGCATTCGGTCTCCGCGATCGCGCCGTTCGCGCCCAGGGCGCGCTACACCGTCGCGGGCTGGTTCCGCGACGACCCGCCGCCAAAAAAATAGATGGTGTCAGACACCGACCGGTCCGGGCACGGGATGCGCACGCTATTCGACAAGATCTGGGACCGCCACACGATCGTCGCGCGCGCGCACGGCCCGTCGCTCATCTATATAGACCGCGACATGGTCCACGAAGGCTCGTTCCACGCCTTCGCCGACCTGCGGGGACGGGGCCTGCCCGTGCGCCGCCCGCGGCAGGCCTTCGGCATGACGGATCACTACGCGCCCACCGCGGGCCGGCGCATCGAGGATGCGCGTTCGCCGGGAATCGCGGCGGTGTTGCGCCAGTTCGACGACAACCTGCAACGCCACGGCATCCGCCAGTTCGGGCTGGCAGACCCGCGCCAGGGCATCGTCCACGTGGTCGGCCCGGAACTCGGCATCACGCAGCCCGGATTGACGATCGTGTGCAGCGACAGCCATACCTCGACGCAAGGCGCGCTCGGCGCCCTGGCGTTCGGCGTCGGGCAGTCCGAGAACGCGCACGTGCTGGCGACACAGGCGCTCTGGCAGCTGCGGCCCCGGACGCTGCGCATCACGATCCATGGCCGCCGCGGCCCGATGATCTCGGCAAAGGACGTGATGCTCGCGATCGTCGCGCAGATCGGCGCGGGCGGCGCGGGCGGCCACGCCATCGAGTACGCGGGCCCGGTGGTGCGCGCGATGACCGTCGAGGAGCGCCTGACGATCTGCAACATGTCGATCGAGGCGGCGGCGCGCTGCGGCATGGTCGCGCCGGACGACGTGACCTTCGAGTACCTGCACGGCCGCCCGTTCGCCCCGGAAGGCGCGCTGTGGGAGCGCGCGCTCGCGGACTGGAGGAGCCTGCCCGGCGATGCGGACGCGGTGTTCGATCGCGAGGTCTCCGTGGACGCCTCGGCGATCGAGCCGATGGTCACCTGGGGCACGAGCCCCGAGGACGCGCTGCCGATCGGCGGCCGCGTGCCGGACCCGCGGGAGCAGCGCGATGCCGCGCGGCGCGCGGGCATGCAGGCGGCGCTCGACTACATGGGACTGCGGCCCGGCGAGCCACTGTCCGGAATCGCCGTCGACCGGGTCTTCATCGGTTCCTGCACCAACAGCCGCATCGAGGACCTGCGCGCGGCGGCCGCGGTCCTCGACGGGCGCAAGGCAGTCGTGCCGGTGGCGGTCGTGCCCGGCTCGACGCAGGTCAAGCGCCAGGCGGAAGCCGAGGGACTCGATCGCGTGTTCCGCGAAGCAGGCGCGCAGTGGCTCGAATCCGGCTGCTCGATGTGCGTCGCGATCAACGGCGACCTGGTGGCGCCGGGCGAGCGTTGTGCCTCCACCTCGAACCGCAATTTCCCCGGCCGCCAGGGACCGGGGGCGCGCACGCACCTGATGAGCCCGGCCATGGCGGCCACGGCCGCGGTGACGGGCCGGCTCACGGACGTGCGCCGCTTGCTGGCGGGCCCATGACGCCGCGGCCGTTCATCCGCGAGACCGCGGTCGCGGCGCCGCTGCCGGGGGCCAACGTGGACACCGACCAGATCCTGCCTGCGCGCTTCATGCAGCGCGAGCGCGCGGCGGGCTTCGGCGGGCAGCTGTTTCACGACCAGCGCTTCCGGCCCGACGGGGCGCCGCGCCCGGAATTCGTGCTGAACCGCCCGGAATTCGCGGACGCCCGCATCCTCGTCGCCGGGCCCAACTTCGGCTGCGGCTCGTCGCGCGAGAGCGCCGTGTATGCGCTCGCGGACTTCGGCATCCGCGCGGTGATCGCGCCGGGCTTCGGCGACATCTTCCACGGCAATGCGCTCAAGAACGGCCTGATCCCGGTGACGCTGCCGGAACGCGTGGTCGCGGAGCTGCAGGCGCAGCTGGCGGCCGGCCCGGACCGGCAGGTGACCGTGGACCTGGAGGCGCTCTGCGTGACCCTGCCCGGCGGCGCGCAACACCCGTTCGCCATCGACGCGTTCTGGCGCGAATGCATCCTGAAAGGCGTGGACGAGATCGAGCTGACGCGCGGCTTCCTCGCCGAGATCGAGGCGTTCGAGCGCGAATACGAGCGCGCGCATCCCTGGGTCGTGGTGAAATAGGCGGCCATGGGACCGGCCAGGAAGCTGCGCGAATTGCTGGCCGCGGGCCCCGCCGTCATGGCGCCGGGCGTGGTGGATGCGCTCTATGCGCGCCTGGTGGCGCAGCACGGCTTCGAGGCACTGTACATGACCGGCGCGGGCACCTCCGCCACGCGCCTCGGCATGCCGGACGTCGGGCTGCTGACGATGACGGAGATGGTGGACAACGCGGCGCGCATTGCCGCCGCCAGCGAACTGCCGGTCATCGCCGACTGCGACAACGGCTACGGCGGACCGCTCAACGTGCGGCGCGCGGTGCAGGAGTACGAACGCGCCGGCGTCGCCGCGATCCACCTCGAGGACCAGGTGCTGCCCAAGCGCTGCGGGCACCTGGCCGGGAAGCAGCTCGTGTCGCCCGCCGAGATGGCCGCCAAGGTCCGTGCCGCAGCGGATGCGCGCCGCGACGCGGATTTCCTGCTGATCGCGCGCACCGACGCCCTGGCGGTCGAGGGCCTCGAGCGCGCGCTCGAACGCGCCGCGCTCTACGCGGAGGCCGGTGCGGACCTGCTGTTCGTCGAGGCGCCCGGCCCGGCGGAGGTCGGCGCGATCCCCGGACGGCTGCCGCGACCCGCGGTCTACAACATGGCGACCAGCGGCAAGACCCCGTTCCTGGACCGGGCGGAGATCGGCAGGCTCGGCTACCGCCTGATCCTGTATCCCAACTGGCTGCTGCTGGCGGCGATCCAGGCGGCCGGGTCGGTGCTGGAGACGCTGCGCCGCGACGGGACCGTCGCCGGCATCGCGCCGCAGCTGCCGGATTTCAGGCGCTTCTTCGACCTGGTCGGCATGCAGGACGTCCGGGCGCTCGAGGAACGCTACGGCGTCGAGGACGAAAAGCGCCTGGACTACTGAGCGGCGCCGGGCGCCGCAGCCGCGGGCACGACCGGCTCGATGCGGCGGATCACCAGCGTGACGATCGCCGCCGAGACGATGTGCATCGTTGAGACCGCGATGAACACCGGCTCGTAGGAATAGTGATCGATCGTCCAGCCGATCACGGGCTGTGACAGGGCGGCAGCGAGGCTGCCCGCCGCACCGCTCGCGCCCCACACGGTGCCGACCGCCTGCGACGGGTACAGGTCGGTCGGCAGCGCGAACATCGAGGCGGACTTGACCTGGATCGCGAAGATGCCGAGTCCCATGAACAGCACGGCGAGCACCGGGGAATCCACGTAGACGGCGGGCAGGGCGATCGGCACGAGCAGCGCGCCGGTCCAGATCATGGTCTTGCGCGAGGCATCCACGCTCATCCCGCGCCGCACCAGCTTCTGCCCGGTCCAGCCGCCGAGCAGCGCGCCGGCGTCCGCGAAGACGAACGGGATCGCCGCCGCCCAGGCGATCTCCCGCAGGCCGAAGCCGCGCACGTCATTCAGGTAGTTCGGGATCCAGAAGGCGAAGAAGTAGAAGGCGCCGTCGCCGGTGAAGCGCGCGAGCGCGAGACCCCAGGTCTGCCGGTAGCGGAACCAGTAGACGAGCTGCCCGACATAGGCGGCGAACTCGCCGGCGACGGACGACGCCGCGGCCCGCCGCGCCGGCGCGACCGCCGGCCGCTCCGCGAGGATCAGGGCGCGCTCGGCGGCATCGATGCGGGGATGGGCCTCCGGCAGGTGAAAGTGCCGGTTCCACAGCAGCACCCAGACAAAGCCGAGAAAGGCGGGCACGATGAACGCCGCCTGCCAGCCGACGACGGGCGAGTAGCCGCGCGCATGCAGCGCATCGAAGGACGCGATCAGGAACACGATCAGGGGCGGCGCGACGATGGCGCCGATGCCGGTGCCGGCGGTGACGAAACCGGCGGCCAGGCTCCGCTCGGCGCGCGGGAACCACTCGGCGATCACCTTGAACGCGGCGGGGAAGTTCACGGCCTCGGTGATGCCAAGGAAAGCGCGCGCGGCGAAGAAGCCGCCGACCCCGCGGGCGAACGCATGCAGCATGGATGCGACGCTCCACCAGAGCACGGCGAGCGACAGCGCGCGCTTGCTGCCGAGCCGGTCGATCATGGGTCCCAGCAGCAGCTGGCCGGAGGCGTAGCAGGTCAGGAACGCGAGCGTGATGAACCCGTACTGCTCGTTGCTGAAGCCGAAGGTCGAGCGCACCACCGGCGCCGCCACCGAGAGCGCCAGGCGGTCCACGTAGCCGATCATCGTGACGGCGCACAACGCGATGGCGACCCACCATCGCTTCAGGGTCCACCAGGGCTGCTGCACGGTCAGACGACGATCACGCGTTCGCCGATCTCGTGAATCGGCTCGGCGCCGTCCGCGCGGATCAGCATCAGGTCCTCGAGATGCGCGCTGCCGCCGAGCCCGGCGTCGAGGATCGGGCAATCCACGCTCAGGATCATGTTCTCCTCGAGCACCAGGTCGGGTGCGGTGCGGCCCTGCGACAGGTCGTTGCGCGGCTGGTCCGTGTGGAACAGGCCGACGCTGTGCGGGCGGAAGCTGACGGTCACGTCCGCGCCCTGTTTCCTCAGCGCCTCGCGGCCGATGCGCGGGATCTCGCTGAACCTCAGTCCGGCGCGCAAGCTGCCGCGCAGCTCGTCCCAGGCGGCCACCACGGCGTGCACGGCGCGCCGCATGGGTTCGCGCGGCTCGCCGATGAAGATCGTGCGCCCGAAGTCGCCGTGGTAATTGCGGCAGGTGCTGACGCAGTCGATCGAAACGGACATCCCGTCGCGCAGCGGCCAGTCCATGACCTCCGACGAGGAGCGGTCGATCACCATGAAGGTGCCGATGTTCCCGCGCAAGGCGGCCTCCGCCATGAAGCGCGCGCGCAGCGCGCGGGTCGAGCCGGCCTCGCGCGCGAACCGGGCGGCGGCGAATGCCGCCTCGACGTTGCGTTGCGCGGCGAGCCGCATCAGGCGCAGCTCGGCCGGCGACTTGGCGAGACGGATGCGCCGCAGCGTGTCGTCCGCGGCGATGAATCGTCCCTCGATGCCCCGCGGCCTGAGGATCGCCTCGATGGCGGGATCATCGGTGCCGAGCGCGGCCTTTTCCAGTCCCAGTTCCCGGAGCGCGGCAACCAGCGCGCCGGCGGCGGTCGCATGGTTGCCCTGGATGCCGGCCAGCATCTGGCGGCGACGCCGCTCGCGGGGCGTCACCAGCGCCTCGTCCACGATGCGCAGTGCCTGCGGCTCCACCGCGGGCGGATCGCCGTCGCCGGCGGGCGCCGCGGAGCCGTCGGCCTGCGTATAGGTGTAGACGATGCGGTCGGTGAACGCGGTCTCGTCGGAGTGCGAGTAGTAGTAGCCGAAGGCGTTCAGCACCAGCGCGATCGGGCGGGCCGGATCGCGCGCGAGCACCGCGAACATCGTGTGCGTGTAGCCCATGCGCGCCAGCTGCGGCCAGTGGTTCGAGACGTAGAAGACGTTGGCCGGCTGCGCGACGACCAGCGCGTCCATCCCTTCCTGCCGCATGAAGAAGCGTGCCCGGTCCCCGTCCATCAGCGGCGAGTCGCGCAGGAAGCTGAGATCGGCCGGAACCGGACGGTCGCGGCCCGCGGCGGCGGGCCCCGGCGCGGCCGCGCAGGCGGCGCCGAGCAGTCCCGCCTGCAGTGCCTGACGCCTGGTCAGTCTGGTCATCGTCGCCTCCTAGCGTTGCGGTTCGCCGCTGCGTCCCAGGCCGGGCAGCGGCGGCGAGCCGATCGGGATCATCGTCGTCTTGAGTTCGGTGAAGAACTCCGCACTGGACGTGGCGCCGTCGCGGCCGATGCCGGACTGCTTGAAGCCGCCGAAAGGCGCGCGCAGGTCGCGGATCATCGGCGTGTTGACCCAGATGGTGCCCGCGCGGATGTCACGTGAACAGCGCGCCACGACGTCGAGATCGCCGGCCCACACGTAGGCGACCAGGCCGTAAGCCGAGTCGTTCGCGATCGCAATCGCCTCCTCGGGCGTGTCGTACTCGAGAATCGTGGCAAACGGGCCGAAGATCTCTTCCTGGCAGACGCGCGAGGCGTTGGATGGCGCGAGCACCGCGGTCGGTTCCATGTAGTAGCCGCGGTCGAAGCCGGCTGCCCGGCGCCCGCCCGTCAGCAGCCGCGCCCCCTCCGACCTCGCGACGTCCACGTAGGACAGCACGCGCTCGAGGTGCTCCCGGAAGCAGAGCGGACCGAGCTCCGTCTCCGGCTGCATCGGGTCGCCGATGCGGATGCGCCGCGCGCGCTCGACGAACGCCGCGATGAAGCGCTCCGCGATCGGGCGCTGCACCAGGATGCGCGAGCCGGCCAGGCATTGCTGGCCGTTGTTGGAATAGATGGACGCCAGCGCGCCGTCCAGCGCGCGCTCGAAGTCCGCCGAGACGTGGATGATGTTCGCCGATTTGCCGCCGAGCTCGAGGATGCACGGCTTCAGCCGCCGCCCGGCGGCGGCCATGATCGACTGCCCGGTCTGCGTGCCGCCGGTGAACGCAACCATGTCGATGCCGGGATGCTCGACCAGCGCGCTGCCCGTCACCGGGCCGCGGCCATTGACCAGGTTCACGACGCCCGGCGGCAGCCCGGCCTCGTGGAACAGCTCCACCATCCGCAGCATCGACAGCGGCGTGTGCTCGGAGGGCTTCAGCACGCAGGTGTTGCCGAAGGCGATGCAGGTGGCGACGCGCATGGAGGCGAGCGCGAGCGGCGCATTCCACGGAGCGATGAGCGCGCCGACGCCGCGCGGCTCGCGCGTGACGATGGTCAGCCGCCCGGGATCGTTGGCAAACGTCTGGCCCGCGAGCGTGCTCGCCACTTCCGCGAAGAACTCGAAGTTGCGCGCGGCGCGGCCGAGCTGCTCGCGGACGCGCGCAATCGGCAGGCCGGCGTTCAGGCACTCGAGCCAGGCGAGCTCCTCGGCGTGCTCGCGGAGCGTGTCGCGGATGCGGTAGAGCACGTCCTTGCGCGCATCCACCGGCAACCGCGGCCACGGTCCCCGGTCGAAGGCCTCGCGTGCGGCGCGCACCGCGGCATCCACCTCCGCGGCGTCCGCTTCCTGCAATACGCCGAGCTGTTCCTCGTTGGCGGGATTGACGACCGGCAGTTCCGTGGCCCCGGGGCGGGCGGCGACCGCCGCGCCCGCGATCACGCCGTGCACGCGCGCGGCGACGCGGGGACGATTGCGGACATCGGCGACGGCGGACATACGGGCCTCGTGACCGGACGTGCCCGCCCGCAGTCTAGCCAAGCGCGGCGGTCGAAGGTAGGGTGGCCGCGAAGCCGGTCGCGCGGTGGTCGTCGCGGCGGCATCGAGGTGTCCGCGCCGTGGCTCATCAGGACGCGCAGGTGGTCATCGTCGGGGCGGGTCCGGTCGGCCTGGTCACGGCATTGCGGCTCGACGGCTTCGGCATTCCGTGCACGGTCATCGAGGCTGCCGGGGGCACGCAGCGCGACTTGCGCGCCTCCACCTTTCATCCGCCGACGCTCGACATGCTCGATGAGTACGGCCTGGCCGCGCCCCTGATCGCCCTCGGGCGCAAGTGCCCCAGCTGGCAGCTGCGGATCCACGAGACGCATGAGCACGTGGAGTTCGACCTGGCCGTGCTCGCGGGCGACACGCGCCACCCCTACCGCCTGCAATGCGAACAGTTCAGGCTCTGCGAGCTGCTCGCGGAGCGCCTCGCGCGCGCCGATCACGTGACGTTCGCCTGGGGCACGCGCGTCACGGGTCTGCGACAGGACGCCGGTGGCGTGCAGGTCGAGGCCGTCACGGCGGACGGCACGCGGCAGTTCGACGGGCGGCTGGTGATTGCGGCCGACGGCGCGCGCAGCGTGTCGCGGGACGCGATGGGCGTCGAGTTCGCCGGCAAGACCTATCCCGAGACCACGATCCTCGCGACCACCGCGTTCCCGTTCCAGGACCACCTGCCGGGACTCTCGAACGTGAACTACGTCTGGACGCGCGAGGGCACTTTCAGCCTGCTTCGGCTGCCGTCGCTCTGGCGTTGCAGCCTGTATCCGGACGAGAATGAGTCCATCGACGACGCGATCCGCCCCGAGAGCATCGAGCGCAAGCTGCAGCGCATCGTCCCGAAGTCGTCACCGTACGAGGTGACGGAAATCCGCCCTTATCGGGTGCACATGCGGATCGCCGCGGACTACCGCGTGGGACGGGTGCTGCTCGCGGGGGATGCCGCGCACGTCAACAGCCCGAGCGGGGGCATGGGCATGAACGGGGGCATCCACGACGCGTTCAACCTGACCGGACACATCCGCGACGGATGGCCGGAAGCGGACCCGGCGCGCCTCGACCGGTATACGCGGCAGCGGCGGCCGGTCGCGGCTGACGAAATATTGAGCCAGGCGGACCGCAACCGGGCGCGCATGCAGGAGCGCGACCCGGCCCGGCGGCGCGAGTTGTTCGCCGAGATGCAGCGCATCGCCGCCGATCCCACGCGGGCCCGCGCCTACCTGCTGCGGACTTCGATGATCGAGGGGCTGCGGCGCGCAGCCGCGCAGCCGTGACGGAGCGGGCCCCGTCGGAGTACGGTGCCGCCGGGCGCATCGGCGTCGGCACGCCGCAGGCGAACCCGACGGTCGAGGCCGAGTTCGGCATCCTGCTGCCGCGCGCCTGCACCCTGCACGTCGCGCGCATGACGAGCCGGGCGGCGGAGCCGGAACAACGGCTGCGCGACTACCTCGACCGGCTCGACGACTGGCTCGCGACCTACGACGCCCTGCGCCCGGATGCCTTCGGTTTCGCCTGCACGGGCTCTTCCTACCTGGCGGGTCCGGAAGCCGAACGGCGGATCACCGATGAGGCCGCGCGGCGGCGCGGGTACCCGGTGGAGACCGCGGCGCGCGCGATCGTCTGGGGTCTCGAACGGCTCGGTGCGCGGCGCATCGCGCTGGTCGCCCCGTACCCGCCGGCGATCGTCGAGGCGGCGCGCCGCTACTGGTCGGCCGCGGGCATCAAGGTGCTCCACACGGCGCGGGTCGCCACGCGCGGCGCCGACACGCGCACGATCTACGAACTGACCGGCGATCGCGTCGCGGAGGCGATCGCCGGCCTCCGGCGCGACGGCGCCGAGGCGCTGCTGCTGTCCGGAACGGGCATGCCGAGCCTCGCGGCACTCGCCGCGTCGTCGGCCGGCATGCCTGCGATCTCGTCGAACAGCTGCCTGGCCGCGCGTCTGCTGGACCTGGCCGGCAGGCAGGACTGGCTGGAACCGGGGGAGCCCGCCATCCGCGGATGGCGGCGGCGCTACGACGAGGCGCGCAGCGTCACTCCTCCCGTGCCGGAGCCGGCGCGGCGATGACGGCGTTCGCGCGCGGGTCGAGTCGGATGCGCAGCGCCCGCGCAAACAGCGCTTCGGCCGCTTCCTGGCGTTCCCGCGCGGCCTCGCCTTCCGGATAATCGGTGGCGCGCAGCCGTTCCAGCGGCAGTCCGGTGCGCTCGGCGACCACGCGTTCCAGCCGGTCGATGCGGTCGAGCGCGACCGACAATTCGACCAGCGTCGCCATCGCGATGTTCAGGACCTCTTCCGTTTCGCGGTTGTGCAGGCTGTAGCGGCGTTCGCCGCGGCCGAGCCCGACCAGTTCCTGGATGGCTTCCGACGGTTTCACGATTCGGCACTCCTCAGGTGTCCGGTGGCCGCGCGCGGGCCGCGATGGCCTCGTACACGGGGACCCGGTTGCGCACCCGCACGCCGGTCAGTTCCGGCTGGTGCGAGTACAGGTCGAATTGCTCGACGAGGAACAGCGCGGGCGCCGCCTCGTGATAGGCGCGGCCTACGCGGCGCATGGCGTCCTGGCGCTCGTCCTCCGGCAGGATCCGCATGGCTTCCTCCAGCTGCTGCGCCAGCCCGCGGTCGCAGAAGAACGGCTTCGGGCGGCGACAGGACACCGATTCCATCGGTCGCGTCGCATCGTTGTACGGCGCGCTGTTCCACATCGAGCCGAAGGCGTCGCCGGCGAAGCCGTTGCGCTGGAGATTGCGCAGGTACTGCGGGAACGTGATCACGCGCAGCGTGACATCGATGCCGACCTGGCGCAGGTAATGCGCGACCGACTGATAGATGAGCCCGTCCGCCGGAAATGCATTCATCAGGATCTCGATCGTCATCGGGAATCCGCCGGGGTACCCCGCCTCTGCGAGCAGGCGACGCGCCCGCGCCGGATCGAAGGGGTAGGGCGCGAGCGATGGATCGTGGCCGAAGCTGACCGAGGGCGCCGGCTGCCCGGCCGGGCGTCCCAGTCCGCGCAGCAACGTGCGCGCGATCGTTTCCCGGTCCACGGCGTAGTTCAGCGCCTGGCGCACGCGACGATCCTTGAGCGGCGCGGTTCCCTCGCGTTCGGTGATGAACACGACCGACATGACCGACATCGAGGGCGCGACGACTGCGGGATACCCGCGATCCGTCAGGCGGTCGAGTTCCTCGATCTCGACGGTCGAGATGTCGACGTCGCGCGACAGCAGGGCCTGCGTGCGGACCGCGGCGTCCGGCAGCTCCACGAACTCGAGACGCGCGAAAGTGGCCGGCCGCCAGCGGTGCGGGTTCAGCCTGGCGTACGCCCGCCGCCGGCGCTGGTCCCATCGTTCCAGCAGATACGGACCCGTGCCCACGGGCTGCCGTCCGAAGCCCTCGGGACCGAGATGCGCCCAGCTCTCGGGCTCGACCATCAGTGCGCCGACCATCCGCTTGGGCAGGATGGGATCAGGCGCCCGGGTCGTGATTTCGAGCAGGAGCGGCGCGATCGCCCGCGCCGCGGCGACGCCGCGCAGCTCGTTGCCGATCACCGTGGAGCGGCCGGCGTCGGAGATCAGCCAGCCGATCACGGCGGCCGCGGATGCGGCGTCGAACGGCCGGCCGTTCGCGTAGCGGACGCCGGGGCGCAGCCGGAACTGCCAGCGGGTGGGCTCCGTCATCTCCCAGGAGAGCGCCAGCGCCGGGCTCAGCCGGCCGTCCTCGTCGAGCTGGGTCAGGCCGTCGAACAGTGCGTACCAGACCAGCGTGCCGGGCCGGCCATTGCCCTTGAACGGATTGCCGAGACTGGCGGGGAATCCGTTCAGGCCGACGCGCAAGGTGCCCGCCGGCTCCGCCGCCGCCTGCCACGCGACCGCCGCCAGCAGCAGTGGCAGCAGGCGCTTCATCCGCAGATTCCCCGGCCGGTCAATGCGGCTTTTCGGCGGCCAGCAGGTACCAGCCGCCGGCGCCCGCGACCTTCTCGATCCTGGTTTCGGCGATCGACGCGGCGGCGAATCCCGCGGCCGCCATGTCCGACTTCAGGTCGTCGCCCGCATACACGTTCCAGAAGATCTCGCCGTTGAATTTCTCGTCCCAGCCGCGTTCCACCCGGGCGATCAGCGTCGGCGCGGCGCGAATCGGCACGTCCTGGTGGACCACGATGCCGCCCGGGGCGGTCACGCGGTGCGCCTCGCGCATCATGGCGCGCCGGGTGTCGCGGCCGATCTCGTGCAGCAGGTTGTTCGACACGACCAGATCGAAGTGGCCGTCCGGGAATGCCAGCGAGCCCGCGCCCATCTGGTGGAACTCGACGCGCACGCCGAGCGCCTCGGCCCGCGCGTGCGCGTAACGCAGCATGCCGGCGCCGATGTCGACGGCGTGCACCAAGGTCTCCGGATAATGCGCCGCGTAGCCACAGGCGGCCGCGCCGGCGGAGCAGCCGATCTCGAGCATGCGGCGCGGATGCCAGCCGGGCCGCCGCTGCTCGAGGTAGCGGATCACTGCGCCCGCCTTGCTGTCGGTGCGGCCGACGCCCTGGCCGAAGGAATAGATGTTGCCGCCGTTCTCGTAGAGCGCCCCGGCCAGGACGTCGCGCGGGCCGCGGTCGAGCGCGTAACCGCCGGGCTGCAGGTGAATGTCGACGGCGGCGACTTCGGCAGGCGGCACGAATGCCGGGTCCAGGTGCAGCGCACCGCGCCGCCCGCGACCGCTGGCGAGCCGCGCGGCCTCGTCCTCCAGCCGCGCGGACTCGCGCAGGATCGGTTCGCCCGCCGCGACCCAGATCATCTCCTGCGCGGAGCGGTTCATCGCGCTCCAGAGACGATAGCCCGTGGACTGGTTGAGCGCCTGCTCGACTTCGGTGGCCGACTGCGGTTCCCGGCCGTGCGTGGCGCGCCAGGCCGGCAATCCCTCCGTTTCGTACAGCGTTTCGTTGCGCGGGCGGACGTGCATGTTCAGCAGCCGCCGCAGCGCGACCACGTTGCGCTGGCGGCTGCGCTCGTCGGGCGTGAGCCGCGGTAGCAGGGCATGCGTGATGTCGCGGACGTTCATCGTCTTCCCCGTTCATCCCGGCGCGGCGGCCGGCGGGCCGTCGCGGAAGTGACAACGTGCCAGATGAGCGCGGTCGGCGCCAACCGCCGCCAGCTCCGCCCGCGCGTCGCAGACAGCCGCCCGGTCGAGGCACCTCGGCCGGTAGTGGCAGGCTTGCGGCAGGTCCGGCAGTTCCTCCAGCCTGTCGATCGCATCCGCCAGCGGCAGGTCCAGGCGCCGATGCTCCAGGTCCGGCATCGCCGCCAGCAGCAGCCGCGTGTACGGATGCGCCGGCGCATCGAGCACGCGCCCCGCCGGGCCGGACTCGACGATCTCGCCGCCGTAGAGGACCGCGACGCGGTCCGCGAGCTGGCGCACGGCGGCAAGATCGTGCGAGATGAACAGCAGCCCGAGGCGCAGCCGCTGCTGGAGACTGCGAAACAGCGCCGCGATCGCCGCCTGCGTCGACACGTCGAGCGACGACAGCGGTTCGTCCGCGACCAGCAGCTCCGGCTCCATGGCGAGCGCGCGGGCGATGGCGACGCGCTGCTTTTCGCCGCCCGACAGCTGGCGCGGTCTCTTGTCGAGCAGCGCCGCATCGAGCCGCACCATGGCGAGCAGCTCGCGGATGCGGGCCGCGATCGCCGCGCGGTCTCCGTACCGGATCACCTGGAGCGGCTCGGCGAGGATGCCGCCGACGCGATGCGCGGGATTGAGGCTGGCGTCCGGATCCTGGAACACCATCTGGATGCGGCGGCGCAGCGGACGGGCGTCGGCGCGCGCGAGCGCGCCCAGGTCACGGCCCCGGAAGCGGATCGTGCCCGAGCGCGGCAGCACCACGCCCGCGATGGCGCGGGCGAGCGTGGTCTTGCCGGAGCCGGACTCGCCGACCAGCGCCAGGACTTCGCCGCCGTGCAACCGGAAGCTGCAGTCGCGGACCGCGTGCACGACGCGTCCGCGCGAGCGCAAGGTCACCGACAGTGCGCGCACCTCGAGCAGTGGCTCGCCGTTCATGGCGCTCCCCGCGCCGGTTCGACGGCCGCCGCGGGCCGGCGGGCGGCGTCCAGCAGTGCGCGAGTATAGCCATGGGCCGGCAGGTCGAGGACGCGCGCGGCGGGTCCGTGCTCGACCGACCGTCCCCGCTGCATGACGAGGATGCGGTCGCAGGTCGCCGCGGCCACCGCGAGGTCGTGCGTGATGAGGAGCACCGCGCGTGACCCGGCGCCGCGCTTGAGCAGCGCGAGCACCTGCAACTGCACCGTCGCATCCAGCGCCGTGGTCGGCTCGTCGGCGATCACCAGCGGAGGGCCATTCAGCAACGCCAGCGCAATCATGGCCCGCTGTCGCTGTCCGCCGGAGAGCTGGTGGGGGTAGGCGTCGATCAGCTGTTCAGGACGCGGCAGGCGCACGCCGGCCAGCGCCTGGATCGCGCGGCGGCGGGCTTCGCCGGACGTCAGTCCCTGATGGCGCGCGGCGGACTCCACGAGGATGGATCCCACGGTGCGCACCGGATTGAATGACGACAGGGGATCCTGGAACACCATGCCGATCCGGCTGCCATCGAGCGCCCGGCGTTGCGCCGCCGACAGCGCCTGTATCTCGCGGCCCTCCAGCACGATGCGTCCGGCGCCGATATGCACTTCGGCCGGGAGCAGCCCGCCGATGGCCGCGGCCGTCATGGACTTGCCGGAACCCGATTCGCCGACGATCCCGAGCACTTCGCCGGTCGCGATCGTGAACGAGAGGTCCCCGACCAGCGTCGTGGCGCCGCGGCCGGTTCCGGCGCGGACCGTCAGGCCGTCCACCTCGAGGACGGGTGCCGCCGCCGCGCCTGCGGTCGCCAGCGTCACGCGATGCATCACTCGAGGTGACGGCGCAGGCCGTCGCCCAGCAGGTTGGCGGTGATCACGAGCGTCACGATCGCGGCCGCAGGCACGAGCAGCAGCCACGGCGCGCTCAGCAGGTAGGCGCGGCTTTCCTGCAGCATGTTGCCCCAGGTCGCGGCCCCGAGCGGCGCACCGATGCCGAGGAACGAGAGCGCGCTTTCCGCAATCAGCATGTCCGCGAAGTGGAAGGCCAGCAGCACGGACAGGCTCGGCAGCAGCCCGGGCAGGACGTGCCGGAAATACAGGCGCAGGCGGCTCATCTGCAGCATTTCCGCCGCCAGCACGTACTCGCGCGCGAACAGGCTCGCGGCCTCGGCCTGCACGACGCGGCAGAACACGGGCCAGGTCACCAGCCCGAGCACCAGCACCACCGTGACCAGGCTGTTGCCCACGATCGCCACCAGGCAGATCGCCAGCACGAGGACCGGGAACGACTGCGCGAAGTTGGTCACCTGCCGTATCAGCGTGGCCAGCAGCGAGTGACGACGGGCGGCAAGCAGCCCGAGCAGCGTGCCGGTGGTGAAGGCGAGCAGCGTTGCACCGGTGGCCGCCGCCAGCGACCAGCGCAATCCGTGCAGCAGCCGCGCGAACAGGTCGCGGCCGAGCTGGTCGGTGCCCAGCAGGTGCGGGGGCGAGTTCGGCGGCAGCAGGCGCCCGCGCAGGTCCACGAAAGCCGGATCGTGGCCAGCGAGCGATGGTCCGAGCGCAACCAGCAGGCCGATGAGCGCCAGCAGCAGTCCGCCGGTCAGCAGCTCCCAGCGTGCCAGGTAGCGCGTGGCCAACGAGTCGGCGGGCCGGGCGACGATGACGGTCACGCCGTGGTCTCTCCCGCCAGCGACTCGCGATGACGCAGGCGTGGATCGATGCGGTGCTGGAGCGCATCCACGAGCGTGTTGACCGCGAACACGGTGATCACCACGGTCAGCGTGATCGCCTGGACCACCGGGAAGTCGAGACTGGCCGTCGATTGCACCAGCAGCCAGCCGATGCCCGGCCAGGCGAATATCGATTCGATGATGACCAGCCCGGCCATCAGGAAGGCGAACTGCGTGCCGACCAGCGCGGTCGCCCCGAGCAGCGCGTTCGGCAACGCGTGCCGCCACAGGATCTCGCGTTCCGAGGCCCCGATCGCGCGCGCGGTGCGCACGTAGGGCGACAGCAAGGCCGCCGCAACGTTGGCCTCGATCAGCCGCGTCAGCTTCGGTGCGAGGAAAGCCGCGACCGAGAGCGTCGGCAGCACCATGGCCTGCACCCCGCCGAAGCCGATGGCGGGCAGCCAGACCAGTTCGATCGCGAATACCTGCACCAGCAGCAGCGCCGTGACGAATCCCGGGACGCCCTGGAGCACGAACAGCAGCCAGCGGACCGCGCGCCTGGCCGCGCCGTTGCGCCTGGCGCCGAGCCATGCGCCGGTCGGCACCGAGATCAGGAGGGTCGCCGCCATCGCCAGCCCGGCCAGCAACAGGCTGGTCGGGTAAGCGGCGAGGACCCTGGCGAGGGCAGGACTGCCGTCGGCGAGCGAGCGGCCGAAATCGAGGCGCAGCAGGTTGCCGAGATAGGAGAAGTACTGGCGCGGCAGGCTCCGGTCCAGGCCGTACTCGGCGCGGATCGCCGACAGCTGCTCGTCGGTCGCTTCCGGCCCAGCGAGCACCAGCGCCGGATCGCCGGCGAGACGCAGCAGGAAGAAAAGCAATGTCAGCGTGCCGAGCAACAACACCGCGAGATCGCGCAGCAGCCTGAAACCTCTGGCCTTCATGTCTCCACCTGCAGCTGCAGCCGGTTCGCGGCGACGCTCAGCGCCGCCGGCGGCCGCGCGTTGCGCGGGATTCCCGCCGTGCGCGCGGCGCGGCGGCCGGCGGCGCCACCGCCGCGAGCTCCGAGCGTAACCAATCGCGGAACGATTCGCCTTCGCGGCTGAGCGGTGCGCCCGCGTGCCAGGTCAGGTAGTAGCCGTAGCTGTCGGGCACCGACAGTTCGAACGGTCGCACCAGCCGGCCCGCCTCGAGGTCGCCGATCGCGAACAGGCTGCGCGTGAGCGCGACTCCCTGGCCCGCGATCGCCGCTTCCAGCACCAGCCCCGAATCCGACAGGCTGAGCTTTCCGGACGGCTCGCGGATGCGCAAGCGCGCGGCACGCAGCCATGGTGACCAGGGCTGCCAGGCGTGCCGCAGCAGCGTGCAGCGCGCGAGGTCGGCCGGCTGCGCCAGACGGTGCTCGTCGCGATAGGCCGGTGTGCAGACCGGGAACAGTATTTCGCCGGCCAGGCGTTCGCTGGTCGCGCCGGGCCAGTCGCCGGCGCCGTAGCGGAACGAAACGTCGATGCCGTGCGTGAGGAACGCGCCGAGATCGGCCGTGGAGCGCACCTCGACCGCGCATTCCGGATTGGCGCGCAGGAAGCGCGCCAGGCGCGGGATCAGCCAGCGCGTGGCCAGTGACGGGTGCACGCTGATCACCAGCCGGCCCGGCGTGCTGCGCGAGCGATCCGGGATCGCGCGCCGCAGCACCGCGAGCGCCTCGCGCACCTGCGCGAGCAGGGTGACCGCCTCGCGCGCGGGCACCATCGCCCGTCCGCTCCTGTGAAACAGAGTCATGCCCATGCGCCGCTCGAGGGCGCGGATCCGGTGGCTGATGGCGCCGTGCGTGACCCCCAATTCCTCGGCTGCGGCCGTATAACTCTGCAGGCGGGCCGCGGCCTCGAAAGCCCGCAGGGTCTGCATCGAGGGCAGGCGGATCATGCCGTATTGTTACAACAAGTCACAGTTGTGGCCAAATCAATTCGTTGGTGTCCGGGTGCGCCGGGCGGACAATCGGCTGGCATACGACGACAGGGGGGCGGCAAGCCGTGGCCAGCAACGCTCTGGCGGCAACGTTTGCCATGCCGGTGGAGGAGTTCGCGAACTCGTCCCGCCGCTATGCGTGGTACGTGGCGGGTCTGCTGACGCTGACGCAGATCGTCTCGTACATCGACCGCTTCCTGCCGAGCCTGCTGATCCAGCCCATCAAGACCGACCTGGGCCTGAGCGATTTCCAGGTCGGCCTGCTGCTCGGACCCGCATTCGGGATTTTCTACGTGTTCGTCGGCATTCCGATCGGCTGGCTCGCCGACCGGCGCAGCCGGCGCGCCATCCTCAGCATCGGCATCAGCATCTGGTGCGCGATGACCGCCGCGGCCGGGCTGGTGCGCGGATTCTGGCCGCTGTTCGCCGCGCGCCTCGGCGTCGGGCTCGGCGAGGCGACGGTTGCGCCGTGCAGCATCTCGCTGATCAGCGACTACTTCCCGCGCTCGAAGCGCAACCGCGCGTTGAGCCTGTTCATGGCCGGCACCTTTCTCGGCGCGGGCGCGGCCTTCCTCTTTGGCGGGCCGGTG
This sequence comes from Steroidobacteraceae bacterium, assembly GCA_035720205.1. GTDB lineage: Bacteria > Pseudomonadota > Gammaproteobacteria > Steroidobacterales > Steroidobacteraceae > SCUD01. The sequence continues at coordinate 21,568 of DASTOQ010000060.1, read as the reverse complement.
GTGCACTGGATCGGCACCCTGCCGCCGCTGCAGCTGCCGGGCGTCGGCACGCTGGCGACCTGGCAGATGAGCTTCCTCGTCATCGGATTGCCGGGCTTCGCGCTCGCGCTGATGATGTACACGATCCGCGAGCCCGCGCGTCAGGACCAGGTCGTGTCGGGGCTCAATGCGGACCGCGCCGGTCATGCGTCGCTGAAGGAGGCGCTGGCGTACATCGCGCGGCGCTGGCGCGCATTCGGGACGCTGTTCGTCGGGTCGGCCGCGGTCGTGACCATGGGATCGCTGGTGTTCTGGAATGTCGCGCTGTTCGAGCGGGTGTGGCAGTGGAACGTGCGCGATGTCGGCATCGCAACCGGGCTGCTGTTCCTCGCCGGCGGCACGGCGGGCACGCTGCTCGGCGTGCGCATCACGAATGCCTGGATCGCGGCGGGGCAGAAACACGCGACGCTGAAGGCGCTGTGGACCGGACTGGCGATCGGCGCGCCGGGCTTTGCGCTGTATCCCGTGATGCCGTCCGCCGAACTCGCGATCGCCGCGCTCATGTTCGCTTTCGTCGGCCAGGCCATGGCGGCGGCCGCGGGGCCGGCCACGCTGACGCTGATCGCCCCCGGGCAGATCAAGTCGCAGGCGACGGCGATCTACTACCTGGCGATCGGCATCTCCGGGCAGCTGCTCGGTCCGCTGCCGGTCGGACTGATGACCGACCTGTTCGGCGACCCGGCGGATATCCGCTATGCCATGACCATCCAGGCGGCCGTGATCGGGACCCTGGCGCTGATCGTGGTCGCGGCCGGGCTCGGCAGCTATCGCCGCTGCGTGATCGAGGTCGAGGCGGCCATTCGGCCGACGACGTCGCCGGGAGCCGGTCATGGCTGAGCGTGGCGAATCGCTGCGGCTCGAATGCATCCGGGGCGTGACCAGCTGCGTGCCGGATCTCGACGCGGTCGAAGCGGCATACGGCCGGTGGCTCGGCTACCGGGTGCTGGAACGCGGCGTTGTCCCGGTGGAGATCGCGCGTGCCTGGGGCGCGTCCGCGATGGCCGGCGCACCGTACCTGACGCTGGGACCGCTGAGCGGCGAGGAGACCTACCTGCGCTTCGTGCAGGACAGGCAGGCCGGCGGCTGGCGCGCTCTGACCACGTTCGGCTGGAACGTGGCGGAGTTCGTGGTGCAGGACGTCGAGGCGCTGGCGTCGACATTCGACGGATCGCCGTTCCGGGTCATCGGCCCGCCGACGAGCCTGCAACGATTCCCGATGATCCGCGCCATGCAGGTACTCGGGCCGGCCGGCGAATGCCTGTACTTCACCCAGGTCGGTCCGGGCAGCGGCCTCGACCTCGCCGCCGCCCGGTCCTTCGTCGGCCGCATCTTCATCGTGGTGGCCGGCGGGCCGGATCTCGACGCGATGTTCGGCGCCTACCAGCGCTTCCGCAACGAGGTGGATCCGCCCGTGTCGACGCGGGTGCGCGTGATTTCGCTGCTGAACCGGCTGCCCGAGGACACCGAATATGCCCACGGACTGGTGAAGCTCGGCTGCGGAACGCTGATCGAGCTGGACCAGTACCCCGCCCAGGCCAGGCACCGCGCCTGCGCGCGGGACCGGCTGCCGCCGGGCATGGCCATGGTGAGCTTCGCGACTTCCGGCGGCGGCCGCGACGCCGCCGCCGATTGGTCCGTGCCGGCGTTGTTCCCGGGCGCGCGTGCGGCGGCGGTCACGATACGCGGCGCAACCGGCGAGCTGATCGAACTGATGGCGGCCTGAGATGACTCGACCCATTGCGGACCAGGCCAGGCTCGACTTCGCGCTTTCGCTGCGGCGGCAATGGGCTGCCAGCGTCTATCCGCGGCTGCGCGCGGATTACGACGCCGTCCCCGGCCGCCGCCGGTCGACCATCGCGAATGCCAGCCGGGTCGTGCATGCGCTGCCGGGCTACGGCCCGTTTGCCTGGCTGGAGCGCGGCTCGCAGCAACTGCTGTGGCATGCCGTCAGCGAGGCGGTGGAGCACGAGGCGCCGCTGCCGGAACCGCCGCCGGGCCCGTCCACCCTGGTGCTCGACCCGAAGCTGAAACTGCCGCGCTGGTACACCGACTGGGACATCCACCTGCAGCCCGGCGGTGTCTGGTCCAGCGATCATGCGGCGCGCGTCTACGAGCTGGGCGCCAGGCTGGTGATGCTCGGCGAGAACGACGACTACGAATTCCACCGGCTGTTCACGTCGAGTGCGGTCCCGGCGCGCGACTACCGCCGGATCGTGGATCTCGGCTGCGGCTTCGGCAAGTCCACGTTCCCGCTGCGCCAGCGTTTCCCCGGGGCCGAGGTGATCGGCGTCGACCTGGCGGCTCCCTGCCTGCGCCTCGCCTTGCGGCGCGCGAACGAGCGTGGCCTGCGCATCACGTTCCGGCAGGCCGACTGCACGAAGACCGGCCTGCCGTCGGGGTGCGCGGACCTGGTGACGTCCACGATGCTGCTGCACGAGCTCCCGCGGGCCGTGTTGCCGCGGCTGTTCCGGGAGGCGGCCAGGCTGCTGGCGCCGGGTGGACTGCTGCGATTCCTCGACTTCCAGTACACCGGCGATGCGTTCCGCGACCTCGCCATGCGGGAGCACAGCGTGCGCAACAACGAGCCCTATCTGGCGCCGATGCTGGCGGCAGACGTCTGCGGCATGGCCCGGGCCGCCGGGTTGCGCGATGCGTCCTGGCGCGCGTTCGACGAGCGCGGGCGAGGGCTGCTCGAACGTCTGCACTGGCCGGCGCGGCGCGAGTGGCATTTCCCCTGGGCCGTGCTCGGCGCGGAGAAGCCCGCATGAACCGACCCGATGCCGCGCCGGATCGCCGCCAGCTGGCCGGTCTGGTGTTCGAACTCGCCTCGCAGCTGCACGTGGAGCGGGCGCAGCGGATCGCGCTGCAGTCCGCGCTCGAGCGGTCAGGCGCGCTTGACGCCGCCGGGCTCGAGGCGCTCGCCGACGACCCCGATCACCGGCGCCTCACTCGTGCGCTGCTGGAGGAATCCATTGCAAGGCTGCTGCGGGTGCTGGCGGAGGACGCTGATCCTCGCCGCCCGTTGCGCGGCACGCCGGGCAGCAAGCTGAGCAAGGGAGCGAAGCCTTGAGCCGTCCATGGATCGAGTTCATCCAGTCCCAGAATCTCCCGTGGCAGTCGGGGGACCTGGGTGGCATGCGTCCCGGCGTGCAGTTCAAGCAGCTGAGCGCCGACCGGGAAAGCGGGGCGTGCAGCCTGCTGGTGAAATATCCGCCCGGGTGGCGCGCCGCGGCCGGCGCGCTCGCGGTCGACGATGAGTTCCTGGTGCTCGAAGGCACGCTGCAGCTGGGCGAGTTCGACTACGCGCCGATGTCCTATGCGCACCTGCCCGCGGGCTTCGATCCGGGCCCGCGGGCGAGCGCCGCCGGCGCGGTCGTGATCGAGTTCTTCTCGGGCCTGCCGGCGGCGGCTGCGGCTGGAACCGGCTACGACGAACGCCGGCTGGTGCGCCACCAGGACAGCTTCGTCGTGCCGTACACGGGGAACTTCCATCCGGAGTTCCCTCCGGGTGCCGGACGGAAGCTGCTGTACATGGACCCGGAAACGCGGGACACCACCTGGATCCTGGGCACGCTGCCGATGCGCTGGGCCGAGCGCGCGGAGATCCATCCGACGGTGGAAGAGATGTACCTCATCAGCGGCGAGGTGCACGGCAATCGCGGCGTCATGCGCCCCGGCGCCTACTTCTGGCGCCCGCCCTCCAAGCCGCACGGCCCCTACGGGACGCGAACCGGGAATCTGTACCTGTTCCGCACCAAGGGCGGCGTGCTGGCGACCGATTACGTCGAGCCGGAACGCAAGTTCCGCTGGTGGCCGGAGTTCGATCCCGTACTGCCGCCCGAACTGGAAGCATACCGCGGCGAAGGGCCGCGGGCGCCCGCCTGCTGGTGATCCCATGACGCACATTGCCCCGATGGTGCTCGGATTCCTGCTGCTGTCGCCGGCCCCGGGCGGTGCGCCATCCACCGAATGCGACCGGCTGGCGTCGAATCCGGAAGACCCGGATCGCGCCGCGCCGGGCGTCGAGCGGGCCGACATCGATCTGGCCAGGGCGATCGCCTCCTGCGAGGCAGAGCTCGCGGCGCATCCGGAGGACGCCAGGGCCCGTTACCAGCTCGCGCGCGTGCTGTTCTACGCGGGCCAGACCGGCCGCGCGGCCGACGAGATGAAGGCCGCGGCGGACGCGGGCTACCGGCAGGCGCAGTTCGTGTACGGGTTGCTGGTCAGCCGGCGGCGTGACGACGCGCCCGCGGACATCTGCGTTGCCGAGCGCTACTGGCTGCTGGCGGCGCGCAACGGCCGGCAGGCGGCCCGCGTCAGCTACGTCCGTCACTTCCTGAACGGGCGTTTCGCCGGCTGCGAGGTCCAGGCCGATGCAGCCGAGATGCGCAGCTTCCTGGACCAGGCAGCCGCGGCTGCCGGCAACTACTACGAGGGGATGCTGATCGAGGACCTGGCCGAAAGGCTCGGCTCGGTTCAGCAGCGGGATAGGGGTTCAAGCAGTCACCGCGAGTGACAGGAGACTGAGATGAGAGACAAGAACATTCGTCGGCGGTCGATGCAGGTCGCGATCGCGGTGAGTCTGGCTCTGGGCTCGACCACCGCTTTCGCGGCCGTGCTGGAGGAGGTTTACGTCAGTGCGCGCAAGGTTGAGGAGCGGCTGCAGGAAGTGCCCGTGTCCATCACCGCATACACCAGCGAGGCGCTGGAGGCCACGCACTCGCTGGACGTCTACGACCTGACCCGAATGACGCCCGGATTCTCGTTCGAGCGTCTCAATCGCTATGGCGTCCAGGGCGGCGTCGGCCGGCCGGTCATCCGCGGCATGTCGAACATCCTGGGCGAGGGCAACGCCTCGGTGTTCGTGGACGGCATCCTGTTCTCGGATTCCATCCTCGCGTTCCCGTTCGACATCGTCGAGCGGGTCGAGATCATCAAGGGACCCCAGGCCGCCCTGCTGGGTCGCGGCACCTTCTCGGGCGCGATCAACCTGGTCACCAAGAAGGGAACGAACACGCCGGAGCACAAGGTGAGCATGCGCGCGGCGGAATATGACGACTACGAGGCGAACGTGCTGCTGCGCGGGCCGATCGCGGAGGACCGCATGTTCTACATGCTCCACGGACGCTACTACACGTTTGGCGGCATGTACGACAACACGCTGGACGGCGGCAAGGTGGGCGGCGAGGAGTCCACCGACTTCAATGCCTCGCTGGAATTCCGCGGCGACATGTTCTCGGCGCTGATCGGAGCCGGGTATTCCGAGATCGACGACGACATGGCGGCGGTGACGCTGCAGGACCGCTTCGCCAACAACTGCCACCTGGATGCGCCGCGGCAGTACTACTGCGGCGCCGTGATCGAGCAGAACAGCGTGACGCTCGATCGCGGCAACCTGCAGGGGGACGACGGCGTCCACCGCGACTCGACCCGTCTGTCGGCCCAGTTGACCTGGGACTTCGGCGCGGTGCGGCTCATCTCCAACACCGGCTACTTCGACACGCACATCGAGTACGGCTACGACTCGACCTACCAGGCCGGCCACGCGATCGCGCCGACCACGGTGCCGGGCGCGCCGGGCTACGTGCGGACGGCGACGGACCCGGTGCGGACCGGCAGCGTGACGCGCAACGAGGTGACCGACCGGCAGGAGTGGTCCACCGAGCTGCGCCTGCAATCCGCGGAGGAACGCCGGGTCCGCTGGCTGGTGGGGGCGTACTACTACCAGAGCCGGCGCGACCTGGAGGAGCGCCACTACCTGGCAAGCGCGCCGACGATCCGGTTCGGCGAGACGCGGGTGGACAACCAGGCGCTGTTCGGGTCGGTCGGCTTCGACTTCACGGATCGCTGGGACCTGAGCATCGAAGGACGTTACGCGGAGGACAAGGTCGGCAACCTGAAGACCACGCCGGCCGTGGTGCTGATCGAGAAGACGTTCACGTCGTTCGTGCCGCGTGTCACGACCAGTTTCCGCGTCACGCCGGAGACGATGCTCTACCTGAGCTTCGCCCAGGGAAACAAGCCCGGCGTCGTGAATGCCGACCCGCGCTTCCCGCCGGACATCCAGTTCGCCGACGAGGAGGAGAGCGACAACTGGGAGATCGGCATCAAGAACACGCTGCTGGACGGGCGGCTGATCCTGAATGCCGCGGCGTACTACATCGACTGGAAGAAGCAGCAGCTGACGACGACCTTCTTCTTCCCGACCGGCGGCACCCAGTCGTACATCATCAATGCCGGCACAACCGAAGTTCAGGGCCTCGAGCTCGAGGTGCAGGCCAGGGTCACCGACGCGGTGACGCTCGGCTTCTCCTACGCCTACACCGATGCCGAGTTCGTCGAGCTGGTGGACACGGAGGCGGGCCAGCTCTTCGGCAACACCTCGCTGAAGGGCTTCACTCCGCCAGGGGTGCCGCGCGACCAGGCGAGCGCATTCGCCAGGTTCGGCTTCAACGTCGGCGCCAGCCTGCAGGGGTACGTTCGCGCGGATGCGTCCTACACCAGCAAGAAGTACGACCAGGTCTTCAACCTCGCGCACACGGGCAACCAGGAACTCGTCAACCTGGCATTCGGCCTCGATGGCAAGAACTGGAGCGGCTCATTGTGGGTGAAGAACCTCACCGACGACCGTACGCCGTCCAGCGTCACGCGGTACGTGGACCAGATGAACCTGAACGTGCCGGAGTACGTCAATGCCAACCCGGAGCAGAACAACGTGCCGGGGACGACGACGCTCGAGCGTGCCTTCTTCTATCCGCTCGCGCGCAAGCGGCAGTACGGGATGAACCTGACCTACCGCTTCTGAACGGCGCGCGGAGGTCGCAACGGCAAGGGAGAACCTATCGCTTGAAGGTCCGGAAGATCGTGAAATGGCTGTCACCGGCATGCATCGCCTGCGCAGCCTGGCCGCCGCTTGCGGCTGGCGAGGGCCTGCCGGTGACGGAGGATGCGCGCGCATTCTGGCGCGAATGCGCGCAGGGCCTCGGTGCGCCGGCCGGCGGGCCGCTGCGCGCCAGACGCATGGGCAGCACGCCCGAGACGATCGAATTGCTGCTCGGGCTCGTTCTGGCGCGCGAGAAGACGATTACCAGCACCAGTCCGTGGCTCTACGATGACGGTCTCCAGGCGGCTCCCATGGCCGGCGACATCTGGGTCATGATGGACAGCGCCGGGAAGCCCGCCGCGGTCCTGCGCACGACTTCGGTCAAGGTGATGCCGATGGATCAGGTGACCGAGGAGGACAGCCGGCACGAGGGACCGGCAGCCAGGCCGATCGAGGCGTGGCGGCGCGTGCACTGGAACTTCTTCACGCGCGTGCTCGCGCCGCTCGGCAAGGTTCCGGCCCCGGACATGCCGGTTACGCTCGAGTACTTCGAGGTCCTGTGCCCCCCGCCGGCGTCGTAGGAATGGCAGACGGCGCGACCGGCGAGCTGCTGATCCGCGATCTTCGCATCGTCCGCCCCGGCCGGCCGGCGGTCGAGCGTGGCGACCTCTTCGTGGCGCGCGGGAAGATCGTGGCCGTTGGCGCGGGCCTGGCGGCGGGTCCGGAGACGAAAGTGGTCGACGGCGGCGGGCTGCTGGCCTTTCCGGGACTGGTGGATGCGCACATGCATACCGGCATCTACTCGCCGCTGGCGGAAGATGCGCGCACCGAAAGCCGCGCGGCCGCGCAGGGTGGCGTGACGACGAGCCTCAATTACATCCGGTCAGGCCAGTACTACCTGAACAAGGGCGGGCCGTACGCCGAGTTGTTCCCGGAAATCCTGGGCCAGGCGGAAGGCCGGTTCCACGTGGACTACGGGTTCCACCTCGCGCCGATGGATCGCCGCCAGATCGGCGAGATCCCGATGCTCATCGAGCAGTTCGGCGTCACGTCCTTCAAGATCTTCATGTTCTACGGCGGCTACGGCCTGCACGGGGCTTCCGGGAATCAGCGTGATTTCCTGATGATCGGCCCCGACGAGCGCTACGATCTGGCGCACTTCGAGTTCGTCATGCGCGGCGTGAAGGACGCGATGCAGCGGTATCCGGAATTGCGCCAGGCGATCTCGTTGAGCCTGCATTGCGAAACCGCGGAGATCATGACGGCGTACACGCGGCTGGTGCAGGAAGAGGGCCGGCTCAGCGGATTACGCGCGTACAGCGCCGCGCGTCCGCCTCACTCCGAAGGACTGGCCATCTGCATCGCCGCCTATCTGGCCCAGGAGACCGATTGCGTCAACATCAACCTGCTGCACCTGTCGTCGCGCAAGGCGGTGGATGCCGCGTTGAAGATGGCGGAGGCATTCCCGCAGATCGACTTCCGGCGGGAAGTGACCATCGGGCACCTGGTGCTGGACTACGACACTGCCGCGGGAAATCAGGCGAAGGTCAACCCGCCGATCCGCTCGCGCGAAGACGTCGATTACCTGTGGCAGGCGCTGCTCGCGGGCAAAATCGACTGGGTCGTATCCGACCACGCCTGCTGCCGGCATGAACTGAAGCTGAGCGCGGAGCAGCCTGACAACGTGTTCCTGGCCAGGTCGGGCTTCGGCGGCACCGAGTACCTGCTCTCGGCCCTGCTGACCGAAGGCTCGAGGCGCGGCCTGCCGCTGCACCGGGTGGCGGAGCTGACCTCGCGGAATCCGGCACGGCGCTTCGGGCTGGCCTCCAAGGGCGACCTGGCCCCCGGGTACGACGCGGACGTGGTGCTGGTCGATCCCGACCGGTCGTTTGTCGTCCGCGGGACGGAGTCCGAGTCGGCGCAGGGTTACACGCCGTTCGAGGGACTCGAATTGCGCGGCAAGGTGCGCAGCACCTACTTGCGCGGTCAAGTGATCTACCGCGACGGCAGCATCGTCGGAGATCCGCGCGGGCGCTACCTGAGGCGCGCGCCCAACCCCGCGCGCGATGCGTGAAACGGCCGGCTGACGGGAACCGGTCGCGATTCAATATTAATGGGATGCGTCCCCTTTTAGAGCGGTGCTGACGGCCGCGAGCGTGTAGACGTGGTCGCCGGCCTGCGACTCGTCGCCGTCGCCGGCGACCGCCGCGGCGTGCAGCACGACGCGCCCGCCGGTTTCGGGTGCGGTCCAGGTCAGCTTCCAGCGCACGATGCCTTCCGCGGCGGGGGCGGATCGCGCGAGGCGATGCTGCGCAAACTGCAGGCCGCGCTCGGTGACCACGCCGGTGTGCGAGGCCTCGGCCTCGGGCATGGCGATCGTCCCGGCCTGGGCGCGGTCGGGATCGCTGCGGATCGCGAGCTGGAACCCGGCCACCGCCATGCCCGGCCGCGCGAGCGCGAGCTCCAGGGCGTAGGTCGCACCAGGCTCGTAAAGCCCGGGAAATCCGGCGAGCATGAGCTGGCCGCGGCTCTCGTTGAGCTCGTTGCCGAAGTGGCAGGCGGCGCAGGAGTCCTCGCCGAAGCCGCCGGTCACGCGCGCCGGCGGACCGTCGCGGAAATGCAGCGCCAGGAGCGCAGGCGCGGACAGGAGCAGGGCGGCGAAAGCGGCGGACGGCGCCAAGTAGCGCGCACGCGGCATCAGCGTGGTCCGGCTCACTTCACCGCGCGGCCGGTGATGACGCGGCCGATCTGGTTGGCGTCGGTGCCGAACCACAAGGCGTCGGTCTTCGCGTCGTACATCATGTGGCGGATCGTGCCGCTCACCTCGTTGACCGAGACGAACTGCTCGCGCGCCGGGTCGAAGGCGACCAGCTTCTTGTCGGGGCCGGACTGCGACAGCCACAGCCGCCCGGCGCCGTCCCGGGTGAGCGCATAGGGACGGGAGTCCGCGCCGCCGGGCATGGCGTACTCCTTCACCGCGCCGGTCTTCGGGTCGATGCGCCCGAGGAAGCCGCGCGGCTCGTCGCCGTACCAGACGGCGCCGTCGGCCGTCACCTCGATGCGGCGCGAGCGCGAGTCGGGCGTGGCCTTGGCGTAGTGCTTGAGCGCAAGCGTCGCCGGGTCGATGCGCACGACCTTGTTGGTGTTCAGGAGCGACACCCAGGGATAGCCCTCGCCGTCGATCACGATGCCATAGGGGCGGGCGGGGGTCGGGTACGGCGTGAGCAGCACGTAGTCGCCGGTCTTCATGTCGAGGCGGCCGACGCGGTTCGACTGCTGCGCGGTGAACCAGATGTGGCCCTTGCCGTCGAACACCATCGTGTGCGGGTCGCGCGCCTCGCCGGTGAGGTGGATCGCGGCGATGCCGCTCTTCGGGTCGAGCTTGCCGATGCGGCCGTTGCGGTTGCCCGCGTACCAGACGAAGCCGTCGGCATCCACGATCAGGCTGTGAGGGTTGGTGCCGTCCTCGATCTCGTAGCGGCGGAAGCTTTCGTCCTTCGGGTCGAAGTACGCGATGTAGTTGCCGGCCTGGCCGACGAACCACACCTTGCCGTCGGGACCGACGTAGGGGTCGCGCGAGCGGCCGCCCCATTCGACGGGCCACTCGCGGACGGCGGACCGGTCGCCGGCCGGCGCATCCGGCGCCGCCGTTCCCGCGCAGAACAGCGCCGGCAACAGTACAAGAGCGGCGGCAGCCTGTTTCATCGGGTCTCCATGCAGAACCAGGAATCGGGTACCCGCGCCACATTGCCCCCAAACGCGGTCATTTTGCAATGCGCTGGCCACGGATGCGCGGAGCCGGACGATGACCCCGCGGCGCCCGTCTTCACCGCGGCGGCGGCGCCCGGCGTCGATTATGTCGCGGCGGCGATTGACAAGGTCCCGATCGCGGGCGCATAAATCCGCCACTTTCTCCAGGGAGGACACGTTCATGTCAGATCGGCGTATTGCGCTTGCCGTCGCGGGCCTGCTGTCGGTGGCGCTCATTCCGGGTGTGGCGTCCGCGGACCACAGCTGGGGCAATTACCACTGGGCCCGCACCGCAAATCCCTTCACGCTGACGCTCATCAACAGCACCACCAACGACTGGGATCCCTACGTCGTCCAGGCGGTGTCGGACTGGTCGAGCTCTTCGAAGCTCGGTTTCACCCAGGTCGAGGGCGAGACGGACTCGCAGACGCGCCGCAGATGCAATGGCGGGAGCGGCACGGTGCGCATCTGCAACCTGGCCTACGGCCAGAACGGCTGGCTCGGTGTCGCCGGCATTTCGATCGATACCAACGGACACATCACGACCGCCTACACCAAGCTCAACGACACCTACTTCGCCTGGGCGTTCTACAACACGCCGGCCTGGAAGCAGAGCGTCACCTGCCAGGAGCTCGGGCACGACCTCGGGCTCGATCACCAGGACGAGGACTTCGACAACCAGTCGCTGTTCACCTGCATGGACTACCAGGACCCGCCCTACGAATACCCGAACGCGCACGACTACCAGCAGCTCGACATCATCTACCAGCACCTGGACTCGTATGACTCGTTCGCCAGTTCAGGCGGCGGCGGTGGCGGTGGCGGCGGCGGCTGCAACGCACCCCCGGGCAAGGGCTGCAACAAGGCCGGGCCCGATGGCGACATCGGCTGGGGCCGCTCGCTGGGCCGGCGCGGCCAGCAGGAGACCTTCATCCGCATCGACCCGGACGGCACGACGCACCTGACGCACGTGACCTGGGTCATGGGCCACTGATCGAGGCACGACCCACGCGCAGCAGAGCGACGAGGCCGCCCGCGGGCGGCCTCGTCATTTTCCGCGCCGTCGAATCCTACTGGCGCGTGAAGGTGATGCGCGCCACCGGCACGCGGCGTCCGCCCCGCACGAAGTGCGCGGAACCCGCGAGCGCCGTGGCCTTCTTCGGGTTGGTGTCGCGGTCGGCCGCCTCGTACGTCGTGCCGTCGTCGCCGCCCGAGTCGTAGGCATAGACCTCGAGCGTCTTGCTGACGACCCAGCCATTGGCTTCCATCAGGTTGACGTTGCCGACACCGGCAAACCAGTCGGGGCTCGGCGCGATCATCGCGACCGCGGAAACCATCGGGTGCTTGCCGTCCACGGTGACCGTGAACTTGACGGGCCTGGTCAGGTCCTTGATGCCGTCGGTCTCGAACAGCATGCCGGCGGTGCCCTTCGCAATCGCGGCCTTGATGTCCGCGTCCAGCGGGTCGTGCTTGCCGGTCTCGGACAGGCGCTCGATGCCCGTGGTCGGGGCCTTGCCGGTCGAGAAGAGCTGGTAGCCGGCGCCATGGCTCGCGCCGATGATGCCCGAGAAATGCGGCGCCGAGAGCAGGCCCGCCTTCGGGTAGTCGAGCGGATGCGACTGCGCGGTCCAGGCCGGGGTGAAGCTGACTTCGTAGGTCGCCTGGTCCGTGGCCAGGGCCGAGACGGGCAACGCCGCGATCGCGGCCAGCGCCGCGAAGCGGATCCTGCGGTTATTGCGATACATCGGTGACTCCTTACTGCGTGAGATCGTCGAGGTTGAAGACCAGCGTGCCCGCCGCATGCGCGGCGACCACGGCCTGCCGGCCGGCGATGGCGACGCCGGTCGCGTAGCTCCCTTCCGGCAGGCGGATGGAACGGAGCAGTTTCGGCGCCGAGGGATCGGCGAGATCCACCAGCGCGAGTTCGGGATCCGGGTCGCTGCCGACGACCGCGGCCAGCCCGGCGCGCGCGTCCACGTTCACGGGCAGCGCGCCCGGCTGGAGCGTGGCGCGCGGCCGCGGCTGCGCGGGGTCGGAGACGTCGATGAGCTGCAGCCCGGCTGCGCTCGCGACCAGCAGGTTCTCGCCCGCGATCGCCATCTCGATCGGGAAATTCGCGGGCCGCGCGCCGCCGGGCGTGAAGCCGTAGGTCGCGAGCGGCAGGCTGGCAATGTGCATGATCGACAGGGCGTCGCGGTCCAGCCGCAGGACGCTGAGGCTGAAGAATGGCCCGTCGTCATGAGTCGAGACGAAGGCGTGGCGCCCGTCCGTGCCCAGGAGCACGTCCGGCTGGCCGCGGCCGAGATCGGCGCTCGCGAATTCCGCGCTCAGGCGGCCGTCAAGCGCATAGCGGCGCAGCGTGAGCAGCGAAGTGCCGCCGGAGACGACCACGAGGCCGTTCGCCGCGGAGACGCCGGAGAACGGGCCGACGTCCACCGGCACCGGCGGCTGCACCAGCGTGGGCAGCTCGGGGTTTGCGAGCGAAAAGACGGAGAGATTGCCGGGCGGGCGCGCGTCCAGCACGAACAGCAGGCCGTCCGCGAGCGCGAGATCGTCGGCCGTGGTGCCCGGGGCGGGCGCGACCACCCGGCGCCAGGCGGGCGCGGCGAGCTCGATGATCTCGATGCCGTCCGCGCCGCGGGTGGCATAGGCGAATCGCTCGCCCGCGACGACGTTGGCCGGCTCGCCGGCGGCGGTGGTCGGGAAGGTGACCGCGCCCCAGCCGAGGCCGATCCAGCCGCAGCCGGTCAGCAGCAGGGTCGCAGCGATGGGCAGCAGTCTTGCCAAGTCGTCCGCTCCAGACGGAATCCGGGCAGACAGACCGCCGCGCGGCGCGCGCTATTACGGTGCCACCGCCCCCGAAGAAATATATTTCCCCCCGGTAATACCGGAGCGGAAAACCCGGTCGCCACCGCCGCATCCAAGGTCGCGCGGGGTCGGCCGGGGTGGCTTTGGTATGCTCCCGCGATGACGGAGCTGCGCCGCGACCTCACGCTCACGCACGGCATCGCGATCGTGGTCGGCATCACGATCGGCACCGGCATCTTCCTCAAGTCGGCGCCGATGGCGCAGGCGGTCGGCTCGCCGGGCGTGGTCATGGCCGCCTGGGTGCTGGCGGGGCTGGTCGCGATCCTGGGCGCGCTGTGCTTCGCCGAGCTCGGCACGCTGATCCCGCGCGCCGGCGGCGAGTACCAGTACGTGCGCGCCGCGTTCGGCGACCTGCCGGGATTCCTCTACGTCTGCATGAGCTTCATCGTCGGCGCGGCGAGCTTCGCGGCCTACGGCGCGGCGTTCTCGATCTTCCTTTCCGACATCGTGGCGCTGCCGGGGCCGTGGATCGAGCGCACATTCACGCTCTTCGGCCAGGACGTGGAGTGGCAATTCGGCCTGCGCCAGACGATCGGCATCGCGGTGATCGCGATCTTCACGGTGGTGAACCTCGCGGGCGTCGCCTTCGGCGGGCGGGTGCAGACCTTCCTGACCTCGCTCAAGGTGCTGGCGCTCGTGGGCCTGATCGGCGGCGTGTTCCTGTTCTCGGAGGACGCGGGCGTGGCGGCGGCCGCGGCGATGCCGGAAGCCGAGGCGTCGGGCCCGGCGTTCAGCGCGAGCGCCTTCGGTTTCGCCATGCTGGCGGCGCTGTGGGCCTACAGCGGCTGGCAGTACCTGCCGATGACCGCGGCGGAAGTGCGCGACCCGGACCGCAACGTGCCGCGGGCGGTGATCGGCGGCGGATTGCTGGTGGTGGCGCTGTACCTGCTGGTGAACTCGGCGTATTTCTTCGCGCTGCCGTTCGAGGCGGTCGCGAGCTCGAGTTCCACGCTGTACCCGGACGCGCCCGCGGTCGGCGTGCTGGCGGCGGAGACCTTCCTCGGCCCGAAGGCGCTGTCGCTGGCCGCCCTGATCCTGCTGATCTCGACCGTCGGCTCGCTGAACGGCGTGATGCTGACGCGCGCGCGCGTGCCCTACGCCGCGGCGCGCGACGGGCTGTTCTTCAAGGCCTTCGCGCGCCTGTCGCCGGGCGCGAGCGTGCCCGCCGCCTCGGTGCTGGCGCACGGCGTGTTCGCCGTGGTGCTGGCGGCGAGCGGCACCTTCGACCAGCTCACCAATCTGGCGACGCTCAACTTCGTGCTGTTCTGGGCGCTGTCGGGGGTGGCGCTCATGGTCCTGCGGCGGCGCATGGCCGACGCGCCGCGGCCGTACCGCGTGCCCTGGTACCCGCTGGTGCCGGCGGCCTTCGTGCTGATCATGGCGGGGGTGCTGGTCAGCACCGCCGTCGAGAGTCCGGCGGAGGCGGGTGCCGCGCTCGCCCTGCTGCTCGGCATCGGCCTTCCGCTATATCCTTTCTTCCGGCGCAGCTAGAAAAAGGTGTCAGACACCTTTTTGGCAGTGCCAAAATGGTGTCTGACACCTTTTGCTGGGGAGGTGGGGTCATGAGAAGCCGGGGTAGGCGGATGTGGGCGCTGGCGCTCTTGGTACCGTTCGTGGCCGCCGGGCAGCAGCTCGAGCGCGACGTGCAGGTGATGAGCGCCGACGTCGAGGGCAGGCTCGAGGGCTTCAGCTACCAGGAAGGGCCGGTTTCGCGGCTCGAGTTCTATGGTTCCTCGCTGGCGCTCAAGGCGGCCGGCGACGCCAAGGTCGAGTTCCAGGACGGCCGCGCGCGCGTGGACGTCAGCGTGTCGAACCTGCCGGATCCCTGGACCTTCGGGCCGTTCTCGACCTACGTGCTGTGGGCGGTGACCGCGGACGGCCGCGCCAACAACATCGGTTCGATCGAGCTGCGCAACGGACGCGGCCTGCTCGAGACCACGACCGCGCTGTCCCAGTTCGCGCTGGTCGTGAGCGCGGAGCCGCACTTCGCGGTGACCGCGCCCAGCAAGTACGTGGTGCTGCGCAATCTCGGCAAGTACGTGCGCGGCCAGAAGGTGATGATCCCGGGCCTGACGGAGCGCATCGACTACGCGAACCTCGCGCCGCGACCGATCGACCCGCGCGCCAGGGTGCCGCTGGACCTCGTCCAGGCACGCTATGCGCTCGACATCGCGCGCGGCGCGGAGGCGGACAAGTACGCATCGGGTGAGTTTGCCAGGGCGGAGGCGCTGCTCGCGAAAGCCGAGGCCGCGCAGGCCAGCAAGAAGTACAGCATCCGCAAGACCGCGGCGCTGATCGCGCGCGAAGCGGTGCAGTCGGGCGAGGATGCGCGCCGGCGCTCGATCCTCGGCCGGCAGCAGGCCGATGCCGCGGCGCTGGCCGCGGCCGAGGCCGTGAAGCGCCAGGAGGCGGCCGCGGCAGCCCGGCGCGACGCCGAGGAGAAGGCGCGGATCGAAGCCGAGCTCGCGGCACAGGAGGCGGCGCGGCAGAAGGCGCTCGCGGCGGAGCAGGCGGCGCGCGAGGCGGCGGCGGAAGCGCAGCGCCAGGCGCGCGCGGACCTGGTCGCGCGCCTGAACCGGGCGCTGCCGACGCGCGAGACGGACCGCGGCATCGTCGCCGAGATCGCCGGCGTGCAGTTCGCGACCGGCGCCGCGACGCTCAATGCCAACGCGCGCGAGGCGCTGGCGCGCTTCGCCGGCATCGTCGGCGTGTATCCGTCGCTGACGTTCCGCGTCGAGGGCCACACCGACAGCACCGGGAGTTTCGAGACCAACCAGGCGCTGTCGCTCGCGCGCGCGGTCACCGTGCGCGATTACCTGGTGGCGCAGGGCGTGGACGCGGCGTCCGTCGCGGTCGAGGGGCTCGGCCCCGACCGGCCGGTGGCTGACAACGCGACCAGCCAGGGCCGCGCGCGGAATCGCCGCGTCGAGATCATCCTGAGCGGCGACCTGATCACCGATTAATGGGGACGCATCCCGTTTATCTTTATTAATGGGATGCGTCCCCTTTAAGAAGCATGCTGGAGATCGTCATGGCGCTTGCAATCACGTCTTCGGCCTTCGCGCACGACGGCCCGATCCCGAAGCTTTACACCTGCCAGGGACGGGACATTTCGCCCGCACTCGCGTGGAGCGGCGCGCCTGCGGGCACGAAGAGCTTTGCGCTCATCGTCGATGACCCGGACGCGCCGGACCCGAAGGCGCCGAAGATGACCTGGGTGCACTGGGTGCTCTACGACATCCCGGCGGACGCCAGCGAGTTGGCCGAAGCAGTGGCGCCCAAGGCGCTGCCGGCCGGAACCCGCGAGGGCAGGAACGACTGGAAGCGCACCGGCTACGGCGGTCCCTGCCCGCCGATCGGGCGGCACCGCTATTACCACAAGCTCTACGCGCTGGACGTCGTGCTGCCGGATCTCGGGCAGCCGACCAAGGCGCAACTCGAGCAAGCGATGCAGGGGCACGTGCTGGCCGAGGCCGTGCTGATGGGGACCTACCTCAAGGACTGAGCGCGGTCGCCGCTCAACGCTGCTTGCGGAACGGCGTTACCACGCCGCGCGCGGCCGGCTCGAGAGCCAGGTCCACGCGGCTCACGCTCTCGAGGCGGCGGCTCACGTCGCCCCAGTTGACCAGGTCCCAGAAGCTCACCATCCAGCGTTCCTTGCGGTTGCGGTGCTGCAGGTAATACGCGTGTTCCCACATGTCCATGACCAGCAGCGGCAGCGTGCAGGCACCGCGGCTTCGACGATGCTCGTGGATCTGTTCGACGACCAGCGCGCACTTGACCGCTTCCCAGGAGAGCGCCACCCAGCCCGCGCCCCGCAACGCGGTGCCGGCGGCGTGGAACTGGCGCCGCAGCGCCTCGACGCTGCCGAATGCCTCGCGGATGAGGGTCAGCAGCTTGCCGCGGGGCGGGGCGGCGTCGTTCGGCGCGAGGTTGCGCCACATCATCGTGTGCAGCACGTGTCCCGCGAGGTTGAACGCCAGGTCCTTCTCGAGCGGGTTCATGCGCTCGAAGTCGCCGGCGGCGCGTACGTCGCGCAGTGCCTCGGACGCACGGTTGGCCCCGTCCACGTAGGCCTGGTGGTGGCCGGCGTGGTGCAGTTCCAGCAGCTCGGCGGAACAGGCGGGCGCGAGCGCGTCGTAGCCGTAGCCCAGCGGCGGGAGTTCGAAGCGGACGACGGACCGGAGCGTGGTCATCGCGCTTGCGCCGCCGGGCCGCGGCTGCGGCCCGGCGGTGGCCGGCTCAGGAATGCGTCCCGCGGCCCGGCTCGGGCTCCTCCGCCAGCGTCTCGGTGAAATGCTCGATCTGCCGCTCGGCTTCGCCCTGCGAGATGCCGTAGATGCGCTGGATGCGCCCGGAGAGGACGTGACGGTCGCCTTCGATCTCGTCGAGATCCTCGTCGGTCAGCCTGCCCCATTGCCTGCGGACCTTGCCCTGCATCCGCTTCCAGTTGCCTTCGATCTGTTGCCAGTTCATCTCGGTCTCCTTTTCCATGTCAGCGCGCGGAGCATCCCGCATCGGGGCGCCGGCCTCTGTAGGACTAGCCCCGATCTCCGCGTAAGCCCTCCAGTTCCGCCCGCGCAGCTTCCCATTCCGACTCGATTCCCGACCGGCAGCGCCGGCGCTCGGCGGCCGGCCGCGCGGCGCATTGCTCGAACGCCCGCTTGCGATTCGCCGCGGCGATCGCGATCGCGACCTCGTAGCTCATCGCCTCCGGCGCAGGTTCCGGCTCCGGCTGCGCCGCCTTCTCGATGGCCTCGCCGGTCGGCGACTCCGCGCAGCCGCACAGCATGGCCGCGGCCAGCGCGGGCGCGCAGGTCCATCGGGCCTTAGACGGCATCGCGGCGGATCCTGGCCCAGGGCAGCGTGAATGCGAACTCGGTGCCGACGCCGGCGCCCAGCGAGCGCACGTCGAGCCGCCCGCCCAGCGCCTCGATCCGGTGGCGCATGCCGAGCAGGCCGTGCGACTGCGAGGCCGCCGCGCGCTCCTCGTCGATGCCGATGCCGTCGTCGCGGATCACGACCGTCAGCTCCGCGTCGTTCGAGGTCACGACGACGTCGATGGAACGGGCTTGCGCGTGCTTGATGACGTTCAAGAGTCCCTCCTGGACCACTCGAAAGACGGCGATGCGGGAATCCGGCGCCAATTCGGGCAACGGCTCGGGGTAGCTTTCCCGGCACTCGAGCCCGGCGCGCCTGACGCTTTCGTCCACCAGCCATTGCAGTGCCGCCACCAGGCCCACGTTGTCGAGCAGCGTGGGGCGCAGGTTCTCGATCACCCGCCGCTTGAGCTGCAGGCCCTCATCCAGGCAGCGCAGCACGCGATCCCACCTTAGTGCGGCGTCCGCCGAGGCGTCATCACAACGGCGTCGCAGCCAGGAGACATCGATCTTGGTCGCGACCAGCAGGCCCCCCAGCTCGTCGTGCAGCTCGCGGGCCAGGGCGGTCTTCTCCCGCTCCGCGACGTCCTGCAGCCGGCTCGACAGGTTGAACAGCATCTGGGTGCGCTGGCGCACCAGCCGGTCGAGCTCGCGGTTGCGCTCGCCCAGGTCCCGGCGCTCCCGCTCGCGCCGGCGCACGTCGCGAGCGAACTGGAAGCCCGCCAGCAGCACGAGCACGAGCGACAGGGCGGTCGCCGCGGTCAGCAGGAGCCACGAGGTGCGCAGGTCGGCGCGCCAGGCGCCGGCCGCCGAGCGCAGGCGCTCGCCCTCGATGTCGTAGAGCTGCCGGAGGATGCCGCGCAGTTCGTCCATCGCGCGCTCGCCGATGTCGGTGTTGACCAGGGCCAGCGCCGCATTGCGGTCGCGCTCGCCGTAGAGGCGCAGCGAGCCCAGCATGTCGCCGACCTTGATGCCGGTGAGCGTGCGCAGGCGGTCGACGTGCGCGGCCTCGGTCTTGAGCCCCGCGCCGCGGTAGTCCTGGGCGATCTCGTCGAGCAGGGGATCGAGCCGGCGGATCGCGGGGTCGAACTGGCTCAGGTAGCGCGCGTCCTCGGTGAGCAGGAAGCCGCGCTGGGCGGACTCGCCGTCGAGCAGCAGCTGGAGGTAGCGGGAAAGCTGCGCCTGGCGCTGTTGCGAACCGGCCACGACCGCGGTGGCGTCGCGCAGCCGGGCATGGCCGGACCCGGCCACCAGGAACATCGCGCCGATCAGCGCGATGCCCAGCAGCATGGGCGCGTACACCAGCCGGTCCGCGGCGAAGCTGCGCATGACGATTCCTTTACAGGCTGCGGCGCGCGGGGCGCCAGCGCCGCGTGTAGGCGTTTTCCGACATCGGTTCGGCGCATCGGAGGCGCTCTTTTGCGACAGTCGGAGGACCCTCCGGCGGCGCCGGTTCCGTAGCATGGTCGGGCCATGCCGACGGCGAGGGTGCTCATTGCCGACGATCACGCCGTGGTGCGCGCGGGGCTGCGCCAGCTGCTCTGCGACGACGCCGCCGTCGGCGAGATCGGCGAGGCGGCGAGCGGGCAACAGACGCTCGACCGGCTGCGCGACGGCCGCTGGGATCTGCTGATCCTCGACATCGCGATGCCGGACCGCAACGGACTCGACATCCTGCGCCACGTGCGCTCCGGCTTCCCGGAGACGCGCGTGCTGATCCTGAGCGGATTCCCGGAGAGCCAGTACGCGATCAACGTGCTGCGCGCGGGAGCGCACGGCTACCTCGGCAAGGAAAGCGCCGCCGAGGAACTGCTGAAGGCGGTGCACTCGGTCCTGGTGGGCCGGCGTTACCTCAGCCCGACGATGGCGGAGTACCTGATCTCGGAACTGGACGGCGCCAATGCCGGCAGGCCGATCCACATGCAGCTCTCGGAACGCGAGTTCCAGATCTTCTGCAAGCTCGCCGGCGGCGGCTCGGTGTCGGAGATCGCGCGCGAGCTGTGCCTCAGCGTCAAGACCGTGAGCACCTATCGCAGCCGGGTGCTGGAGAAGATGCACTTTCACACCAATGCCGACATCACGTCCTATGCGCTGCGTAACGGGCTGATCCAGTAGGCGCTGCGGTGTACCGGGTACTGCTGGTCGAGGATTCGCGGCTGCTGGCGGACCGGCTGCGCGAGTCGCTGGAGGCGCTCGAGGGCGTCGAGGTCGTGGCCTCGGTGGCGGACGAGCTGGCCGCGATCGAGGCGGTCACGCTGCGGGACGTGGACGCGGTGGTGCTGGACCTGCAGCTGCGCCAGGGCACCGGGTTCGGGCTGCTGCAGCGGCTCGGCCGCGAGCGGCCGACGATCATCGTGTTCACGAACTACGAGCTGCCGGAGTACCAGCGGCGGGCCCGGGCGCTGGGCGTCGAGCACTTCCTCAGCAAGTCGCGCGATTACGAGCGCCTGCCGCAGCTGATCCAGGAGCTGGAAAAGCGCAGCGCGGCCTGAGCATCCCTGCTCCGGCCGCGCCCCGTGGCCCGCCTCGCGTCAGTGCGACTTGATGGCGAGCGCGTTGTCGACGTCCCGGACGCCGGTGACCGACAGGGCGACGGTGGTCGCCGCGGCCTTGGCCGTGGCGGAATCCACGAAGCCGCTCAGCTGGACCACGCCGCGCTCGGTATTGACGCTGATCTGGTGGGCCTTGGTGTCCGGGCTCTGGATCAGCGCGGCCTTGACCTTGGCGGTCAGCAGCGCGTCGTCCACGGCCACGCCGGCGCTGCGTGCGCCGGGGTTGATCTGGAGGTTGTTCTGCACCTCGCGCACGCCCTTGACGTCCGCGGCGACCACGGTCGCCCGCGACTTCTCGGACGCGGTGTCCACGAAGCCATTGAGTTGCACGATGCCGCGGTTCACCTCGACATCGATCTTGCGGGCCTCGGTGACCTTGTCGGCGGCGAGCGCGAACTTGACGCCGGTCAGGACCACCGCGTCGTCGATGTGCTCGCCGGGCGCCCGCTGGGTGCGCGTCTATTTCGAGGACACCGATTGCGGCGGCGTGGTCTATCACGCCAACTTTTTGAAGTTTTGCGAGCGCGGGCGCTCCGACTTCATCAGGCTGCTCGGCATCGACGCGTCGGGCCTTGCCGATCCCGCCAAGGGAGAGCCCGCGATCTTCGTCGTGCGTCGGGTGGAGATCGACTATCTGAAGCCCGGCCGCATGGACG
>DASTOQ010000059.1:0-12971 GCA_035720205.1 Steroidobacteraceae bacterium | reverse complement strand
CAGCAGCCTGCCGTCGCGGCCGACCAGGAATTTCTCGAAGTTCCACTGGATGTCGCCCGGGTGCCCGTTCGCCGGGTCGGTGAGCCAGGCATAGAGCGGGTGGCGGTGGGCGCCGTTCACCTCGAGCTTGGCGCTCATCGGGAAGGTCACGCCGTAGTTGGCCGTGCAGAACACCTGGATTTCCCGCTCGCTTCCCGGTTCCTGCGCGCCGAACTGGTTGCAGGGGAAGCCGACGACGCTGAACCCCTCGCTCGCGAGCTCCTCGTGCAGGTCCTCGAGGCCCGTGTACTGCGGCGTGAGGCCGCAGCGGCTGGCGACGTTTACCGCGAGCACGACCTTGCCCTTGAGCGGGCCGAGCAGGTCGGCGCCGCCGTCAATCGCCTTCACCTTGAAGCCGAAGAAGTCGCTCATGGGTGGTGCCACTCTAAAGGGGACGCGTCCAATTATCCTCGGTAATTGGACGCGTCCCCTTTAGCGTCCCCGGTTGGCAGCCAGACGGTGACGACCGCGCCGCCGCCCTCGCGGTTGGCGATGCTGAGCCTGCCGCCGTGCGCGTCCACGATCTCGCGGCAGAGGGTGAGGCCGAGGCCGGTACCCTTCGGCTTGGTGGAGTAGAACGGCAGCAGCGCGTCGCGCAGCACCTCCCCGGAGAGCCCGCCGCCCCGGTCCGCGACCTCGATGGTCACGCCGCCGTGGCGCTCAAGAGCCGACACCGTGACCTCGTCCTCCGGCGAGCCGGATTCGATCGCATTCTTGATCAGGTTGATCAGCACCTGTTCGACCTGGGTCGCGTCGAACCAGCCCTCCCGGGCCGGCAGCGGCTCGATCACGCGGAACGACAGGCTGTCCTGCAACCCGGAGAGCAGCGTTTGCCACGCCACCAGCGCCGGCCGCGGCCGCGGCAGCTTGGCGAAGCGCGCGTATCCCTCGATGAAGGTCGCGAGATGCGCGGCCCGCTCCTCGATGGTCGAGAACACGCGGGCGAGCCGCTCGGTGTCGGGCGCGCCGGCGAGCGCCTGCCCGGAATGCGCCAGCGAGCTGATCGGCGCCAGCGAGTTGTTGAGCTCGTGCGCGATCACGCGGATGACCTTCTTCCAGATGGCCACTTCCTGCGCGGCCATCTCGCGCGTGAGCTGCTTGAAGAGCAGCAGGCGGTGCGGCTGGCTGTTGAGCGTGAACGGACGGTGACTGACGTGGAACACCTCCGTCTCGCCGCCGACCTCGACCGTGAACAGCGTGTCCACGCCGCTCTCGACCGCCTCGCGCAGCGGCGCCGGCGCTTGCGCGAGCAGGCTGCCGAAGGTCAGGCCCTCCAGCTTGCGCCCCGCCGCGAACAGCTGGCGCGCGGCGATGTTGGCGAACACGACCGCGTCGCCGGGGTTGGTCAGCACCAGCGCGAGCGGCGTCGTCTGCACTACCGTGTCGAGCAGCAGTTCCCGCTGGTACAGGTCGAGCCGCTCCCGGCGCAGGCGCTCGCCGAGCGAGTTGTACTCGCGCGTGAGATCGCCGACCTCGTCGCCGGTGGAGGCCGTCACGCTGACGCTGAAGTCGCGGTCCTTGAGGCTGCTGATGCCGTCGGTCACGGCGCGGATCGAGCGGCCCCAGCGCTCGAGCGCGCGCCCCGTGATCCAGATCGCGGGCGGCAGCGCGACGAGGAGCGCCGCGGACCCCGCCAGCAGCCAGGAATCGAACAGCCGGTCGAAGGCGAGGGTCGCCGCCACCACGATCACCGCCGTGGCGATGACGACCAGTGCGACGCGGCCGGCCAGCGACCGGCGCGCGCGCGGTTTTCGCGCCATCAGCTCTGCGTGGCGGACGTCCTGCCGGGATCGACCGGGGACTTGAGTCCGAGCTTCTCCATGCGCCGATAGAGTGCCTGACGCGACAGGCCGAGGTCACGCGCCGCGTGCGCGACCACCCCGTCGGCCAGCAGCAACGCCCGCTCGATGGTGACGCGGTCGATGTTCGAGCCGTCGGTGGGCTCCGGCGCAACCGGCAGCGCCAGCGCCTTCGCCGTCACGACCGGCTCGACGGACAGCAGGCAGGCGCGGTGGATGGCGTTCCTGAGTTCGCGCACGTTGCCGGGCCAGGTGTAGCGGACCAGCGCGCGCAGCGCGTCGGCCGAGAGGGAGAACCCGGGCTCGAGGAAGTGCCGCGCCAGCGGCAGGATGTCCTCCTGGCGCGCGGCCAGCGGCGGCACCTCGAGCTCGATCACGTTCAGGCGGTAGAGCAGGTCTTCGCGGAAGCGGCCGTCGCGGATCAGCTGGGCCAGGCTGGCGTTGGTCGCGGCGATCACGCGCGCGCGGGTGCGCCGCGTGGCGTTCGATCCCAGCCGCTCGAACTCGCCGGTCTGCAGCACGCGCAGCAGCTTCGCCTGTCCCATCGGCGAGAGGTTGCCGAGCTCGTCGAGGAAGACCGTGCCGCCGTCGGCGGCCTCGAACCGGCCGGTGCGCGCCTTCGCCCCGGTGAAGGCGCCCGCTTCCGTCCCGAACAGCTCGGCCTCCATCAGGGTGTCCGGCAGCGCGCCGAGGTTGACCTTGACCCAGGGACCCGATTTCACCGTCGAGTTCGCCTGCAGGATGTCCGCGATGATCTCCTTGCCGGCGCCGTTCGGGCCGGTGATGAGCACGGGCACGTCCGCGTGCGCGACGCGCACGGCGGTCGAGACCAGCGCGTGCATGGCGTCGCTCTCGTACACGATGCCCCTCAGGTCGAAGCGCGAGGCGAGTTCCGCGCGCGCCGCGGCGCGCTGGCGGCGGATGGCGCGGTTCTCCGCGCGCGCCGCGTGCAGGTCGAGCAGGTTGCGCACTGTCGTCAGCAGGCGCGCATTGTCCCAGGGCTTCGCGACGTAGTCGGAGGCGCCGGCCTTGACCAGCTCCACCGCCGTCTCGAGGTGGGTCCAGGCCGTCAGCAGGATCACCGGCAGCTCCGGGTACTGCGCGCGGATCTGGCGGAACAGGGCGACGCCTTCCTCGCCGGAGGTCGCCTCGCGGCGGAAGTTCATGTCCTGCACGACCAGGTCCACGGGCTGCTGCGCGAGCGCGTCCAGGCCGGCGGCGGCGGATTCCGCGCCGATCACCCGGGCGCCGTGCATGGACAGCAGCACGTCGAGCGCGGTGCGCACCGCCTCGCTGTCGTCGATGACGAGTACGCTGCGCTCGGCCAAGCTGTCCGTGAGTCCCTGGTTGTCCTTGTCCTTCATCGGGTTCGATGCGCGAGGCACGGAAAGGGTTGCAATGCCCGCGGAAAGTCTAAACGGTCCGGGTCGCCACCGCCGGGGAGATGGCCGAAGCCCGCCGGGCCGGCTGCA
Source organism: Steroidobacteraceae bacterium (assembly GCA_035720205.1). Classification (GTDB taxonomy): domain Bacteria; phylum Pseudomonadota; class Gammaproteobacteria; order Steroidobacterales; family Steroidobacteraceae; genus SCUD01. The sequence goes on along the minus strand of DASTOQ010000059.1, from coordinate 9,661 downwards.
GGGCCGCGGACAGCCCGATCAGCCAGATCACCAGCACCCCGCCGACCAGGTAATAGAGGTCCAGGCGCGGCAGCTCGTACTTGAGCGAGATCCAGTAGCCGATCCCGAGCGCCAGGCCGCAGCCGACGACGACGCCCGCGGTCGTGACCATCCAGTTCTCGACCAGGAAGTGCTTGACGATGTCGAGCCGGCGCGCGCCCACCGCGCGGCGGGTGCCGATCTGGCGCGTGCGCGTCGAGACGTTGTAGGTCGCGAGCCCGAAGATGCCGAGCGCCGTGATCGCCAGCAGCGCGCTGGTGACGCTCGTGAGGAAGATCGCCATGTTGCGGTCGTCGAGGTACGAGCGGTCACGGAAGGAATCGAAGGTGCGGACCCAGCGCAGCAGGCGATCCGGGTTGCTGGTCGCCAGATGCTTCTCGGCGGCCTGCATCAGCTCGGCGCGCCGGCCGGGCTCGGTGCGCACCATGTAGATCGCTGCGGGACCGCTCCGGATGCGCGGGATCAGCATCACCTGGCCGAGCTTGTCCCAGCCGACCCAGGAGCCGTGCATGGTCTCGATGATGCCGATGATCGTCGAGGGGCGGTTCAGGCCGTCGTAAACAGTCTTGCCGAGCGCGTCACCATCGGGCGGGTACACCGCCTTCGCGAACTCCCGCGTCACGATCACCTGCGGCGCGAACACCCAGGCGTCGGTCGGCGGCTGGATCTCGTGCGCCTCGAAGTTCCTTCCCGCGGCGAGCTTCACGCCGAGCGTCTGGATGGCCTGCTCGTCCACCTCGAAATTGTTGGCCACCTGGGTTTCATCGCCCGGTTTGGAGGGCTGGGCCGTGAAGCCGTTCGAGCTGCCGCTGCCCGACAGCGGGATCGCGCTCGTCAGCGTCGCGCCGATCACGCCGGGCAGGCCGCGCAGGTACGCGAGGTCCTCGCGCCAGCTCGCCTCGTAATCGAAGTCGCGCGTGAAACCCGTGCTCGCTATCACGAACACGTTCTCGACGTCCATGCCGTGCGGGCGGTTGATCTTCTCGACGCGCTGCTTGACCACGTACACCGCGTTCACCAGCACGGCGAGTCCGATCGCGATCTGGAAGGCGACCAGCAGGGCGCCGGTGCGGTTGCGCCAGAGCGCGGAGGCGATGGGCCGGATGTTCCAGGAGCTCATGTCATTGCGCCTTCAGGTAGGTGGCCGGCGGGATGCGGCCGATGCGCCACGCGGGGTAGAGTCCGGCGGCAATGGTGGCGACCAGGGCGAGGGAGAGCGCGGTCACGATGCTGGTCGCGTCCACGTGCGCGATCGCCTGGGTGCCGGCACCCTCGGTGGGGTCCACCGTGTAGAGCGCGCGCAAGCCCATCAGCATCAGGCCGCCGAGTGCGAGCCCGAGCAGCGCGCCCAGGCCCGAGACCACGCCGACCTCGACCAGGTGCTGCAGGAACACCTGGCGGCGGCTCGCGCCCAGCGCCCGGCGCACGCCCGTGATCGCGGCCCCGTTCAGGAACTTGGCCAGCAGCAGTCCGACCGTGTTCAGCAGGCAGACGGCGAGGAAAGCGAACGCGAGGCCGACCAGCACGCGGTCGTCGTTGCCGACCACGCGGTTGTCCACCAGCCACTGGCTCACCGGCGTCAGGCGGTTGTTCAGCGGACGCTGGAAGCGCCCCGCCTTCCTCTGCTCGGTTGCGTGGTTGTCCAGGAAGGCCTGGAAGCGATCGCGCGCATTCGCGTCCGGCAGTTCGACCCACATCTGGATCCAGATGCTCTCGGAGTTGATGAAATCCCGGTAGGTGTCGATCTGCTCCGGCTTCCAGCCGTTGGTGTTGCCCGCGCTGTAAATCTCGGCCGCCACGTTCCAGCCGAACGGGATGTAGACGTCCTCCGATTCTTCGAGGCTGCCATTGTTGAGATCGTAGAAAGTCGGCAGCGGCTGCCAATGGTCGCGCACGCCGACAATGCGGAACTCGCGGTCGTCCCAGCGGATGCGCCTGCCGACGCTGTTCTGGCCGCCAAACAGCTTATCGTTCATCTTGCGCGAGAGCACCAGCACCGGCTCCGCCGAGCGGTCGGCTTCGTCCGACCAGGCGCCGCCGTACAGGAACGGCACCTCGAAGGCGGCGAAGAAATCCGCGGTCGTCACGCGCGTGCGCACGCGCTCGGGCAATGCCGCGGGATCCTCCGCGTCGAGAACGCCCACCGCCTTGTGCATGGCCACCGTGTGCTTCGGGATGTCGGACTCGAGCAGCGCCATCGCGTCGCGGTAAGTGAGCTGCCAGGGCGGCAGCGCCGCGCGCTCGTCGTCGAAGTAGGCCTCGTTCGGGTCCCAGGAATCCATGGTCACCGCGAACAGCACGTCGTCCTTCCACCAGATCGGGTTGCCCGACATGGCGCGGTACATGGTCAGCGTCATCACGCAGACCGCAATGCCGAGGCCCACCGCGCCGATCATCAGCGCGGTCAGGCCCGGATTGCGCCGCAGGTTGCGCGACGCGAGCTTGAGGTAGTAGCTGAACATCTGCTGGCTCCGCGGCTCAGGCCGGCGACATGACCATGGGCGCCGGACCCGCGGCCACGGCGGCCGCCTCGATCTCCGCGCGCGGCTCATAGGGCCGGAAGTCCGAGATCTGCCCGTCCACGATGTGCACGTTGCGGTGCGCGCGACGGGCGAGCTCCGGGTCGTGCGTCACCATGATGATGGTGGTGCCCATCTCGTTGATCTGCTCGAGCAGGTCCATGACCTGGCGCGCCATCAGCGAATCCACGTTGCCGGTCGGCTCGTCCGCGAGCAGGAAGCGGGGGTCGCCGGCCAGCGCCCGGGCGATGGCGGCCCGCTGCTGCTGGCCGCCCGAGAGCTGCGAGGGCATGTGGTGCATGCGCGAGGACAGGCCGACCACCTCGAGCGCGCTCTTGATGCGCTGGTCGCGGTCCTGCGACGGCAGGCGGCGGTAGCGCAACGGCACGTCGACGTTGTCGTAGATGTCGAGGTCCGGGATCAAATTGAAGCTCTGGAAGATGAAGCCGATCTTCTCGTTGCGCAGCCGCGACCGCTGCTCGTCCGAGAGGCGGCTCACGTCCTGGCCGTCCAGCCTGTAGGCGCCGGTGTCGAACAGCTCGAGCAGCCCCGCGACGTTCATGAACGTCGTCTTGCCGGAGCCCGAGGGACCGGTCACGGCCACGAACTCGCCGTCGCCCACCTTGAGCGAGAAATTGCGCAGCGCGTGCGTCTCGATCATGTCGGTGCGATAGATCTTGCTGATGCCGTTCATTTCCAGCATGGGTGCTCCTAGCCGCCAATCAGGATTTCGGGAACGTCCTTGAAGTCGGAAACGCCGGAGACGACCACCTGGTCGCCCGGCTGCAGGCCCTCGAGGACCTCGATCTCGCCCACCGACGCGGCGCCCAGCTGGACGGGCGTCAGCACCGCGCGGTCGCCGTCCACGACGTACACCGCGCGCGTCGCGCCCGTGATGTCGCTGCTGCGCTCGAACTTGCGCGCCATCGCGCGCTGCTCGATGACGATGCGCACCGACCCGCGCTGGCTCTGGCGCAGGCCGGGCGGCTGCGTCCCGAACTTGACGCGGCCGGTCACCTGGCCCGACCGGACCTCGGGGGAGATCGCGGTGACGATGCCCTTGTGCTCACCGCCGTCGAGCGAGATCTGCGCCTCCATGCCGGGCCGGATGTCGCGTGCATAGACGTCGGCCACCTGGAACTCGACCTCGAAGGCCGTCAGGTCCACGACGGTCAGGAGCGGCGCGTTCTCGGCCACGTTCGCGCGCTCGGCCGCGGCGAGGTTCGCGACGATGCCGTCCACCGGCGATCGCACCGTGAGCTCGTCCACGCGGCGCTTCAGGTTCGCCACGGCGAGCGCCTGGCGGTCGCGCTCGAGGCGCCGCGTGCGCAGGTCGAGATCGAGGCTCTCGCGCTCGAGCCCCGTGGTCTCGCGCGCATGCTCGAAGGCGAGGCGCGCCGACTCGCGCTCGTCCTGCGCCCGGCGCAGGTCGCGCTCTGGGATGGCGCCCTTGTCCCAGGCCGACTGGGCGCGCTGCAGTTCGCGCTCGGCGGCGCGGATCTGCACGTTCGCGAGGTCCATCTCCTCCTGCGAGCGCAGCTGCTGGCGCCGGATCTCGATGCGCTGGCGCGCGAGCGCGGTGTCGAGGCTCTCGAGCGTCGCGCGCTCGCGCTGGTATTCGTTCTCGAGCGCCGGGCTCACCAGCGTCGCCAGCGGCTGGCCGGCCTTGACCGCGTCGCCCGCGCGCACCAGATAGCTGATGTTGCCGGGCGCGACCGCAAACAGCGTCGGGCTCACGGCGGCGACCACCGTGCCCTGCGCCGAGACGTCGCGCACGAAGGGGCCCTCGGTGACCGTCGCGATGCGCAGGCGCTCGCGCGAGACCGTGTACTCGGAGGCGCTCCAGGCCCGAAACAGCATCACGAAGACGAACACCACGAGCACGGCGCCGCCGATCAGCCCGTAGCGGATGAACTGCGCGCGGCGATCCGCAACGGCCTCGACCCGGATGTCCTGCGCCTCGGTATCGCGGATCGAAGCGTCGCCGGCAGGCGCATCGCTGCGTCCGCCCGATGACATGAGGGGACGAAGATTGGTGATCTTCATGCTTGACGTGGCCTCACGCGCGAAATACTGCAATCCGCGTGCCAGGTGCCAAAGTAAATCGTAACCTATTGATTATTATGATATTTAAATGCTTCGCGTGGTCTGGGTGGCTCGCGCCGGGTGTCCGCGGACACCCCTCCGGACAGCCCGCCGGACAGTTCTGAAGGGGACGCGTCCAATTATTTCTAGATGGACGCGTCCCCTTTATCGGAGGGCGAGGTCGCGGCTGTAGGTGACATTCATCACGTTGTCGTACCAGCCGGATACCCGCGGCGCGACCAGGTGCTTGGAGACGTAGAAGTAGAGCGGGATGAGCGGCACGTCCGCGAGCAGCTGCCTTTCCGCCGCGGCCAGCAGCGCCGCGCGCTCGTCGCCGCGGGTGGCTGCGGCGGCCGCGAGCAGTTGGTCGTACTTCGCGCTCGCGTAGCGCGGCAGGTTGATGCCGAAGCCGCCTTTCAGCAGCTGCAGGAAGGAGTAGGCGTCGTTGTAGTCGCCGATCCAGCTCGCGCGGAACAGTGCGGCCTCGCGCGCGTCGATCGCGGCCTTGAGCACGCGGAAATCCTCCGAACGCAGGCCGACCTCGGCGCCCAGGTGCTGCTTCCACATCGCGGTCACCGCGAGCGCGACGCGATCGTGGATCGGGCTCTTGCTGCTGCGCAGCTCGACGCGCAGCGGCCGGCGCTGCGAGTAACCGGCCTGCGCGTACAGCCGCTGCGCCTCGGCGACGCGCGCCGCGTCGTCCAGCCCCGCCCATGCGAAGCGCTGCGGCGCGTAGCCCGCCACGCCCTCCGGCACCCAGCCGAAGGCCGGGCGCTCGCCGTCGCCCAGGACTTGCTGCGTCAGCACTTCCCGGTCGACGGCCATCGCGAGCGCCTGCCGCAGCTTCGGCGCATCCCTGAATGGCGGGAGGTCCAGCGCCAGGCCGTAGTAATAGACGCCGACATGCGGCGCGATGCGCAGCTGGCCCGGCAGCTCGCGTTCCAGCCGCGCGACCTCGCCCGGAGGCACCGTGTAGGTCACGTCGAGATCCCCGGCCCGGAATCGCGTGAGCTCCGTCACCGGATCCGCAACGTGAAGGTAGCGCACGGCATCGAGGCGATTCGCCGCGTCGTCCCAGTAGTGCGGATTGCGCCTGGCGAGGATGTGCGAGCCGATCTGCCACTCGACCGGCACGAAGGCGCCGTTGGTCACGGCCACACCCGGCCGCGCGAACTCGCTGCCCCGCGCCGCAAGCGTCGCCCGGTGCACCGGGAAGGTGCTCGGGTGCGAGAGCAATGCGGTGAAATACGGGCTGGGCGTGGCGAGTTGCACGATGAGCGTGCGTTCATCCGGCGCCGAGACGCCGAGCGCCGCCGGTGGCTTGCGGCCGGCCACGATGTCCGCGGCATGCAGGACCGGCTCCAGCATCATCGCGTACTGCGACGCAGTCGCCGGGTCCACCAGGCGGCGGAATGCAGAGGCGAAGTCTTCGGCCACGACCGGGTCGCCGTTCGACCAGCGCGCGGACGCGCGCAATACGAATGCGTAGCTGCGGCCATCCTCCGAGACGGCCCAGGACTCCGCGGCGCCGGGGATCGCGCTGCCATCCGGGGCCATCGACGCCAGGCCCTCGTAGCAGTCGCGCAGGATCGTCATGGCCGCTTCCATGCGCGCGAACTGCGGGTCGATGGAGTCGGGCTCGCTGCCGTTGCCGCGGCGCAGCTCGCCGGCCGCCGGCGCCACGTCGCCCCCGCCGCAGCCGGCGATGGCGCCCGCCGCCAGCGCGAACGTCGCGAGGAACGACGCCGTCGCGAGTCCACGCCACCGCTTCATGCGGCGCGGGCGTGCTTTTTGAGGTGCACCAGCAGGATCGAGACGGTCGCGGCCGTGATGCCCGGCATGCGCGACGCCTGGCCGAGCGTCTGGGGACGCCACTGCAGCAGCCGCTGCCGCGCCTCGTTCGAGAGCCCGGGAACCGTCGCATAGTCGAGCGAGGAAGGCAGGCGCGTGTCCTCGTGCCGCCGCCGGCGCTCGATCTCCGCGCGCTGCCGCTCGATGTAGCCCGCGTATTTGGCCTCGACCTCGATTGCGAGCGCGGCCTGTTCCGCGATGCGGGGATCTTCATGTCCCCCGCCGCCCGCGGCGATCGCATCGCGCTTGCGCCGGAAGAAGTCCCAGCGCCGGTCGTCCACGAGGCCGAGCTCGCGCGCGGCGGGCGTGAGCCGCGCGTCCGCATTGTCCTCGCGCAGCAGCAACCGGTGCTCGGCGCGGCTGGTGAACATGCGATAGGGCTCGATCGCGCCCTGGGTGACGAGGTCGTCCACCAGCACGCCGAAGTAGGCCTCGTCGCGGCGCGGCCACCAGGGCTCGCGGCCGCCCGCCGCGAGCGCGGCATTGATGCCGGCCAGCAGTCCCTGCGCCGCCGCCTCCTCGTAGCCGGTCGTGCCGTTGATCTGCCCGGCGAAGAACAGGCCCGCGAGCGGCTTCGTCTCGAGGCCGTACTTCAGGCCGCGCGGGTCGAAGTAGTCGTACTCGATCGCATAGCCGGGGCGCGTGATCACGGCGCGCTCGAAACCGGCGATGGTGCGCACGAAGGCCTCCTGCACGTCCGCCGGCAGGCTGGTCGAGATGCCGTTGGGGTAGACGATGTGGGTGTCGAGTCCTTCCGGCTCGACGAAGACCTGGTGCGACGTCCTGGCCGCGAAGCGCACGACCTTGTCCTCGACCGAGGGGCAATAGCGCGGGCCGATGCCCTCGATGCGCCCGGTGAACATCGGCGAGCGGCCGGTGGCGCCACGGATGATGTCGTGCGTGCGCTCGTTGGTCTGCGTGATATGGCAGGCGAGCTGGGGCGGATGGTCGTCGCGCGTGCCGAGGAAGGAGAACACGGGGCGCGGCTCGTCGCCCGGCTGCGTCCGCATCGCGCAGTAGTCCAGCGTGCGCCCGTCGAGTCGCGGCGGCGTGCCGGTCTTGAGACGGCCGACGGCGAACGGGAGCTCGCGCAGGCGCGCGGCCAGTGCGTTCGACGGCGGATCGCCCGCGCGCCCGCCTTCGCGGCTCTCGAGCCCGACGTGGATGCGTCCGCCGAGGAAAGTGCCGACAGTCAGCACCACGGCCCGTGCGTGGAGGGTCTCGCCCGCGGCCGTGAGGACGCCCGTGGCGCGCGCGCCTTCGACCACGAGGTCGGCCGCCTCGCCCTCGCGCAGCTCGATCCCGGCCTGCGCGTCGAGGATGGCTCGGATTGCGCGCTTGTAGAGCGCGCGGTCCGCCTGCGCGCGCGTGGCGCGCACCGCCGGGCCCTTGCTGGCGTTCAGCGTACGGAACTGGATGCCGGCGCGGTCGGCCGCGACCGCCATGGCCCCGCCCATGGCGTCGATCTCGCGCACCAGGTGGCCCTTGCCGATGCCGCCGATGGCGGGGTTACAGCTCATCTGGCCGATGGTGTCGAGCTTCTGCGTCAGCAGCAGCGTGCGCGCACCCATGCGGGCAGCCGCCAGCGCCGCCTCCGTGCCCGCGTGCCCGCCGCCGATGACGATAACATCCCAGGGGTTCATTTCAGGGGCGACATGGTAGCGCGGTAGAATGCGCTCGCGTAGAGTCATTCCAGAACGACTGTCGGGGACAGGACGCGCGATCCAGGAGAAGGTCATGATCACCCACACCAGGAATTTCCCATTGATCGCCGCGGCCGTCGCGGCAGCGCTCGCCACGCCGGCGGCCATTGCACAGGACGAGCAGGAGGAACTCGGCGCGGTGGTGGTCACCGGCACCCGGGTCGCCAACCGTTCCGCGCTCGAGACGGTGGCCGCGGTGGACGTGGTCGGCGCCGAAACGCTGCAGAACTCGGGCATCACCGAGCTGAACCAGGCCCTGTCCGTTGCGCTGCCCGCCTTCAATTTCCCGAGGCCGGGCCTGGCGGACGGCACCGACACCATCCGTCCCGCGACGCTGCGCGGCCTCGCACCCGACCAGACGCTGGTGCTGCTGAACTCCAAGCGCCGTCACGCGGCCTCGCTCGTCAACGTCAACGGCACGATCGGCCGCGGCGCCGCGGCGGTGGACCTCAACACGATCCCGACCGCGATCGTGCAGTCCATCGAGGTGCTGCGCGACGGCGCCTCTGCGCAGTACGGCTCGGACGCCATCGCCGGCGTGATCAACGTGCGGCTGCGCGAGTCCCGCGAAGGCGGCGGGATCACCGGCTCGTACGGCTCGCGCGAGTCGGATTACTCGGTGCCGACCGGGACCCCGCCGGCCGGCGCGACCTGGTCGGCGCCGTCGATCCTCAACAGCGACCGTTCCGACGGCGAGACGCTGACCGTTTCGGGCTGGAAGGGCCTGCCGTTCGGCGCGTCCGGGTTCGTGACGCTCGCCTTCGAATACAAGGACCAGGACCGCACCGAGCGCGGCGGCTGGGATTTCCGGCAGCAGTACCCGCTCGTCTCCGGCGCCTTCGACCCGCGCGAAGCGACGATCGAGCGCTTCAACGCCTGGTACGGCGAGCCGGAGCTCGAGCAGCTCAGCTTCTTCGCGAATGCGGGATACGACCTGGCGAACGGTGTCCACCTCTACGGCTGGGCGAGCTACCAGGACCGCAGCGCCCGCTCCGCGGGCTTCTTCCGCCGCGCGCTCGACGACCGCAACGTGATCGAGATCTACCCGGACGGATTCCTGCCGATCATCGCGCCCGACGTCGAGGACTACAGCATCGCCGGCGGCGCGGCCTGGGAATGGGGCGACTGGCAGATGGACAGCTCGCTGGTCTACGGCATGAACGACATGCACTTCACGATCGAGAACACGCTGAACCGCTCGCTCGGGCCGACCAGCCCGACGGAGTTCGACTCGGGCGGCTTTGATTACGACCAGCTGGTGTTCAACTTCTCGGGGGTGCGGCAGCTGCAGGTCGGCGGCCTCGCGTCCCCGCTCAACGTCGCCGTCGGCCTCGAGGCCCGGCGCGAGAGCTATTCGATCACGGCGGGAGAGCCGGATTCCTACCGGAACGGCGGGGTGTTGTTGCCGAACGGGCAACCCACCGCCTCCGGTGCCCAGGTCTTTCCGGGATTCCGGCCAGCCAA
>DASTOQ010000058.1:0-19787 GCA_035720205.1 Steroidobacteraceae bacterium | reverse complement strand
CGTCCAGCAGCTCGAGCGAGAGCTCGAGCCGGTCCGCCTCCTCCGCGTCGATGGTGAGCGCGATGCCGGCCGAGCGCGCCGCCAGTGTGAGGGTGCGGATGCGTGCGCCGAGCTCGCGCAGCACCTGCTGACGCCGGCCGAACTCGTAGCGCGGATGAAGCGCCGACAGCTTGACCGAGATGCTGGGCCACGACGCCGGCGCGCTGCCGGCGCGCACCGCCTTGCCGACCGTCGCGATCGCGGCGCCGTAGGCCTCGAGGTAGCGTGCCGCATCCTTTTCGGTCAGCGCGGACTCGCCCAGCATGTCGTAGGTGTAGCGGTAGCGCGCCGCCTCGCCCTCGGCGGCGCGCGCGAGCGCCTCGCCGATGTCGCGCCCCATCACGAACTGGTGGCCCATGATGCGCATCGCCTGGCGGAACGCCGTGCGCACCACCGGTTCGCCGAGGCGGGCGACCAGGCGCCGCAGGAACGCGGCCGGGTCGCGCATCTCCTCGTCCTCCGGCCGCATCAGCCGGCCGGTCAGCATCAGCCCCCAGGTCGAGGCGTTGACGAACAGCGACTCCGCCTCGCCCAGGTAGTCCGACCACTGCCCGCTCGAGATCTTGTCCGCGATCAGGCGGTCCGCGGTGTCCGCATCCGGAATGCGCAGCAGTGCCTCGGCCAGGCACATGAGCACGATGCCCTCCTGCGACGCCAGGTCGTACTGCTGCAGGAAGGCCTCGATGCCGCCGCGTCCGCTGCGCCGCGCGCGCGCGGCCTGCACCAGCCGGATCGCGTCCGCGCGCACCGCGGCGCGCTCCGCCGGCGCCAGCCGCGCGAGGTCCATCAGCCGCGTGACGACCGTGGCCTCGTCGGCGAGCCAGCTGCCGTTGATCGCCGCCCCGGGCGCGGACACGAAGCCCTGCGGGTCGGTGCGCAGGAACGCGGGAGGCGCGGCGTCGTTCATTGCGGGCATTCTAGCCGCGGCCGCTGTCGCCGGCCGCGCGGTGCCTGCGGTAGTCGGCGAGGATCCGGGCGTGGTCGAAGGCCAGCGCCGGCGGCGCCGCCGGGTCGGCGACCAGGATCGCGGCGGCATCGTCACCGGCGACGGGATCGCCGCGCGCACGCGCGACGTAGACCAGGCTCACGGTGTGGCCGCGCGGATCCCGGCCGGGGTCGGAATACACGCCGAGCAGCGGACCGAGCCGGACCTCGAGTCCCGTCTCTTCGCGCGCCTCGCGCCGCGCGGCGTCTTCGACCGTTTCCCCGATTTCGACGAATCCTCCCGGCAAGGCGTAGCCGGGTGGCGGGTGGCCGCGCTCGATGAGCACGATCGGCCGCCCGGGCCGGTCGTCGAGCTCGATCACCAGGTCGACGGTCAGGTGCGGGGACTTCGGCAACGGCATCAGGACCCTTCCCGCGGCTGCGCCAGGCCCGCCGCCGTCGCGCGCAGGCGCGCCGCCTCGCCGGCGCCGAGGTAGGCGCGGATCAGGCGCCGGCCGACGTACAGCAGCGGGATCAGCGCCACAGCCATCGCCAGCTTGTAGAGGTAGTTGACAGTGCCGACCGCCAGAAAGAGCGCCACGGGCCATTGCTGCGGCCCGAGCACGAAGGCGATGTAGAGCACGATGAAGCTGTCCACCAGCTGCGAGACGGCGGTCGAGCCGGTCGCGCGCAGCCACACCAGGCGCTCGCCGGTCGCGCGGCGGATGCGCTGGAACACCGCGACGTCGATCAGCTGGCCGACCAGGAACGCGGTGATCGAGCCGCCGATCGTCCACATCCCCTGCCCGAAGGTCGCGGCGAACGCCGCCTGCATGTCGGGCACGCCACGCTCCGCCCCGATCGTGACCCACCACGCCGCGGGCGCCAGCTCGATGGCGAGATACGCGAACAGGAAGGCGTAGGCGATGAAGCCGACCGCGAGCCAGGACACGAAGCGCACGCCGCGCACGCCGAAGTGCTCGTTGATGACGTCGGTCATGATGAACACGACCGGCCAGAGCATGACGCCCGCGGTGAACGACAGCGAGCCGCTCTGGCCGAACAGGCGCCAGTCGAAGGGCGCGAGCCCCAGCGTGTCCTCGAGCGCGAAGATCTTGACGCCGACGAACTCGGCGATCAGCGCATTGGTCACGAACAGCCCGGCGAGCGCGATGAACAGCCGCGAGGGCCGGGAAGCGACGACGGCCGCGCTCGAGTCGCGGGGCTGATCGGACATGCAGGGGTCTCCCGGGCCGCGATTATACGGGGCGCCGCGGGTGCGGCCGCTATAATCCGCCGCAGGCCGCCGGACGGGATCGCATGGACCAGGCATTGCTGGATCGGCTCGAGTCGCAGCTCGCCGGGCTCGAGAAAGACGGGCTGTTCAAGCGCGAGCGCGTCATCGCCTCGGCCCAGGACCCGGTGATCCGGCTGGAGGACGGCCGCGAGGTCGTCAACCTCTGCGCCAACAACTACCTGGGCCTCGCCAACCATCCCGATTTGCGGCGCGCCGCGCACGAGGCGCTCGACCGCTACGGCTACGGCATGGCCTCGGTGCGCTTCATCTGCGGCACCCAGACGGTGCACCGCGAGCTCGAGCGGCGCCTGTCGGCCTTCCTCGGCACCGAGGACACCATCCTCTACTCTTCCTGCTTCGACGCCAACGGCGGCCTGTTCGAGACGCTGACGGACGAGAGCGACGCGATCATCTCGGACGCGCTCAACCACGCCAGCATCATCGACGGCATCCGGCTCTCCAAGGCGCGGCGCCTGCGCTACGACAACGCCGATCTCGGCCAGCTCGAGCAGCGCCTGCAGGAGGCGCGGGACGCGCGCACCCGGCTGGTCGTCACCGACGGCGTATTCTCGATGGACGGCGTGATCGCGCCGCTCGCGGGCATCTGCGAGCTGGCCGAGCGCTACCGCGCGACCGTCGTGGTGGACGACTCGCACGCGACCGGCTTCATCGGCGAGGGCGGGCGCGGCACGCACGAGCACTGCGGCGTCATGGGCCGCGTGGACCTGCTGACGGGCACGCTCGGCAAGGCGCTCGGCGGCGCAAGCGGCGGCTACGTGTCCGGCCGCGGCGCCGTCATCCGCTGGCTGCGGCAGCGCTCGCGGCCCTACCTGTTCTCCAACACCATCGCGCCGGTCGTCGCCGCGACCACGATCGCCGTGCTCGACCTGCTCGAGGGCTCCGGCGACCTGCGCCGGCGGCTGCGGGAGAACGCCGCCTGGTTCCGCGCGCAGATGGCGGCGCTCGGCTTCCGGCTGGTGCCGGGCGAGCACCCCATCATCCCGGTGATGATCGGGGACGCCGCGCTCGCCGTGCGCATGGCGGACCGCCTGCTCGAGCTCGGCGTCTATGCGATCGGCTTTTCCTACCCGGTCGTGCCGATGGGCAAGGCGCGCATCCGCACCCAGATGTGCGCGGGCCACGACCGCGCCATGCTCGAGCGCGGGGTGGCGGCATTCGCGCAGGCGGGCCGCGAACTCGGGATCGTCAGCTAGCGAGGCGCAGATGAAGGCATTGATCAAGGCGAAACCGGAGCCGGGCATCTGGATGGGCGAGCTGCCCATGCCCGAGCCGGGCCCGAACGACGTGCTGATCCGCATGCGCAAGACCGCGATCTGCGGCACCGACATCCACATCTGGCAATGGGATGCCTGGGCGCAGCGGACGATCCCGGTGCCGATGCAGGTCGGCCACGAATACTGCGGCGAGATCGTGGCGCTCGGCAGCGAGGTGCGCGGGCTCGCGGTCGGCGACCGCGTCTCGGGCGAGGGCCACATCACCTGCGGACATTGCCGCAACTGCCGCGCCGGTCGCCGCCACCTGTGCCGCAACACGCAGGGCGTGGGCGTCAACCGTCCCGGCTGCTTCGCCGAGTACATGGTGCTGCCGGCCTCGAACGTGTTCCGGCTGCCGGCGGCCATCAGCGACGAGATCGCCTCGATCCTCGACCCGCTCGGCAACGCGACCCATGCCGCGCTGTCCTTCAACATGGTCGGCGAGGACGTGCTGATCACGGGCGCCGGCCCGATCGGCATCATGGCCGTCGCGATCGCGCGCTTCATCGGCGCGCGCCACGTCGTGGTTACCGACGTCAACGATTATCGGCTGGACCTCGCGCGGCGCATGGGCGCGACGCGCGCGCTCAACGTGCAGCGCGAGAGCATCGACGACGCGATGAAGTCGCTCGGCATGGAGGAAGGCTTCGACGTGGGCCTCGAGATGTCGGGCAACGCCGCCGCATTCCGCGACCTGCTGCGCGTCATGCATCACGGCGGCAGCGTCGCGCTGCTCGGCATCCCGCCCGGCGAGGTCGCGATCGACTGGAACCAGGTGATCTTCAAGGGCCTCGTGATCAAGGGCATCTACGGCCGCGAGATGTTCGAGACCTGGTACAAGATGGCGGCCATGCTGCAAAGCGGGCTCGACGTGAGTCCGGTGATCACCCACCGCTTCGCGGCCGCCGACTACCGCCAGGCGTTCGAGACCATGGGCGGCGGCCGGTCGGGCAAGGTGATCCTGGAGTGGGCGGCCTAGGCCAGCTGGGGGACTGTCCCCATCGGCTACTCGACGCGGCAATCGCAGAGATAGACCGGGCGGCGCTCCGCCGCGAGCGCGAGCAGGGCGCGCGCGCGCGCGAGGGCGCCACCGGCGCCCGGCAGCGCCGGCCGGCGCGGCATGACGCTTCCGACCACCCAGGCGGCGGCGCCCCTCAGGCGCATCGCCAGCGCCTCGCGCCATGAGATTTCCTGCTCGTACCAGATCACGCCGTAGTCCTCCGGGAGGCCCGCGAGGCCTGCCGCCGCGGCGATCGCCTCATCGAGGTCGCCCAGCTCGTCCACGATGCCGGCGGCGCGCGCGTCCGCGCCCGTCCAGACCCGGCCCTGCGCCAGGCTCTCGATCTCCTCCGGCCGGCGGTCGCGCGCGCGCGCCACGTGCCCGACGAAGGTGGCGTAGGCATGTTCGACCGAGGCCTGCAGGATCTCGCGCACGTCGGGGCCCAGTTCGCGGCCGAGTTCGGCCTGGCCCGCGAGCCGGGTCGTGCCGAAGCCGTCGCTGGTGACGCCGATCTTGCCAAGCGTGCGCTGGAAGGTCGGCACGATCGCGAACACGCCGATCGAGCCGGTAATCGAGGTCGGCGCCGCGACGATGCGGTCCGCGTCCATCGCGATGTAGTAGCCGCCTGACGCGGCGGCCGTGCCCATCGAGGCGACCACGGGCTTGCCGGCCTCGGAGAGTGCGGCTACCTCGCGGCGGATCACCTCGGAGGCCATCATGCTGCCTCCCGGGCTGTCGATGCGCAGCACCACCGCGCCGATGTCGTCATCGCGGCGCGCGTCCCGCAGCATGGACGCCAGCGTGTCGCCGCCGACGAAGCCCGGCGACTGCTCGCCGTCCAGGATCTCGCCCGCCGCGACGATCACGCCCACGTTCCGGTCGGCGCGGCGCGCCAACGCCCGCTGCGAGCGCACCGCGGGCAGGTAGGAGCGCCATTCCACCGCGGAGTAGCCCGTGTCCTCGTCCTCGCCCACGACCTCGGCGACCCGTTGCTCGAACTCGGCGCGGGTCTTCAGGCCGTCGACGAGCCCGCGCGCGAGCGCGTACTGCGCGGTGTCGCCGCCGGTCGCCCGGATGCCCGCGGCCGCCTCGTCCGCATAGGCCTGGATCAGCGGCGGCTCGAGCTCGCGTGCCGCGGCCACGTCCGTCTTGTAGGCCTCCCACAGCGCGCCCACCCAGACCTTCGCGTCCTCGCGGTCCTCCGCCGACATGTCGCTGCGGGTGAATTCCTCCGGATAGCTCTTGTGGCTGCCGACCTTGAAGACGTTGATGTCCACCGCGAGCTTGTCGATCGTGCCGCGGAAGTAGCTGCGGTAATAGGAGTAACCGTCGATGATCAGGTAGCCCATCGGGTCGAGGTAGACCTCGTCCGCCTGGGCAGCCAGGTAGTACTGGCGCTGGCTGTAGCCCTGGCCCCAGGCGTAGACCTTCTTGCCGGCTTCGCGGAACCAGCGGATCGAGCGGGCCAGGTCCTGCAGCATCGGCAGCCCGGCGCCGTCGAGGCCCTCGAGCTCGAGCACCAGCGCCTGGATGCGGTCGTCGTCGCGCGCCTGGTCCACGATGTCGACCAGATCGCGCAGCCGCGTCTCGGTGCGCCGCTCGCCGACGGCGCCCGCGAGCGCGCGCTCGAGCGGATCGCCGCTCTCCTCCTCGACCAGGACGCCCTGCGGCGCCAGCACCAGCGCGGCGCGGTGCGGGATGAACGGCAGCGAGGTCTGGCTGGCCGCGATCAGCGCGCCGAACAGGAACAGCAGCAGGACGAGATGCAGGACCTTGCGCAGCCCGTCGAGGGCGCACCAGAGGCCCTTCAGCACCGCCCAGATCGTGCGCAGCACCGGCATCGTGCTTCCTCAGCCGCCGAGCTTTTCCTCGATGCGGGCCGACTTGCCGGAGCGGTCGCGCAGGTAGTAGAGCTTCGCGCGGCGCACCTTGCCGCGCCGCTTGACTTCGATGTCCGCGATCGACGGGCTGTGCGTCTGGAAGACGCGCTCGACGCCCTCGCCGTGCGATACCTTGCGCACCGTGAACGAACTGTTCAGGCCGCGGTTCTTGCAGGCGATCACCACGCCCTCGTAGGCCTGCACCCGCTCGCGGTCGCCCTCCCGCACCTTGACCTGCACGACGACCGTGTCGCCGGGCCCGAAGTCGGGCAGCTTGCGCTTCATCGAGCGCGATTCCAGTTCCTGCATGATCTTGTTCATCGCTCGTACCCCGGTCCAGTGTCGTCCAGTTACCTCAAGTCCGCGGCGGTTCGATGCCCGCCTCGGCGCAATATTCCTCGAGCAGCGCCCGCTCCGCCGGCGCCAGCGGCCTGCCGGCCAGCAGCTCCGGTCGCAGCCGCCAGGTGCGGCCGAGCGACTGCTTCAGGCGCCAGCGCGCGATCGCGGCGTGGTTGCCGCCCAGCAGCACCGGCGGCACCGGCCGCCCTTCCCACGACTCCGGCCGCGTGTAATGCGGCCAGTCGAGCAGCCCGTCGCTGAACGAGTCCTGGCCCGCGGACTGCGCGTCGCCCAGCACGCCCGGCAGCAGGCGCGCGACCGCGTCGATCACGACCAGCGCGGGCAGCTCGCCGCCCGACAGCACATAGTCGCCGATCGACAGCTCCTCGTCGATCAGGGCATCCGCCACCCGCTGGTCGATGCCCTCGTAGCGCCCCGCCACCAGCCCGAATCCCGGCAACCCCGCCAGGCGGCGCACCGCGGCCTGCGCGAAGCGCGGTCCCTGCGCCGACAGCGCGATCATCGGCGCGCCCTCCGGCAACCTCGCCCGCGCCGCGCGGATCGCCGTCGCCAGCGGCCCGGGCGCGAGCACCATGCCCGGTCCGCCGCCGAACGGGCGGTCGTCCACCGTGCGGTGCGCATCCGTCGCGTGGTCGCGTGGATTCTCGGTGCCGACCCGCAGCAGCCCCGAGGACCTCGCGCGCCCGACGACCCCGGCGGACAATCCCGCCTCGATCAGCGCCGGGAACAGCGTGACGACCTCGACCTGCATCTGACCTAGAAGTCCGGGTCCCAGTCCACCACGACCCGGCCCCGCTCCAGATCCACGCTGCGCAGGTGCCGGGGCACCAGCGGCACCCAATGCTCGCGCTCGCCCGACACCACCATCACCGGATTCGCCGGCAGGTCGAGGAAGTGGTCCACGCGGCCCAGCAGCCGCTGCTCCTGGTTCACCACCTCGAGCCCCACCAGGTCCGCCCGGTAGTACTCGCCCTCACCGAGCGCCGGCAAGTCGCGGCGCTCCGTCCAGACTTCTCCGCGCGCGAGCGCCTTGGCGCCGTCGCGGTCCGCGATGCCTTCGATACGCGCCACCAGGCCCTTGCCGTGGCGTCGGCCTTCCAGCGGGCGCAGTTCGCGGCTGCCGCCGGCCGGCATCGCGACCTGCCAGCTGGGAAACCCGAGGATCTGTTCCGGCGGATCGGTGAATGAAGCGACCTTCACCCAGCCCCGCACCCCGAACGGTCCCGTGATGCGGCCCAGCACGACCCGCTCATGCGCCCGCCCGGAGACCCGCGACGGTACCGGCGGCATCGCGGCACGGCCCGCGGCTCAGGCCGCGGCTTGCTTGCGCGCCGACGCGACCAGTGCGCGCACGCGGTCGGACATCGTTGCGCCGCTGCGCGTCCAGTGCTCGATCCGCGCCAGGTCGAGTTCCAGCTTGCGGTCCTTGCCGCGCGCGACCGGGTTGAAGAAGCCGACCTGTTCCAGCACCGTCCCGCCCTGCCGCTTGCGGCTGTCGGTGACGACCACATGGAAAAAGGGCGCGTTCCGGCCCCCGCGGCGCGTCAGGCGAATCGTGACCATCGAATGAATCCCTCGCAGCCTCGCTGCGTCAGTCAGGGGGCCCCAGCGGGCCCGCCAAAGAGCCGCGCATTCTACTCAAATCCCCACGCCGATGAAAGGCTTACGGCCGACCGGCCTAGCGTGGCCCGCCGCCACCCGGCAGCCGGCCGGAAAGCCCGCGCAGCAGCCGCTGGAGGCCGCCGCCCTTCATCTGCTTCATGACCCTTTCCATCTGCAGGAACTGCTTCAGGAGCCGGTTGACCTCCTGCACCGGCACGCCGGCGCCGGCCGCGATCCGGCGCTTGCGCGAGGCGGCGATGATCGCCGGCCGGCGCCGCTCCGCGGGGGTCATCGAGTCGATGATCCCGATCTGGCGCCGGATGCTCTTTTCGTCGACCTGCGCCGCCGCGCCCGCCGGCAGCATCTGCGCCGGCAGCCTGCCGGCGAGCGCCGCCATGCCGCCCATGCGGTTGAACTCGGAGAGCTGCTCGCGCAAGTCGCCGAAATCGAAGCCGCGGCCCTTCGCGACTTTCTCGGCCAGGCGCTTTGCCTTCTCCTGGTCGGCCTTGGCCTGCACCTGCTCGATCAGCGTCAGCACGTCGCCCATGCCGAGGATCCGTGCCGCGACCCGTTCCGGATGGAAGGCCTCGAGCGCGTCAGTCTTCTCGCCGGTGCCCATGAACAGGATCGGCTTGCCGGTCACCTGCCGCACCGACAGCGCCGCGCCGCCGCGCGCGTCGCCGTCCGCCTTGGTTAGGATCACGCCGGTCAGCGCCAGCGCCGCGTCGAAGGCCCGCGCCGCGTTGACCGCGTCCTGGCCGGCCATGCTGTCGACGACGAACAGCCGCTGGTGCGCCGCCACCGCGCGGTCGATCGCCCGCACCTCCGCCATCATCTCCTCGTCGACGTGCAACCGGCCCGCCGTGTCCACGATCACGACGTCGTGCTGGTGGCGGCGCGCGTACTCCACCGCGGCGCTGGCGATCGCGACCGGTCCCGCGCCTGCGGGCGCCGGGAAGTACCCGGCCTGGACCTGGGCGGCGAGCCGCTCGAGCTGGGTCATGGCGGCCGGCCGGTAGACGTCGGTGCTGACCAGCAGCGGCCTGCGGTCCTGGCGTTCCGCGAGGTGGCGGGCGAGCTTGGCCGCGGTGGTGGTCTTTCCGGCGCCCTGCAGTCCCGCGAGCAGCACGACGACGGGCGGCGGTGCGCGCAGGTCGAGCCCGCCACCCGGCTCGCCCATTACGCGCGTGAGTTCCTCGTGCAGGATGCGGATGAAGGCCTGCCCCGGCGTCAGGCTGCGCTCGACTTCCGCGCCGACGGCGCGCGCGCGCACCGCGTCGGTGAAGCTCTTCACCACTGCGACTGCCACGTCCGCCTCCAGCAGCGCCATACGCACCTGGCGCAGCGTGTCGGCGATGTTGTCCTCGGTGAGGCGCCCGCGGCCGCGCATCGCGTCCACGGCGCGGCCGAGTCTTTCAGCGAGCGTGTCGAACATGCGCGAGGCCTCGCGTGCGGGCGGCCGCCGATTATAGGGCCGCGCCGCCGGCGCTTTGCTTCCCCGGTCCCCTGTGCAATGATCGCCCGCGATTCCGGAGCGGCCCTTCATTGCGCGCATTCCTCGTCGTCCTGCTGTATCTCGCGGCCAGTGCCGCGGCGGTTCATGCCGCGCGCCAGGGCAGCGTGCGCAGCGCATTTGCCGAGCCGGCGTGGTACCTGGCGCTCGCGGCGCTCGCGGCCCACGCCGCCTGGCTCGTGGCCGTGGTGCGCCCGGGCGGCATCGGCACGATGAGCCTCGCCGACAGCGCCTCGTCCATGGGCATTGCGATCGCTGGCGGCGGGCTGCTGGCGCTGCTCGCCCCGCGCTTTCGCGGCATCGCGGCCGTGGTGCTGGGCCTGGCCGCGCTGCTGGCGGCCGGTACCGGCAGCATGCAGGAAACGCCGGTGGTCGCACCGGGTGGCTGGCCGTTCTCGGTGCACGTGGTGCTCGCGATGGGCGCGGCCGGCATGTTCGCGATCGCCGCCGTGCTGGTGGTGCTGCTGTCGATGCAGGACCGGGCGCTGCGCGCGCACCAGCCGGCGCGCTGGCTCGGCGCGCTGCCGCCGGTCGAGAGCCTCGAGCGGGCCCTGTTCACGGTGCTCGCGACCGGCATGGCCTCGCTCACGGTCGCGATCCTCATGGGGCTGCTGTTCGTGACCGACCTGTTCGCGCAGCACCTGGTGCACAAGGTCGTGCTGGCGCTCGCCGCCTGGCTGATCTTCGCGGTGCTGCTGGTCGGCCGCTGGCGCCGCGGCTGGCGTGGCCGCACCGCCCGGCGCTACACGCTGGCCGGGTTCGCGCTGCTGGCCATCGCCTACTTCGGCAGCAAGTTCGTGCTCGAAATCCTGCTCGGCCAGCACTGGGGCTGAAGTAAAGGGGACGCATCCCATTTAAGCCTGAATGGGATGCGTCCCCTTTGTTCAGGTTTAAATGGGATGCGTCCCCTTTAATTCAGCGCGGAGAGGGCGTCGCAGATGCCGCCGACGGCCGTGACGGTGATGCCCTCGATCGGCTGGCGCGGCGCATTTGCGCGCGGCACGATCGCGCGGCGGAAGCCGTGCTTGGCGGCCTCGCGCAGCCGTTCCTCGCCATAGGGCACGGGCCGGATCTCGCCCGTGAGCCCCGCTTCGCCGAACAGCACCAGGTCCTGAGGCAACGGCCGGCCGGAGAGGCTGGACGCGAGCGCCGCGATGACGGCGAGATCCGCCGCCGTCTCCCCGAGGTGCACGCCGCCCACCACGTTCACGAACACGTCATGCGCCGCGAGCGCCAGGCCCGCATGCCGGTGCAGCACGGCCAGCAGCAGCGCCACCCGGTTCGACTCGAAACCGACCGCCACCCGCCGCGGACTGGCCAGCGCGCTCTCGTCCACCAGCGCTTGCACCTCGATCAGCATCTGCCGCGTGCCCTCGCGCGCGACGGTGACTGCCGAGCCCGGCACCGGCTCCGCGCCGCGCGACAGGAAGATGGCGGAGGGGTTTCGCACCTCGCGCAGTCCCTGCCCTTCCATCGCGAACACGCCGATCTCGTTCACCGCGCCGAAGCGGTTCTTCACCGCGCGGATCACGCGGAAACGGCTGCCCGAATCGCTCTCGAAATACAGCACCGTATCGACCATGTGCTCGAGCACGCGCGGCCCCGCGATCACGCCTTCGCGCGTGACGTGGCCGATCAGGAGCACCGCAGTGCCGGTCGCCTTCGCATGGCGCACCAGGCCGGCGGTGGACTCGCGCAGCTGCGTCACGGCGCCGGGCGCCGCCTCCACCGCCGCCACCGACATGGTCTGGATCGAATCGATCACCAGCACGCGCGCCGCCGACTCGCCCGAAAGCTCGAGGATGCGTTCGACCGACGTCTCGGCCACTACCGACAGCTGCCCGGCGGGCAGCGCGAGGCGCCGTGCGCGCTCGGCCACCTGGCGGACCGATTCCTCGCCGGTGGCGTACAGGACCGGATGACCGGCGGCGAGCGCCGAGGCGCATTGCAACAGCAGCGTCGACTTGCCGATGCCCGGGTCGCCACCGATCAGGGTGACCGAACCCGGGACCAGCCCGCCCCCCAGGACGCGGTCGAGCTCGCCAAATCCGGTCGGGAACCGCGCGTCTTCCTGCCCGCCGACCACGGCGATGCGCTGTGCCGCTGCACCCGGCCCGCCGCGGCGGGCGGCCCCGGACGGGCGCGACTCGGTGAACGACGCCAGCGTGTTCCATTCGCCGCAGGCCGGGCACTGACCGGTCCAGCGCGGCGTGTCGGCGCCGCAGGAGGAACAGACGAACGCGGTGCGGGGCTTGGCCATCGTCGGGACCGGGCTTCGGGGAGCGGCGATGCTAGCACGCGGCTTGCGCAACGTGGCTGGGCGAAGGACTGCGGCGCAAGTCGCGGTTTGAAGCCTAAGCGCTTGAAAATCAGGCCCCTCCCCGTATCGGCCGGACGCACGCCCGTTTATCATCCTTGGATCAGGGTGGTCACGGATCCTGGGGCGAATGCCTGACGAATCGAGCCGCGGCGGCTGGCTGCGCAATCTTTCCGGTTTGGCGGGCAGGAGGTCCGGCGATCCGGCACCGAAGATCGGCAAGCCGCTCGAGATGGCGGTGACCGAGAAACCCGCTTCGCCGAAAGCACCTGCCCGACAACACCCGGAACGGTCGCGGCTGCGCGGCAATGCGCTCAAGCCCGGCCAGACCTTCCATCACTTCCGGGTCGAGCAGGAACTCGGGCGCGGCGCGACCGCTACCGTGTATCGCGCCGTCGACGAACGCAACGGCAGCGTCGTCGCGCTCAAGACGCTCTCCCTCGCCGACGACTGGCCCGACGACCTGCTCGAGGAGGCCAGGCTGCGGCTATTGCGCGAGGCCGACGCCGCCGGCTCGCTCGCGCATCCCGACATCGTCGAGATCAGGGAGTCCGGCCAGCACGACGGCATCGTCTACCTCGCCATGGAATACGTCGAGGGCGTCAACCTCGGGATGCACGCGACCGAGGGCCGGCTGCTGCCGCCGCGCCTCGTCGCCGAGATGTGCGCGCGCGTCGCCGACGCGCTTTACTTCGCGCACCAGCGCGGCATCATCCATCGCGACATCAAGCCGGCCAACATCGTGTTCGACCGGAGAAGCCACCGCGTCCGGGTCATGGATTTCGGCGTCGCGCGCCTGGTCGACAGCCGCGCGACCCGCACCGGCGTGATCCTGGGCTCGCCGTCCTACATGGCGCCCGAGCAGCTGGACGCACGCCCGGTGACGCCCCAGTCGGACCTGTTCTCGCTCGGCGTCACGCTGTTCCAGCTGCTGACCGGCATGCTGCCGTTCCGCTCGGACTCGATCCCCGGGCTGATGCAGAAGATCTCGGCCGAGCCGCACCCGCCGCTGCGCGCCGTGCGGCCCGACCTCCCGGCATCGTTGTCCGCCGTGATCGATCGCGCCCTGGAAAAGGACCCCGACATGCGCTACCGCAGCGGGTCCGAAATGGCGCAGGCGCTGCGCGACGCCGCCCGCGAAACGGACCCGGTCTTGCGCTGATGGGCAAGTACGTTTCGCTGCGAAACCGCGTGCAGGCCGTCGGATTGACCGATACCGGCAAGGTGCGCGAGCACAACGAGGACTCGATCGCGCTCGACACCGACATCGGGCTCTACGTGCTCGCCGACGGCATGGGCGGCTACAACGCGGGCGAGGTCGCCTCCGGCATCGCCGTCAAGACGATCACCAATCTGGTGCGCGAGGCCTACCAGGCCCAGGATCTGGAGGGCAGCGACAAGGCAACCGGCCTGCACCGCCCGAGCATCATCCTGCGCGACGCCATCGCCCGCGCGAACAAGATCATCCACCAGACCTCGAAGTCGCAGACCCAGTGCGAGGGCATGGGCACGACCGTGGTCGCGGCGCTCCTGTTCGACAACCGCGTGACCCTGGCGCACGTCGGCGACTCGCGCCTGTACCGCCTGCGCAAGGAGAATTTCGAACAGCTCACCATGGACCACTCACTTCTGCAGGAACTGGTGGACCGGGGTTTCTACTCCGCCGAGGAAGCGCAGCGCGCGACCAACAAGAATTACGTGACCCGGGCCCTCGGCGTCGAGCCGACCGTGGACGTCGAACTCCACGAACTGCCGGTCGAGCCCGGCGACTGCCTGGTGCTGTGCTCCGATGGTCTGACCGACATGGTCGAGGATGAGGATATTCACTTAACAATCAGTACTTTCGGCGGTAATCTTGATACAGTCGCTAGACAGCTGATCCAGCTCGCCAACGATAGTGGCGGGCGGGACAACATCTCGGTGGTGCTGGCTCAGGTGGTCGAACTTTTCCCCGCACGGCGGGGCATACTTGACAGAATATTGGCCTGGTTCGGATAACAGAAGGCGAGGGAGACGATGGCGCGCCTGATCTTGAGTCTGGATGGCAGTGTCCTGGCCGAATACAACATGACCAAGGAGCGGTACACGATCGGCCGGCTCCCGGACAACGACGTGCGCATCGACAATGCCGCCGTCAGCGGTCACCACGGCCTGATCATCAACATCCTGAATGATTCCTTCCTGGAAGACCTCAACAGCACCAACGGCACCTACGTCAACGGCAAGCTGATCAAGAAGCACGCGCTGACGCACGGCGACGTGATCACGATCGGCCACCATCACCTGCGCTTCGTGGACAGCCAGGTCGAGAGCACCGAGCAGGACGAATTCGAGCGCACGCTGGTGATCCAGCCGGGGCAGGTCAGCGAGGCGCGGCTGCGGGCCGCGACTGAGCAGGTCGCGCCGCCGACCACCTCGCCACCGCCGCCACAGCCCCCCGCGCGCCCGGCGGCCACGGCGGCGTACGCGGAGAAAGGCGCGCCGGCGCGCCCGGCGAAGCTGCAGGTGCTGTCCGGACAGTTCGCGGGCCGGGAACTGGAGCTCGCGAAGACGCTGACTACGCTCGGCCGCCCCGGCGTGCAGGTCGCGGCCATCAGCCGCCGCGCCGACGGCTACTACGTGGTGCACGTCGAGAGCACGAAGCCCGGCGACTTCCCGCTGGTCAATGGACAGCCGATCGGGCCGCAGGCACGCCGGCTGCACGACAACGACGTCGTCACGCTGGCCGGCGTGAAAATGGGTTTTTTCGAGGCCTGAGGCTGCGCGGGTCGCTCAGCCGAGCAGCAGCCAGGCCAAGGTCGCCTGGCTGGCAAAGCCCGCCGTGAACGCCAGCGTCCGCACCCACGGCCAGGCCAGCGTGTACGCGACCACGTGCACCAGCCGCGCCCAGAAGTACATCTTGGCGGCAAACACCGTGGTCTCGTTCGAGACTCCCGCGGCGTGCGCGGCGAACACCAGCGCCGCGAAAACCACCAGGTTCTCGACCGCATTGCCGTGCGCCTTCATGAGCCGCGTGGCCCAGGCCGATTGTGGCCTGGGGTTGTCGGGGTAGCCGACCGCGTCCGCGATGCCGCGCACCGCGACCCGGTCCAGGATGTAGGGCACCCACAGCACCGCGGTCAGCGCGGTGACCAGCACGAGATAGTTGAGCTCGGTCGTCATGGCACGGTCTCCCTGGCGCCCGCCCGCGCGGGCGCAGGCAGACTACTCCGCCGTCCGGCGTCCCGCCACCTCCGCTTCAGGCGCCGGCGAGCCCGGCGATGCCGAACGCGAGGATGCCGACGGCCGAGGCGGCGTGGATCGCGCGGCGCCAGCCGGAGCCCGGCAGCGCGGCACCGAGCAGGGCGCCCGCGACGGCGACCGCAGCGGCGACCGTCAGGCTGCCGAGACCGAGCGCGAAGGCCAGCCAGGCGGCGACCGGCAGCGATCCCGCGAGCGGCAGCTGCGGCACGAATCCCGCGAACACGACGATCGTCATCGGATTGACCAGCGTCAGCAGGAAGACCGGGAGCAGCATCCGCGCGGCCGGTTGTGCGGGCGCTTCCGCTGCCGCGGGCTGGCGCAGCAGCATGAGCAGCCCGAGAGCCACCAGCAGCGACGCCGAGCCGATGCGCACGGCGGCCTGGTGCGCAGCGAGCAGCGGCAGCACCAGCGCCCCGACCGAGAAGGCCGTGAGCGCATACGCGAGGTCCGCGAGCGCGGCGCCCGCTGCCGCGAAGAAGCCCGCCGTGAATCCACGGCGCGCCGCAGTGCCGAAGATCAGCAGCGCGATCGGTCCGATCGATCCGGCGAGGATCGCGCCGAACAACAGCGACTTGAGGAAGGCAGCGCCCACGGCCCCGGACCGGGACGCGGGTCAGGCGCCGGCGGCCGCCGTGCCCGTGCCGGTTGCGAGCTGCCAGCCGAGCGCGGCCCAGAACAGGAGCAGAACAATCCAGCTTGCGGCGAAGGCCCGGAACCGCCAGCGCAACTTGTTGGTCGTCAAATGGATCGCGCTGTGCGCATAGCGCAGCGCCACGTAGGCCCAGGCCAGCGCGACCAGCAGCGCCCCGCCCCTGCCGGCGGCGAAGGCGATCGCGACGCCGGCGTAGAACAGCGTCGGCATCTCGTACAGGTTGTTGAGGTTGCGCGCGGTGGCGGCCACCTCCTCCGGCTCGCCCTCGCCCTTGAACACCTTGTAGTAGCGGGGATCCACGCGCCCGGCACGCGCCGCGGCGAAGCGCTGCCGCGCGAGCCTGAACACGACGGCGAGCGTGAGCGCGACCAGCGCGAAGGCGGGCCAGACGATGGACATGATCACCCTCCCCGGGGGCCAGGCTGCGGCGCTGCGCGCCGGAACAGCGATGCGAAATCGTGAAGCGGCCGGTATCCGAGCCCCATGATCGCCCGCTCCACAACATAGACGCGGTCGATGCTGGCAGGCAACTGCCAGCCGCGGCGCGCGAACTCCGCCGCCGCCCAGGGCAGGCGCTCCTGCACCACCGCGGCGGCGTCCGACAGCAGTCTGGCGCAGTCGGATTCGCGGAATGGCGGCGGCGCGGACACGTTGTAGACGCGGAAGGCCCCCGCCGGCGCGGCGAGCGCGAGTTCGTGCGCCTGCGCGACATCCTCCGCGTCCACGCCGCGGTACAGGCGGTAGGTGGCGACCAGGCGCGGGTGCTCGGGAAAGCAGCGCGACATGCGCAGCGCGACGCAGGCGAGCCCTGCGTGCGAGGCTTCCCGGCAGGCCTCCTCGGCCGCGAGCTTGGTTTCGTCGTACACGTCGCGCGGGCGCGGCGCGAGCTCCTCCGTGACCCACACCGCAGCACCCTGCGGCAGCATGGCGTCGCCATAGAGCGAGGTCGTGCTGGTGTAGACGAACCGGGTCACGCCCGCCTCGCCGCAGGCCTGCAGCAGCCGCCGCGTCGCGTCCACGTTGACCTCGCGGAACTCCTGCGCCGTGCGCGCCGCGAGGTCCGGCACGTGCAGCGCAGCCGTGTGCACCACCGCATCCACGCCGGCGAGCAGGCCCGCGAGCCGCGCGGTGTCGCGCAGGTCGCCGGCGACGGCGGTGAGCGGGCCCGGGCGCAGGTCGAATCCGGTCACCTGGTGGCGCACGGAGAGCCGCGCGGCGATCGCGCCGCCGATGCGGCCCGACGCGCCGGTGACCAGGACCCTCACGTCACCTCGTGCGGCACGCGCCGGCTCACGCGGCAGATCAGTTCGTAGCCGATGGTGCCGGCCGCCCCCGCCACGCGCTCGACGGGCAGCGCGGGCCCCCACAGCTGCACCGGATCGCCGGGGACGACGTCGCCGCGGCCGCTCACGTCGGTCGCGAGCATGTCCATGGACACGCGCCCCACCAGCGCGGCCGCGCGGCCCTTGACGAGCACCGGAGTCCCGTTGGGGGCGGAACGCGGATAGCCGTCGCCGTAGCCCGCCGCCGCGATGGCGATGCGCGCGGGCGCCGGCGCGGTCCAGGCGCCGCCGTAGCCGACGCGCTCGCCCGCCGCGATGTCCTTCACCGCGATCACGGTCGT
This sequence comes from Steroidobacteraceae bacterium, assembly GCA_035720205.1. Classification (GTDB taxonomy): domain Bacteria; phylum Pseudomonadota; class Gammaproteobacteria; order Steroidobacterales; family Steroidobacteraceae; genus SCUD01. The sequence continues at coordinate 2,062 of DASTOQ010000058.1, read as the reverse complement.
CTCGAAGGTCATCACCGGGCGCAGCCCGAGCTCGGCGCCGTTCGAGCCCGGGAACGGGGAGACGCCGTAGAGCATGATCCCGGGACGCACCCAGTCCGCCCGCGCCTCGGGCCAGGCGACCAGGCCCGCGGAGTTCGCGATGCTGCGCTCGCCGGGCAGCCCCGCCGTCGCCTGCGCGAAACGTCCCAGCTGCGCCCGCGTGCGCGCGTTGCCGCGCAGCTCCGACTCGGCCAGGTGGGTCGCGAGCAGCGGCGGCTGCGCCACCGAGCGGCAGGCCGCGAGGCGCGCCACCGCGCGCGGCACATCCGGCGGCCGGAATCCCAGCCGGCCCATGCCGGTGTCGATCTTGAGCCAGATGCGGAAGGCAGGCGGGTTCCGCCGGCGCTCGAGCATGTCGATCTGCTCGTGCCGGTGCACGAACAGCTCGAGGCCCCGGCTCGCGGCGACGTCCAGTTCGCGGGCATCCTGCACGCCCTCGAGCAGCACGATGCGCGCGGCGATTCCCGCCTCGCGCAGCGCCAGCGCCTCCGGCAGGCGGGCGACCGCGAATGCGTCGGCCCCGGCGAGCGCGCGAGCCGCCGTGACGATGCCGTGGCCGTAGGCGTTCGCCTTGATCACGGCAAGCACGCGGCAGCCCGGGGCGTGCTCGCGCACGCGCTGCAGGTTGTGGGAGAAAGCGGCCGTGTCGATGACGGCCCGCGGCGCGGGTGTCAGAACGCGCCCTCGCCGTAGGACTCGGCGACCAGGTTCTCGAAGCGGGTGTACTCGCCGAGGAAGGTCAGCTGCACCTCGCCGACCGGGCCGTTGCGCTGCTTGGCGATGATGATGTCGGCGACGCCGCGGCGTGTCGTGTTCGGATCGTAGACCTCTTCGCGGTAGATCAGCAGGATCAGGTCGCTGTCCTGCTCGATCGCGCCCGACTCGCGCAGGTCCGACATCACCGGCTTCTTGTCGGTGCGCTGCTCCACCGCGCGGTTGAGCTGCGACAGCGCGACCACGGGCACCTGCAGCTCCTTGGCGAGGGCCTTGAGGCTCCTCGAGATCTCGGAGATCTCGGTGGCGCGGTTTTCCTTGGTGCCCGGCACCTGCATGAGCTGCAGGTAGTCCACGACCACGAGCCCGAGACCGCGTTCGCGCTTGAGCCGGCGCGCCCGCGCGCGCACTTCGGTCGGCGTCAGCGCCGGCGACTCGTCCACGTACAGCGGCGCCCCCGACAGCTGCGCCATCGCGCCCTGGATGCGCGACCAGTCCTCCTCCGAGAAATTGCCGGTGCGCAGGTGCGTCTGGTTGACGCGGCCGAGCGAGGAAATGAGCCGCAGCGTCAGCTGCTCGGCCGACATTTCCATGGAGAAGATCGCCGAGGGCACGCCCTTGGCGATCGCCGCGTTCTCGGCGATGTTGACCGCGAGCGTGGTCTTGCCCATGGACGGGCGGCCCGCGATCACGATCAGGTCGCCGGGCTGGAAGCCCGTGGTCTTGCGGTCGAGCAGCGTGAATCCGGTCGGCACGCCGCGGATCTCGCCCGGCGACTGGTGCAGCAGGTCGAGCCGGTCGATGGTCTGCGGCAGCACGTCCTTGATCGCGATGAAGCCGGTCTTGCCGCGGCTGCCGCGCTCGGCAATCTCGAACACGCGCCGTTCCGCCTCGTCCACCAGCTCGGACGCCGAGCGCCCGTGGCTGTCGGTCGCGGCGGCCGCGATCTCGCCGCCCGCGGCGACCAGCTGCCGCAGGATGGAGCGCTCGCGGATGATCTCGGCGTAGGCGCGCACGTTCGCCGCCGAGGGCGTGTCGCGCGCGATCGTGCCGAGGTAGGCGAGCCCGCCGATCTCGTCGAGCCGGCCCTTGCGCTCGAGCTGCTCGGACACCGTGACCGCGTCGCAGGAGCCGCGCTTCTCCGCGACCTCGGCGATCGCCTCGAAGATGAGCCGGTGGTCGCGGCGGTAGAAATCGCCCGCGCCGATGATATCGGCGACCGCGTCCCAGGCGTTCGCGTCCAGCATGAGCCCGCCCAGCACGGCCTGCTCGGCCTCCACCGAGTGGGGCGGCGTGCGGACCTCGTCCT
>DASTOQ010000057.1:0-97383 GCA_035720205.1 Steroidobacteraceae bacterium | reverse complement strand
GTGGCGTCGATGGAATGCAGCAGCTTGCGGGCCTGGGGGTCGTGGTCGCAGACAGTGGTCCCCCGGGCCAGGCTGCCCTTGGCGCGGGTGCTGCCTGCGCCGAACAGCAGCGCCTCGGCCAGCAGGGTTTTTCCCGCCCCGGCATGGCCTACCAGGGCAATGTTGCGTATGTCGCCGGTCGTCGTCGTCATCCCTTCCCCCGCCCGCCCGCTGCCGGGGCGGGTTTTTCAAAAAGAATAGCACCGAAGGCGGCGGCTTGCGCCATGCCGGCTTGCCGGGCAAACTGCCTTTTCACAGCACAAGGCCCCGCCGCACGGGGTCCGCAGGGGCATCCATCATGGCAGTTTCGGTCAAGGGCGACAGCGCGGACCCGATGGTCGACCCGAACGTCATTCCGCTGGTCGACATCATGCTGGTGCTCCTGATCATCTTCATCATCACCATCCCGGTGATGACGCACGCGGTCAAGATCGACCTGCCCCGCGACAACCCGAATCCGCCGAGCGAGCCGCCGCCGGTGGTGAAGATCTACGTCGATTTCGACGGCACCATCCTGTGGAACGGCTCGCCGGTTGACCAGCAGACCTTCCGCGACTATGTCGCCATCGAGAACGCGCGGCCCGAAGAGGACAAGCCGGAAGTGCACGTGGACGCCGACCGGCGCGCGCCCTATGTGTACGTCGCCAACGTGATGTTCACGCTGCAGCGCGGCGGCCTGCAGAAGGTCGGTTTCGTATCCGGCGGCGCTCCCGGCGCGGTCGAAGTCCCGGTGCCCTGACGCCGGCGACGCCCGCCCGCGGACCATGACCCGGTCCGTCATCCTGCCCGCGCTGCTGCTGCCCCTGGCCTGGGCCGGCGCCCTCATGGCCGACGACAGCCGGCTGCGACGCTACGAACTGCCGGACTTCGACGCGCTGGAAATGCTGCTGCCGGAGGGCTGGCAGGACCACGTGGACGAGCAGCCGGGCAGCGCCGAGCTCACGGTCGAATTGCGCCCCGGGCTGGGCGCCGCCTTCGAGGCCTACGTGACGCCGGAAGCGAACGGACAGGCGCCAGGGCGCGTGCAGGATGCCGACTCGCTGCGCGAATCGGTGCGCGACCTGGCCCTGCGGCTGTCGCTGCCCGCCGGGGAAGTGCCCGAGATCCGCCGGTTGCAGGGCGCGGACGGCGTCGGCTACTACTTCGTGGCGACCGACCTCGCGGCCCTGCCGGACGGGTTCCGGCACCTGGTGCAGGGCGCCCTGCTCGCGGGCGGACTGGTGCTGCGGTTCGAGATCCTGGTCAACGACGCGGCCGACCCCGCGATCGCGCAGGCGCTCGCGATGCTGCAGGGCGCCGTTCACCGCGACCGGGGACCCGGCCAGCCCTGAGCGCCGGCCGGCCGCCGCTCATTTCAGGCCGAGGACCATGCGCACCGTGCCGTCCGCCGATGCGGCCGGCTGCCCGCGGATCAGGAACACCCGCGCCGGGTCCACCGCGCGGTCCGCAAGCAGCGCGTCGCGCACGCGCGCCGCGCGCTGCTCGCCGAGCGCGGCCAGCTCGGTGTCGTCCACGACCACGGTCGCCCGCAGCAGCGGCTCCAGGAACGCGATCGCATGCTCGACAGGATCGACTTCCGGCTCGCCCGCGGCGGGCTTTTCCGGCTTCGGTATCTCCGCCCGGCTTCCGAGCCGCTCGCGATGCAGCGCGAGCAGGCGATCGCGGTAGGCGGCGCGGTCGGCCGTGCCGGTTCCCGCGAGCATCGTGCTCCAGCGTTGCGCGACCAGCGCTTCGCGGTCGGCTGCAGGATCTGCGGCTGAAGGAACGTCGATCTGCAACCCGGGCCGCTCGACCAGCGCCCTGCGCAGGGCCGCCAGCGAGGCCAGTGCCGCCGCGTCGGGCTCCGCCGATCCCGGCGCGAAGCGGATCTCCGACAGGTCCTCGCCGCCGCCAAACAGGCTGCCGAGCAAGGCGAAGGGCGAGGTCACGATCTTGCCGAGCAGGCTCAACAGCGCCTTCCACACGATCGGGCCGATCCGGAACTTCGGGTCGTCCAGTGAACCGCTCACCGGCAGGTCGATGTCGATGACGCCGTTGCGGTCCTTGAGCAGCGCGACCGCGAGCCTGAGCGGCAGCGACACCGCGTCCGCCGATTCCACGCGCTCCCCGAGCTGGAGCTGATCGAGGGTGAAGCGGTGATCCGCGGTCAGGCGCCGTTCCTGCACCCGGTAGGCGGTCTCGATGTTCAGCTTGCCCTTGTCGATGCGGTAACCGGCGAACTTGCCCGAATACGGGTTGAAGCTGGTCAGCTCGATGTTGCGGAAATCCGCCGCGATGTCGAGGTAGGACTGCGCGGCCAGCAGGTTGATCTCGCCCGTGATGCTGGCCGGGGCATAGCGGTCCACCTCGCCGGTGAGCTCGAGCTTCGCGCGATCGCCCGGGGCGGAGGACATGCCCGTGACCGTGCCGTCGAGACGCTCGACCGCAATCGCGAACTTCGGCTCCAGCGTGTAGTCGGTGAAATTGACGTTGCCGTTGGCGATGCGGATCGCGCCGATGCGCGCGGGCATGCGTCGCCGCTCAGGCTGCTCCGCCGGCAACGCCGCCGGCGCCTCGGCGTCGCCCTCTTGGTCCCGCCCTCGCCTTCCCGCCGCACGCGCCGCACGCTCGGCAGCGATCTCTGCCGCGCGACGCGCCGCGGCCTCCGGATCGAGCACCGAGAGCACGTTGCTGACGCCGTTGGCAGCCAGGATCAGGCGCAGGTAGGGATCGTGCGCGACGATCTCGCGGATCGCGAGGCGCGCGGGATCGTGCGTGAGATCCAGGCCGCGCACTTCCAGCCGGGACCAGTTCACGAAGTCCTCCCCCAGCGCGCCGTCCTGGGTGTGCAGCCTGCTGACGGTGGCTTCACCGGCATAGCGCAGCCGCGGGCTGCCGGCGGCGGTGTATTCAAGCCGTCCACGCGTCGCCAGCGCGCCACGACGCAGCTTCAGGGCCGTTCCGGCGTCGAGATACGGCTGCAGGGCGCGCAGGTCGGCATCGGCCAGCGTCAGTTCCGCCGCCAGCGACACCGGCTGCAGCCGCAGCTCGCCCTCGAGCCCCAGCTCGCCTCCCGTGCCCAGCGCGGCCGCGAGCGCCAGCGTGAGCGCATCCCGGACGGGCCAGGCGAAGCGGTCTATACGCAACTGCGAAATCACCACCGGCAGCGCGGTGACAGGCTGCGCGCGACGGTCCTCGAGCGCGATCGAGGCATTCGCGACGCGGACATCGGGGATGTCCAGCTGCCAACCCGGCTGCGCTTCCGCCGTCGTCGCCTCTGCTCCCGGCTCCGGCAAGGCCGGCTCGGCCGCCGGCTCGCGGCGCGGCACGGCGCCGGGCGCATGGAATCCCTCCGCGTCCACCCAGGCCGGCCCGGTGAGGTCCTTGACCTCGATCGCGGCGATGCTGACGCTGCGCGCGGCGAGGTCCACGCGCCCGTCCCGCAGCTCGAGCGTCGGGATGCTCCAGGGTTCCTCGTATCCGCGCGCGACCGTGACCAGGTCGCGCGCGCTGGCCGACGGCAGCTCGAGGACCAGCCTGAATGGGCTGCCGGCGAGGCGGAAATCGTAGCCGACGAGGACGTCGATGCGGCCTGCGCGCAGCGCCACCGGCAGCGCATCGCCCAGGTAGTCGGTGATCGTCTCGGCCGTGAGGCCCGTCAGGCCGATCGTGCCGCGCGAGGCGAATGGCGCCACCTCGACCGTGCCCTGCACGGCGAGCCGGCCGGCGCGGTCGGAGCCCGCGCTGAACTCGAATGCGCCGCCGTCGCCGCGGCTCACGAAATCCTCGAGGCTGAAGCTGATCGGGCGCAGCGTGGTCGCGAACGGCTCCGGACGCATGCGATCGAGCACGTCGACCTGCCCCTGGTCGATCACGAGCCGGTCGATCACCAGCGCGGGCACGGCCGCGGGTCCGGCGTCGGCGGCATCCTTCGTTCGCATCCGGGCGAGGTTCAGCGTGCCGTCCGCCTGCTGCACGAGGCGCAGGTAGGGACGTTGCAGTTCGATCGCGCCGAACGACCAGGCACGGCGCCAGAGCGAGGATGAATCGAAGTCGACGTAGAGACGCTCGAAGCCCAGCAGCCTCCCGCCATCCGTGTCCGGCAGCGAGAAGGCGCGTGCCTCGAACTCGAAGGTGAAGGGATTGAATGAGGGGCGCTCGAGCGAGGCCCGGCGGCCGTACTCGCGCTCGATCGTCTCGAGCACCGCGGCATGGACCGCGCGCGGGACCCACAGGAAGCCGGCGAGCGCATAGGCCAGCAGCAGCAGGAGCGCCGACCCGCCGATCCAGAGCCATGCACGCCGACCCATGCCGCCCCCTGGTGCGCCGGATCGTGCCGGCTCCCGTTCGATGATACGGCCACCGGCGCGCGGTCTGTTATGGTTCAGGGCCATGATGAACCGGCGTCAATGTCTGCGACTGACCCTCGCCACGGGGGCGGCGCTCGGGCTCGCACCGCGGATCCTGCCCGCGGCCGGCGCACTCCCGCTGGTCCACCGCCCGATTCCCGCGAGCGGCGAGCTGATTCCCGCCGTCGGCCTCGGCAGCGCGGCCACCTTTCGCAACGTGGCCGAGGGCGAGGACGTCTCGGCGCTGCGCGAAGTCCTGCTCGCCCTGGTGGAGCGCGGCGGCACGGTGTTCGACACCGCGCCCGGATACGGCGCCTCGGAGGAAGTCGCCGGCCGCCTGGCGCGCGAGCTCGGCATCACGCAGAAGATCTTCTGGGCCACCAAGGTCAACGTCGCCCCGCGCGGCGGCGGCGCGGCCGACCCGGCGGCCGCACGCGCGCAGATCGAGGAGTCGTTCCGGCGCTTCGGCGTCGGGACGATGGACCTGATCCAGGTCCACAACCTCGGCGACGTAAGGACGCAGCTCGGCATCCTGCAGGAACTCAAGGCCGCGAATCGCCTCCGCTACCTGGGCGTGACCAGCACCAGCAAGGGCCAGTATGGGCAGCTCGAGCAGGTCATGCGCGAGCAGCCGCTCGACTTCATCGGCGTGGATTACGCCGTGGACAACCGCGACGTCGAGCAGGTGATCCTGCCCCTGGCGCAGGAGCGGAAGATCGCGGTGATGGTCTACCTGCCGTTCGGCCGCACCCGGCTGTTCCGGCGAGTCGAGGGCCGGCCGCTGCCGGACTGGGCCGCGGAATTCGACGCCGGCAGCTGGGCGCAGTTCTTCATCAAGTTCGTGCTCGGCCATCCGGCGGTCACGGTCGTCACGCCGGCCACCAGCCAGGCCAAGCACATGATCGACAACCTGGGTGGCGGAGCCGGCCGCCTGCCCGACGAGGCGATGCGCCGCCGCATGGCGGAATTCGTCGACGCCCTGCCGCCGGCCGGCTGAAACGTCAGCCGCGGGCCGCGAACCACTGCGGCAGCGCGAGCGAGAGCTGCGGGAACACCGTGATGAGCAGCACGCCGATCGCGAGCACCGCGAGCATCGGCAGGCTGGCGCGCGCGACCTCGAGCACCGGCCGGTGGAAGCGCGAGGCCGACATGAACAGGTTGAGGCCCACGGGCGGCGTCAGGTAGCCGAGCTCCAGGTTGGCGAGCAGGATGATGCCCAGGTGGACCGGGTCCACGCCGAAGGCCAGCGCGACCGGCACCACCAGCGGCGCCACCACGATGATCGCCGAGAAGATGTCCATCAGGCAGCCGACCGCCAGCAGGAACACATTGAGCGCGAGCAGGAACAGCCACTTCGACTCGATCGCGGTCGAGATCCACCCGGTCAGGCGGTCCGGCACGTGCTCCGTGATCAGCAGGTTGGTGAGCCCCATCGCGGCGCCCAGGATCAGCAGCACGCCGCCGACCAGCAGCCCGCACTCGCGCATGACCTCCACCAGCGCCCCGCCCTTCGGCAGGTCGCGGTTGACGAAGGCGGCGACCGCGATCGCGTAGGCCGCCGTGATCGCGGCGGCCGGCACCGGCAGCGCATAGCCGCCGAAGATCAGCACCAGCGGCACGACCGGCAGCAGCAGCTCCCATTTCGCGCGCCAGGTCGTGACGCGGACCCGGCGCCAGCTGAAGCGCGGCCGGAAGCCGCCCCGCGGCGAGGCGGCGACGCCCCAGCCGCAGGCCAGCGCCACCAGCAGCAGGCCGGGTACCGCGCCCGCGAGGAACATCTGCTCGATCGAGACCTGCGCGACGATCGAGTACAGGATCAGCGGCAGGCAGGGCGCGAACAGCACGCCCAGCGACCCGGCGCCGGTGACCAGGCCGAGCGCGGTGCCGTCCGCGTAGCGCGAGTGCAGCAGGATCGGCATGAGCAGTCCGCCGAGCGCCAGGATCGTGACGCCGGAGCCGCCGGTGAAGGCGGTGAAGAACGCGCAGGCGAGGACCGTGACCACGGCCGGCCCGCCGCGCAGGTGGCCGGACCAGGCCTGCAGCAGCCACACCAGCCGGCGCGCCGCGCCGCTCGCGGCCACGATGTAGCCCGCGAGCGTGAACAGTGGCAGGGTCGCGAGCAGCGGATTGGTGACCTGGTCGTAGTGGTCGAGCGGGACGGACGCGATCGGGTCGCCCGCCGCGACGAAGAAGACCAGCGCGATGCCCGCCAGGCCGACGAAGATCGGGGCGCCGAGCAGGATCGCCGCGGCCAGCACGACCAGCAGCGGGGTGCGCGCCGCGGCAATGCCGCCGTCGAGCTGGGAGACCGCAGTGGTCACGGCGAGCGCCACCGCGAGAATGACCGCCCTCGCCGGCCAGCCCGCCGCCGCGTGGCCCGCGATGCGCAGCGTGATGAACAGGAACCCGGCCGGCATCACCGCCTGCAGCGCGATGCGCGGCACGCCGAAGGCGAGCGTGGAGGACATCGCGGCCTCCTCGCGCACGAACTGCCAGGCGGCCAGCGTCAGCAGCGCGGTGACGGTGGTGGCGACGAGCCCGGTGAATGCGCCGATGCCGGGCTTCCACCGCTGCGGCAGCGCCTGCGCGATGGTGCCCATGGCCAGCAGGCGGTTGTCGCGCGCGGCGGCCATGCCGCCCAGCATCCCGACCAGCAGCGTCAGGTGGCGGATCAGCTCGTCGGTATCGGCGAGCGCCTGCGCGGCGCTCGCGACGCCCAGCAGCACGAGCGCGCCGAGTGCCGCCGCGAGCAGCCGGTTTTCGGCCCGGTGCAGCAGGCCGGTCACTTCGCGCGTTCGCCGCCGGCCTTCAGCGTCGCCACCGCGGTATCGAACATGGGCTCCGGTACCAGCGCACCCCGGATGCGCGGATAGATGCGCGCGACTTCGCTCCTGAACTCGCGTTCGGCCTCGGGCGACAGCGCGACGACCTTGAGGCCGTGCTTGTCCTTCATCGCCTGCACCGCGGCCTGGTCCTCCGCCCGCGCGGCGCGGCGCATCTCGGCGCCTGCGCGCTCGGAGGTCTCGCGCAGCCAGGCCTGGGTCGCGGGATCGAGCTGCTTCCAGGCCTTCTCGGTCACGACCAGCGCGCCCGTGATCGGCGCCCAGTTGAGATCCAGCATGTAGGGTGCGTAGCTGGCCACCTGGTTGAAGTTCGCGAGGAAGGCCGGCACCGGCAGCGCGTCGATCATGCCGTTGCGCAGCCCGAGCAGGATCTGGTCCGGTTCCAGCACCACCGGCGTGTAGTAGTCCTTCATCATCTCGATGCTGTCCGGATCGCCGGAACTCGCGTACACGCGCATGGACTTGAGATCCTTCACGCCGCGGATCGGGGTCTTCGAGAAATACCGCACCCAGCCGGCGTCGGCCCAGAACATCACGACGAAGCCGGCTTCCCTGAGCCGGCGCTCGAGCTCCGGCCGCAGCCGCTCGCGCACGCGATCCACGTCCTCCCAGTCCTTGAACATGAGCGGCATGAACTGCAATGCGGTCACCGAACGATCGAGCTGTCCCAGGCCGACGGACGTCAATGCCGCGCCCTGGATCTGCCCGACGCGCATGCGCCGCACGATCTGCAGCTCGCCGCCCTGCGTGCCCGGGTAGATGTTCATGGCCAGGCCGCCCGGCCCGCGCGACCACTCCGCTCCCAGCGACTGCAGGCGCTTGTGGAACGAGGAGCCGGACGGCGCGACGGTCGCAATGCGCAGCTCGTTGCGGCCGGCCGCCCGCGTTGCTGCCGGCATCAGTCCCGAGACCGCGGCGGCCAGCATCGCCCGCACGGCGCTCCTGCGCGACATCCTCATGGCGTCGTCTCCCGCGCCGCCTCTTCGTCCTCGAGCGGCGGCAGTATCCAGTGGTCGGCATGCGCCAGCAGCCACGCGGCGCGCCGCTGCATGACCGTATTCGCGAGCCGCGTCGCGGGTTCGGCGTCCGCATCAATCGCGAGCGCGGCCTGCAGCGACTGCTCGAAACAGGCGCGGTCCTCGTGCGGCAGGCAATACGACTCCGCCCAGGAGAGGTGGGGACCCGCCGACCTGCCCTGCGCGAGCTCGATCGCGCGATCGAAATGCCGTCGTGCGACCGTCTCGCGGTCACCCGCGATGTCCGGCCGCACCATCGAATACGCGACCAGGAAGGCGTGCACGGCCCCGCGGTCCCAGCCCTCTTCGAGCACGAGTGCCCGGTCGATGAGCGCGGAGACGACCGGCAACTCGGCGACCAGTTCCGGGTCGTCCTTGCCGAGCGAGATGGCCGCCGCCCAGGAGGCCGCCGTCCAGTACAGCAGGTCCATCTCGGAAGCGGCCGCGCGCGCCACCGCCGTGGCCGGACCCGCGCGCAGTTCCGCGCTGAATCCGGGCAGCGCGGCATCGAAGCCGCGCAGGCAATAGTCGCGCGCGCGCAGGTACAGGCGCCGCGCACGGTTCCAGGAATCCCAGGCCCGGTCGCTGTCCTCGAGCGCGACCGCATCGGCGTCCTGCTGCACGAAGGCCCAGGCGTACTGCGTGAATCCGGCGCAGGTGGCCGCCAGCAGCCCGCGGTGCTCCGGCGTGGACGCCAGCACGCTTTCCATCAACTTCAGGCTGAACGGCAGCGCCTCCGCGACGAGCTCGGGGTCTTCATCGGCGGCATAGGTCGTGCCGGAAGCGGCCAGCGTGTCGGCAAGCTTGTCGGCTGCGAAACGCTGCACCGAACAGCCGGATGCGGCCGCGAGCAGCACGAGCACGGCGGCGCCAGCGGCGGCTCTGGGCACGGCAATCATTGGAAGGACGAACCCCCGATGTCGACTGGGAGGGAACCGATCGGCTGGGGCAGTCGGATCATAGCATCGCGCTCAGTCGGCCATGAATTTCGCTAGCGATTCAAGGTATTGGGGGAAAAGGTCAAGGCTGTTGTGCGTCGCGCCGGGCAGCCGCGCGATGTGGACCTGCGAGGGCGCGAATGCCGCCGCCAGGGCCTGCGAGCGCCGCGGCGGAATGATCTCGTCGTCGCCGGCGATGACGATGAGGACCGGCGCGCGGATCGCCGCCGCCCTGGCGGCCGACTCGTAGCGGTCGAGCAGCAGCAGGCCGACCGGCAGCCAGGGGTAATGCTCGCGCGCGACGTCCACCATGCTGTCGAAGGGCGACACGAGCGCGAGGCGCTGCACGTCGCGCACGCTCGCCAGATGCACCGCGACGCCGCTGCCGAGGCTGCGGCCGATCACGGCGACTTGCGGGTGCCGCGCGACGACATGGTCATGGACCGCGGTCGCGTCCGCCAGCAGCGCGCGCTCCGACGGCCGGCCGCTGCTGCCGCCGTAGCCGCGGTAGTTGACCAGATACAGCGAGTGGCTGGGGAACGCGGCCTCGAACGACGGCAGATTCAGCGAGACGTCCTCGGCGTTGCCGCCGAAGTACAGGATCGCGCGCGGGCCCGGCCGGTCCACCACCCACACCTTGAGGCTCTGCTCGCCATTCTGCACGCGGATCGACTGCGCGCCCGGCCGGACCGCCTCGCCCACCGGGAAGTACATCTGCGAGCGCTGGACGGCGAACAGCAGCAGGCAGAGCGTCGCGTAGACGCCCGCCGGGTACAGGAGCAGGACCAGCAGATTGCGCACGGCGGCTCAGTCGTCGTGCAGCTCCACGACGGCCTCGATCTCGACCGCGATGTTGGACGGCAGCGACTGCATGCCGACGGCGGCGCGCGCGGCCTTGCCGGCCTCGCCGAAGGCGACGACCATCAGGTCCGAGAATCCGTTCATGACCTGCGGATGGTCGGTGAAGTCCTCGGTCGACTGCACCATGCCGAGGATGCGCACGAAGCGCCTCACCTTCGACAGCTCGCCGACCGCCGACTTGATCGTCGCGAGCATGCACAGGCCGACCTTCTCCGCCGACTTCGCGCCCTGCTCGACCGTGAGATCGCGTCCCAGCTTGCCGGTCGTGAACGGCCGGCCGCATTCGCCGTGGCCCGACAGGAACAGCAGCTTGCCGGTGCGCACGAAGGTCACGTAGGTCGCGACCGGGCTGGGCGGCGCCGGCAGCGTGTGGCCCGCGGCGGCGAGGCGTTGCTCGGGAGTCTCAGCCACGGATGGCGTGGCCGACAATGCGGCCAGACACAAGCCTGCGGTCAGGTGAAGCGAGCGCATGACAGGCTACCTCCGGTGCGACGCAGAATCCGCCCATGGTGGCCGAGACTACCTTGCCGGTCGGGACCCTGCCACCGGGCCGGGCACCGGGATGGCTTCGATTACAATGTGCCGATGCCCACGCAACCCGCCGTCAGCGAACGCTTCGAAGCCCGCCGCACCCTGCTCGGCGAGGGGCTCGAGATCCGCCGCGCGCTGCCGCACCGGCACCGGCGCACCGTGGGCGCCTGGTGCTTCCTCGACCACGCGGGACCGGCCGACTACGCCGCCGGCCGCGGCGTCAATGTCGGGCCGCACCCGCACATCGGCCTGCAGACCTTCAGCTGGATGATCGAGGGCGCGATCCAGCACCGCGACAGCCTGGGTTTCGCGCAGTGGATCCGGCCGGGGCAGGTCAACCTGATGACCGCCGGCCGGGGCATCGCGCATTCCGAGGAATCGCCGCCGGACGAGCCGGGCCGCGTCCAGCTCGCGCAGCTGTGGATCGCGCTGCCGGAGAGCGAGGCGAACCGCGAGCCCGCCTTCGAGCATTATCCGGACCTGCCGGTCCTCGAGCGTGGCGGCTTCCGCGTCACGCTGCTGGCTGGCGAATGCTCGGGCGAGCGCTCGCCGGCCCGGGTGTACACGCCGTTGATCGGCCTCGACCTCGCGACGGCGGGCGAGGCCCGCACCGAGTTGCCGCTGCGCAGCGATTTCGAGTATGCCGTCCTGGTGCTCGAGGGCGCGGCCGAGCTTGGCGGCGCGCCGCTCGAGCCGGGCACGCTACTCTATCTCGGCGCCGGGCGCGACCGGGTCGCGATCGCGTCGCGTTGCGCGGCCCGGGTCCTGCTGATCGGCGGTGAGCCGATGGACGGGGAGATCCTCATCTGGTGGAACTTCGTCGCGCGACGGCGCGAGGAGATCGAGGCGGCCACGCGCGACTGGAACGAGGGCCGCCGCTTCGGCGACGTGCAGGGCGCGCGCAACGCGCGCCTGGTCGCGCCCGACATCGCCGAGCTGGCCTTCCGGAGCGGCCGGAAATGACCCGCCGGGTCCCGAATTGATGCAGGTCAATGTGACACCCCGGCCGCACGGTCATATTGCGCCCATGGGCGTGCCGGAGTATTTCGACGCGGAATTGCTGCGCCGCTACGATCGGCCGGGTCCGCGCTACACCTCCTATCCGACTGCGCCCCAGTTCGGCCCGCAGTTCGACGAGCGGAAATTCCGGGAGGTGGCGCGCCGCAGCAACGCGGAGCCGATCCCGAGCGACCTCTCGCTCTACGTGCACGTGCCGTTCTGCTTCAGCCCGTGCTTCTACTGCGGCTGCACGCGCATCATCACGCGCGACCGGGCCCGCGGCGCGCTCTACCTGTCACGGCTCATGCGCGAGATCGAGATCGCTGCCCCGCTCTTCGACCGCGACCGGGACGTGATCCAGCTGCACTTCGGCGGCGGCACGCCGAACTTCCTGGATGCGGGCGAGCTGTCGGCGCTCATCGGCGGCCTGGGCCGGCACTTCCATTTCAGCGACCGCACCGACCGCGACTTCTCGATCGAGCTCGACCCGCGGACGCTCGCGGCCGGCGACGTGCGGCGTCTCGCGGAACTCGGACTCAACCGCGCGAGCCTGGGGGTGCAGGACTTCGATCCGGAGGTGCAGCAGGCCGTCAACCGCATCCAGGGCGTCGAGCAGACCCTTGCGGTGATCGACGAATGCCGCGCCAGCGGCATGCGCTCGGTCAACGTGGACCTGATCTACGGCCTGCCCAAACAGACGCTCGACGGCTTCGCGAGGACCCTCGATGCCCTCCTCGCCGTGCGGCCGGACCGCCTCGCGATCTACGGCTACGCCCACCTGCCCGAGCTGTTCAAGGCCCAGCGGCAGATCGAGGCCGCGGACCTGCCGGATGCGGCGCTGCGTCTCGAGCTGCTGCAGCTGGCGGTGCAGAAACTGACCGACGCGGGCTACCGCTTCATCGGCATGGACCACTTCGCGCTGCCGGGGGACGACCTCTCGAAGGCCCAGTCCGCCGGAAGCCTGCACCGCAATTTCATGGGCTACACCATCCACGACGACTGCGACCTCGTCGGTTTCGGCGTCAGCTCGATCAGCCACGTGGGCGACAGCTTCAGCCAGAACTTCCGTGACCTGCCGACCTGGGAGCGCGCGCTCGACGAGGGCCGGCTGCCGGTCTGGCGCGGGATCGAGCTCGACGCCGACGACGTGCTGCGCGCGGACGTGATCCAGCAGCTGATGTGCCAGGGCGAGATCGACGCGGCAGGCGTCGAGGAACGCTACGGCATCGACTTCCGGGGCTATTTCGCCGACGCCCTCGCGAAACTCGCGCCGCTGGCCGCGGACGGGCTGGTGACCGTGGAACCGCTGCGGATCGCCGCCACTTCTCGCGGACGCTACCTGCTGCGTATCATTGCCATGTGCTTCGACCGCTACCTCGCCGCCGCCCAGGCACCGCGCTACTCGAAGGCCATCTGAGGCCCGGCCCGCGGCCGGGCTGCGCCACGGGCGTGGCCTGATGGCCGCGCCGGCGCCGGTGCGGGGCCAGCCCATCGCCGACGACGGCGACGAACTGCGCTTCTGCAGCACCTGCGCGTTCGCGAGTTCCTGCCTGGCCGCCGGCGTCGACAAGAGCCGGCTGCGCGAGCTGCACATGCTGGTCGAGCACAGCGGCCCCAGCCGGGCCGGGGACCACCTGTTCCGCGAGGGCGACCCGTTCACCGCGATCGCGGCGGTCCGCTCCGGCACGGTCAAGACCTACGTGACGGACGCCGACGGGCGCGAGCAGGTGCGCGGCTTCTTCCTGCCGGGCGAGATCATCGGCCTCGACGCGATCTCGGAATCGCGCTACCCCTGCAATGCCATCGCGCTCGAGCCGGTCGTGCTGTGCCGGTTCTCGTTCCCGACGCTGGCGGCGCTCGCGACCCGCATGCCGGGGCTGCAACAGCAGCTGTTCCGGCTGCTCTCACACGACATCGGCAATGCCGCGCTGCTCGCAGGCAACCACACCGCCGAGGACCGCCTGGCGGCCTTCCTGGTCGGCCTGTCGCGCCGCTACGCAGCGCGTGGCTTCCGCGCGGACCGCTTCCAGCTGACGATGAGCCGCGCCGACATCGCCAACTACCTGCGGCTGGCCGCGGAGACGGTCAGCCGCATCCTGCGGCGCTTCCAGGACGAGCGGCTGATCCGGGTCCGGCGGCGCGAGATCGAGCTGCTCGACCTGCCTCGCCTCGAAAAGTCCGCGCTCGCCGTCCTGCGCAGCTGAAATCGGCCCCGCCACGGTCGTTTATGTGCACCAGTTCACCGGGCCGGGGGCATTTCCCGACCTGGTTCACAGTTGGAACGTGACCGCCTGAGGCTACATATGTCGAGCCGATAACCTGCCCGGGGGCGGGATCGCGCGTGGGAGTTGCCGCGGGACAGTGATGCCTCCAGGCCGGGAAACCAGCGAGGGCCAATTGCAGAGCGACCCGTTCGGCGCAGGCTGGACGGGCGCACTCGCCGTCGGCCTCTTCTTCTATGCGCTGGTCGCCGTCCTCATGCTGTTCATCGACGGCAGCGGGCGGTTCATCGAGATCTTCAACCTCTATTCCGATTCGCCGCTCAGCATCGGTTCCGCGATCCTGGCGGCGGCCGCAGCGCGGCACGCCCGCGATCCGGCCGTGCGCCGCACCTGGCAGTTCCTCGCTGCGGCGCTCGCGATCTACAGCGTCGGCAACCTGCTGAACTCCACCTACTGGCTGTTCGGCGTCGACCCCTTCCCGTCGGTCGGCGACGTGTTCTTCATGGGTTTCTACCCGCTGCTGTTCGCCGCGGTGCTGACCGTCATGCGCGCGGCCGCCGTGCGCGTGCCCTGGGGCCGCCTCGCGCTCGACGCCACCATCCTGATGCTGGGTTTCGGCGCCTTCTTCTGGTTCTTCGTGATCGCACCGACTGCGGCTGCGGACCGCGACCCCGACGTGGTCAAGTACGTCCTGTCGCAGGGCTACATCGCGCTCAACTGCCTGATGCTGCTCGCCTTCGGCGTGCTGCTGATGCACGCCGGCGCCGGGCCGCTGCGCCGCCGCACGCTGGTGCTGCTCACGATCGGCTTCTCCGCCATGTTCCTGGCGGACATCGTGTGGGCGATGTCGAAGGTCAGCGGTTCCTACCTGCCGGGCGGATTCTCCGACGTCATCTACCTGAGCTGCTACGTGTGGCTCGTCGCCGGCGCGCGCGAGCAGCTGCGCCGCGCGCCGGCCGTGCAGCCCGCACCGTCGGCGTTCGGCAGCGCCCTGGTGCAGGGCCTGCCGTACGTCGCCATGCTGGTCTCGTTCCTGGTGCTCGTGTACGTGGAGACCGGGACCGCCGCCAGTCCCGCGACCGCCATGACGGTCATCATCTTCGTGCTGACGCTGCTGGTGATGGTCCGCCAGGGCGTGCTGTCGCGCGACGACGCGCTGGTGCGCGAGCGGCGCGCGGCGGGCATCGTCGAGGCGCGCTACGCCTCGCTGATCCGGCATGCCTCCGACGTGATCATGATCGCCGACGTGGACGGGCGCGTGCGCTTCGCCTCGCCGGCCGCCGAGCGCACCTTCGGCACCAATCCCGACGACCTGATCGGGCGCAACCTGCTCGACCTCTGGGGCGACGCGGACCGCGAGCGGCTCGCGGCCTTCCTCGCGGAGGTGGCTTCCACGCGCGGACGCACCGTCGGCCCGGTCGAGGTCATGGTGGGCTCCGGCAACCGGCGCAGCACGCTCGAGAGCGTGGGCAGCAACCTGCTCGACGACCCGGCCATCGCCGGCCTCGCCCTCAACTTCCGCGACGTCAGCGAGCGCAAGGCGCTCGAGGAGCAGCTGCGCCAGCTCGCGTTCCATGACCCGCTCACGCTGCTCGCCAACCGCAGCCTGTTCCGCAACCGCGTGCAGCATGCGCTCGCGCTGGCGCAGCGCTCGGGCCAGCGCGTCGGCGTCATGTTCCTCGACCTCGACAACTTCAAGAACGTCAATGACTCGCTGGGCCACGATGCCGGCGACCGGCTGCTGCAGGCCGCGGCGCAACGCCTGGTCAAGTCGACGCGTCCCTCCGACACCGTCGCGCGGCTCGGCGGCGACGAGTTCGCGATCCTGCTCGAGGGCGTCAGCCAGGAGAGCGACGTCGAGCGCATCGCCGCGGCGGTCACCGAGTCCTTCGGCGAGCCGCTGCTGCTGGACGGCGGGGACGCGAACATCGCGGCGTCCATCGGCATCGCGTTCTCGCAGCCCGGGGACGACACCGAGCAGCTGCTGCGCAACGCGGACATCGCCATGTACAACGCCAAGTCCGCGGGCAAGGGCCGCTTCGTCGTGTTCCAGCCGCGCATGCAGGAGCAGCTGCGCGAGCGGCTGCGGCTCGAGGAGGACATCCATCGCGCCCTCGCGCGCGAGGAGTTCTTCATCGAGTTCCAGCCGGTCGTGGACCTCAACAACCGCGAGCTGCTCGGCGTCGAGGCGCTGGTGCGCTGGAATCACCCGGAACAGGGCCTGGTGCTGCCCGGCGCCTTCATCGCGACGGCCGAGGAATCCGGCCAGATCGTCGAGCTCGGCCGCTGGGTGCTCATCGAGGCCTGCCGCCGGGTCCGCGAATGGCGCCATGCGATCGTCGCCGGCGACGGCCTGCGCGTCGCGATCAACATCTCCGGGCGGCACCTGCAGCACGGCGACCTGGTCGCCGACGTGCGCCACGCGCTCGAGGCCTCGGGGCTCGAGCCCGGCAACCTGGTGATCGAGCTGACCGAGAGCACGATCATGCACAACACCGAGGTCAACCTGGAGCGCTTCCGCGAGCTGAAGGCGCTGGGCGTGCGGCTCGCGATCGACGACTTCGGCATGGGCTATTCGTCGCTCTCGTACCTGCACCGCTTCCCGATCGACATCCTCAAGATCGACCGCGCGTTCGTCAGCCGGCTGACCGAGCAGGATGACGGCCCGGAACTGGCGCGCGCGGTCGTGATGCTGGGCGAGACGCTCGGCCTCGAGACCGTCGCCGAGGGCATCGAGCACGAGGACCAGGTGGTCAAGCTGCTCGAGCTCGGCTGCGTCGCGGGCCAGGGATTCCTGTTCGCGCCGTCCGCGTCGCTCGACGCGGTGGCCGCGATGCCGTTCGCCGCGCGGCGCGCGGAGCTGCGCGGCGCCCGGGGGATCTACAGCCGGCTCACGGCGACCGGCCGCTTCAGGGTCGGGGAAGTGCGCCCGCGCTCGGTCGCGTAGGCTCCGCGGCCGACCAGGCCACTTCGCCGCCGATCACCGTCATCACGGCGCGCGCCTTCAGGATCGCGGCTTCCGGCACCGACATCAGGTCGGCCGAGAACACGCTCAAGTCCGCCCACTTGCCGGGTTCGATGGTCCCGCGCACGCCTTCCTCGAAAGCCGCATACGCGGGCCCCGTGGTCAGCGCCGCGAGCGCCTCCGCGCGCGTGAGCCGCTGGTCGAGCCCCCACTCGGGGCCTGCAAAGCCCTCGACCGTGCGGCGCGCCACGGCCGCGTAGAACTCGACGAGCGGATCGCCCTGCTCGACCGGCGCGTCGCTGCCTCCCGCGAGCACGGCGCCGGCGTCCAGCACCTTGCGCCAGGCATAGGCGCGGCCGAGGCGCTCCCGGCCGAGGCGCGCCGGTGCGAACAGCATGTCGCTGATCGCGTGCGAGGGCTGCATCGAGGCGATCACGCCCATCTGCGCGAGCCGCGGAATGTCGGCGTCGTCGATCACCTGCAGGTGTTCGATGCGCAGGCGCGGGTCGGCCACCGCGCGCTGCCCCACCGGCACGCTGGCGAGCGCCTGCCGGTACTGGTCGAGCACGATGCGGTTGCCACGGTCCCCGATTGCGTGGGTCTGGACCTGGATGCCGCTCCTGAGGCCGGCGATCGTGATGCGCAGGATCTCCTCGGGCGCGTGGCGCAGCAGGCCGCGGCTTGCAGGCGCATCGCTGTACGGCTCGAGCAGCGCGGCGCCGCGCGAACCGAGCGCGCCGTCCATGTACAGCTTGACGGAGCGCACCGTGAGCCGCGGATCGCAGCTCTGGAAGCTGCGCCCGGCCGCGAGCAGCCGCTCGGCATCCGGCCCCGGCCCGCCGATGGCGGCGTACACGCGAAGCGCGACCCGGCCGTCGGCATAGAGCCTGCAGAGTTCGTCGATTTCCTCCCAGGACATGCCGGCCACCTGCAGCTGCGTCCAGCCGAGCCGCAGGCTGCGCCGTGCTCCGGCCTCCAGCGCGCGGCGCAGGTCCGCCGCCGTCGGTGCCGGCACATGCTGCTGCACCAGGTCCACCGCCGCGTCCACCAGCATGCCGGTCGGTTCCCCGGTCCGCGGATCGCGCAGGATCTCGCCGCCGGGCGGATCGGGCGTCGCCGCCGTGATACCCGCGATCTCGAGCGCGCGGCTGTTGACGATGACGGCGTGGCCATCCGCCCGCTCGAGCATCACCGGCCTCGAGGTCACAACCGCATCGAGGTCGGTGCGCACGGGGAAGACCGCCGGCGACCATCCGGACTCGATCCAGCCGCGGCCCACGATCCAGGGGGACGGGTCGCTGGCAGCGCGCTCGCGGATCCGCTGCTGCAGGGCGGCCAGGCTTTCGACGCCCGTCAAGTCGAAGTGCAACTCGCGCCAGCCGATCCCCGCCAGGTGCGCGTGCGCGTCGGCAAGACCCGGCAGCACGGTCGCGCCCTCGAGGTCGATCGTCCTGGCGCCCGCGGGGGCGCGCTCGAGCGCCTCCTGCGTCGACCCGACGTAGACGATGCGGCCGCCCGTCGAGACCACGGCCTCGGCGGGCGGCGCTGCGGAGATGCCGGTATGGACAATGCCGTTGACGAGGACGAGGCTGGCATCCCCGGAGGCGGCAGTGGTGACCGCCAGCAGGGAAGACGCCAGGACCGCAATGTGGAGAACGCCCATGCCGGCGATCATACTCAGGACCGAAGGAACCGCGCACACGGCAGCCGGTCTCAGTGAGGGTATGGGCCGTCAGCTTCTGAATACCGCCTGCGTCGCCTTGGCGCTTGCCGCGCTGCTCATCGGCGGCTGCGCGGGCACGCGCCAGCGTGAGGGCGAGATCTCCGACCGCGACCGCTACTGGCACTACGCCAAGGAGGAGGTGCCGAGTTTCAGCAGCCTGGGCCGCATCAGCGGCTGGAGGCCGCTGGGGCGCAATGAACTCGTGGTGTGGACCCGTTTCGACGAAGCCTACATCCTGCGCGTCGACCCGGGGTGCTTCGAGCTCGACACGGCCATCGGCATCCGGCTTGAGTCGCGCGTGAGCGGGATGATCTCCAGCGGCTTCGACTGGGTCCGCGTCGGGCGCGACCGCTGCCGCATCCTCAAGATCTTCCCGATGGATTACAGGCTCATGAAGCAGGAAGAGCGCGAGTTGCGCCAGCAGTCGAAACAGGACGGCTCGTGAGGCCCCTCGTCGCGGCGGCCCTGTGGCTGGCCGCGGCGCCGGCACCCGCCGCGGATGCGCCCATGCCGGCCGACCAGGCCGCGATGGTCGCGGCGGAGCGCGCCTTCGTGAAGCTCGCGGAAGAGCGCGGGTTCCGCGACTCCTTCTACCGCTACTTCGCGCCGGACGGCGTCGCCTTCGGGCCGCATCCGTTCCGGACCCGGACGGTGCTCGAGCGCCAGCCCTCGGTGCCCGGCCCGATGGGCGCCGTCTGGGCGCCGGTCTGGGGCGACATCTCGCAAGCGGGAGACCTGGGCTGGAACACGGGGCCGCTGGTGTTCGAGGCGCGACCCGCGCAGAACCGCCCGGAACGCCACGGCATGTTCTTCTCGGTCTGGAAGAAGCAGACCGACGGCAGCTGGCTCGTGGTACTGGATCTCGGCAGCGACACGCCGGGGCCGGTGGTGCCGCTCGACACGCCTTACCAGACCTCCTGGCGCCAGGCCCTCGGCAAGCCGGTCGCGCGGGACATCGAGGCGGCGACGGCCAGCCTGCTGGCCGCCGAGCGTGAACTGCTCGCGGACATGCAATCGGGCAGCGTCGGGGGCGCGTATGCCGGCCGGTTCGCCGACGACGCGCGCGTGCATCGCCCCGGTCTCATGCCGGTCGCCGGACGGGCGGCGCTCGACGGCTGGCTCTCGGGACAGTCGCACACGCAGACCGGCGCGCCGCTCGCGGCCGATGTCGCACGTTCGGGCGACCTCGGCTATGCCTACGGCAGCTACGAGACCGGCGCCGAACAGCCCGCCGCGGGTTACTACGCGCGCGTGTGGAAGCGCGATGCCGCCGGCGCCTGGCGCATTGTCATGGACACGGTGAGCCCGCTGCCGCCGGGCGTCAGGCCGCTGCCACCCGCGCTGCTCTCGCCCGAGGAGAAGTTCCTCGCGCAGGACTGGGCCGGCGCCGCCGTCGCGTACCAGGCCTACCTGAAAGACGAGCCGGGCAACGCCTTCGCCTGGCATCGCCTGGGGGCCAGTCAGATCAAACTGCGGCAGTTGCCGGAGGCGATCGCGAGCCTGCAACGGGCGGTCGCGGCGGGCGGCGGTACCGCGGCCGATTACTACAACCTCGCCTGCGCCTACGCGCTCTCGGGCAGGACGGATGAGGCGCTCGACCAGGTCGAGAAGGCGATCGGCGCCGGCCAGCGGAACCGCCGGCAATACGAGGCGGACGAGGATCTCGCCTCGCTGCGCGAACAGGCGCGGTTCAGGGCGCTGATGCAGGCGCTGTAGGGGATCTCGGCGCGAGGTATTGCAGGGCGGATGCCACTGCGCGATCAGGTGCGAGCGCTCGGCGCGCCGCGCTTCCTCCGGCTCGGTCGAGAGCTTCACGTGAATGTGCGTGGCACGATTCAGCCTGATGCACTGCATCGCCAGCAGCCTGTCGAAGGCCCTGGAGAGGTCCTCGGTCTGGCCGACATAGACGGGCAGGTAGTGCGCCGGCCGCGTCTCGCGGGCAAGGACGTCATTGGCCGGCCCGGGACCGAATACCGTGCCGAACATGTACACGCCGTAGCGGTATTTCCGGCCGGACGCACCGGTCCAGACGTGTATCCCCGGCTCGCCGATCGATCCCATGGAACGCATGCCCGCCCCGGTGCCAGACACCGTCATGAGCTCGCGGCTCCTGCACTCTTTCGGGTGCGTGAGGCCGCAAAGTCTCACTTCTGTCACAAAAGGCGAGGAGTTGCCGACACCGGACAGCGCGTGATAACAAGACGGTCGTTCGAGGGGCACGAGAACGGACAACAAAGCCATGGAGCCCGGCAACGAGGCCGCCGATCGTCCCAGGCCGCTGGCGGGCTTTCCCGGCATCCACGTCATCGTCCTGTGCGTGTCCACCGCCGTGGCGGCATGCGGCAGCGAACTGACTCCGCCCGCGCGCGTACATGGCCCGGTGTCCTTGCCGGTAGGTGGCGCCGGACCCCTCGAGCTGAGCTTCGAGCCGACGACGGACGCCCCGGTCCTGATCACGGTCTCGGCGCGCGACGTGGATGTCCGGGCGACCCTCCTCACGAACGGCGCCGCTGCGCTGTATTGCGACGCGCCCAACCGGCGCATGGGCGTCGAAATGCTGCTGGTCGAGGGGCCGCGGGCATCCGCGATCACGCTCCGCATCGAACGCAACGATCACTCGGCTGCCCGCGGCGAAGCGGTCGTGGAGGCCCTGGCGCTACCGCTCGCAAACGCCGCCGACCGCGCGCGGCTGGAGGCGGCCCGGCAGGAGGCGGCCGCCTGCCTCGCATTCCCCGACCTCGCAGCGAAAGACCAGGCCGCGGCGGCCTATGAGGCGGCCGCCCGATCCTGGCGCGACGCCGGCGACCGCCGGCGCGAGGGATTCGCCCTGCTGCACGCCGCAGGCGTCCGTTACCTGCGGCACGCGGACTGGCAGGCTGCGGCCAGCCTCGCGGCCAGCGCATCCGGACGGCTCGAGCGATCCGATTCGCCCGCGCAGGCCGCGTTCGCGCTGAGACTCGAGGGCGCGGCGCTCGACCAGCTGGCCAACGCCGCGAACTTCGACCTGCGCCGGCGCGAGGCGACCGTCCGCCGCGCCCAGGACAGGCTGAGTCGCGCGGCACGGCGATTCGACGGGCTGGGGATGCCGTACGAGGCCGGCTACGCCATGAGCTATCGCGCCGTATCGCGCGGCATGGCCGGCGACGTGCCGGGCGCCCACGCCGACTTCGAGTCGGCGCTCGCACGGTTCCGGAAAGCCGGCGACGGCCCCGCCCAGGCGGTCGCGCTGCAAAGCATCGCCCACCAGAGCTTCGAGGACGGTCGCATCCATGACGCCGTGCGCGAGTTCGAGGACGCGCTCGCCCTGATCCCCCGCGACGAGGAGCCGGCCAGCTACGCGCACACGCTGCACAACAGCGCGTTGCCGCTGCGCATCCTCGGACGCTTCGACGAGGCCATGGAGCGCGAGCACGAATCCGCCAGGATCCTGCGCCAGCTCGGCGATCGCGATGGCGAGGCCCGCGCGCTCCACGCGCTGGGCCTGATCCTCATGTCCACCGGCGAAATCGAGCGCGCAGCGGAGCCGATGCGGGCCGCCAGCAGGCTGCGCGGCGAGACCGGCGTGCGCCGGGAACAGGGCATCACGCTGATCAACCTCGCCGAGATCGAGCGCGCGATGGGGCGCCACGACGCGGCGCACGAGCTCAGCCGGCAGGCGCTGGACATGCTGATCGCACCGCACGATCGCGCGCGCGGACTCATGTCGCTGGCGCGGGACCACCTCGCCGCGGGGGACGACCGGCTCGCGCGGCAGCGGCTGGAGGCGATCCTCGCCCTCGCTCTGCCGGACACGCACCGGATGCGCGTGATGGCCGTGGTCGAGCTTGCGCTGCTGGAACTGCGGGCCGGCCGCGTGGACCGGGGCGAGACTCACTTCCGGCGCGCCCTTGCGGTGCAGGAATCCAGCGGCGCGGACGTCGACCTGGCGCAGACACTGCAACGGCGGGCCGCATCGCGACTCGGGCGGGGCGACGCCGCCGGCGCCCTCGACGACGCCACCGCCGCCCTCGCGCGCTTCGAGACCATCGGCCTGAACGCCCTGCATGCCGAGGCGCGAGCGGCGTTCCGCGCAGCGTACCGCGATGCCGTCGAACTGCGCATCGCTGCACTGCTGGAACGGTCGAGCTCGCTGCACGAGGCCGACGACGCGGAGGCTCTGCGCCTGCGGCGCGCGGCCTTCGAGACCAGCGACCGCGCCCGGGCGCAGCTGCTCGCCGACACGGCGCCGGTCTCGGCGTCCTTTGCGCCGCGCGAGCTGCTGCAGGAGCGGCAGCACGTCTACGAGCAGCTGGCCGCGAAGCGCCAGCGCCATGATCGCCTGCTCGAATCGGCCGACCCCGGACTCGAGCGCGCCCAGGTGCTGGCGCGCGAAATGGAACTGCTGCGCGCACGCGCGCGCCTGCTGGACGGGAGGATCGCGCGCGCCACGGCGGGACCGGCGGCCGGTGGACGCGGCGGGCCGCTGGCCGAAGGCGACCAGGTCGCGGAGTTCTACATCGGGCGCCACCGCGCATGGTTGTTCGTAGTGTCGGGAGACGACGTCGAAGTCCATCCATTGCCGTCGCCGGCCGAGCTGGATGCCGGCGCGCGCGAACTGCACCGGTCGTGGCGCCGGGCGGCACCCGGCGCCGCGGACCGCCTGGCGGCGGCACGGCAGCTGGCGCGCCGGATCTTCGGACCCCTGGGAGACATCCCTCCGCGCGGCCGGTTGCTGATCGTCCCTGACGGCGCGCTGCACCTCGTGCCGATGGCGCTGCTGGCGGCGCAGGCCCTCCCGGGGCTCGACGCGGGCGCCGCGGTGGTGATTCCCTCGGTCGCAACCCTGCGGGAGTCCGGGACTGCGGAGGCTCCGCCCGCGGCTACGCTCGCCATCATTGCCGACCCCGTCTACGAAACCGGCGATCCCCGCGTCGCCGCGCTCGCGCCGCCGGCACTGGAACACGCGGGCGGCTCTGCGCGCGCCACCGGCGAGCGGGCCGGGCTGCGACGCCTGCCAGCCGCCGGCGTCGAGGCGCGCGAACTGGCGGCGCTGGTAGGAGACCCGGACCGGCTGCTGGCCCTGGTCGGCCCCGATGCGAGCCGCTCGAATGTCATGCAGGCCGACCTCGAACGCTACCGTTTCGTCCACTTCGCGGCCCACGCCTTCGCCGACGCTCGCGACCCGGCGCTCGCCTGGCTCGCGCTGTCGAATGTCGACGTCCGCGGCGCAACGGTGGACGGTTCGCTGCGGCTCTACGACATCACGCAGCTGCGCCTGGACGCCGACCTGGTCGTGCTCTCGGGCTGCGACACGGCGCTCGGGCGCGAGATCGCGGGCGAGGGCCCGATCGGCCTGTCACACGCATTCCTGCGCAGCGGCGCGCGCGCCGTGATCGCGACGTTGTGGAGCGTGCCCGACACGTCCACCGCCGTGTTGATGCGCGAGTTCTACCGCGAGATGCTCCAGGGCGGCCACGCTGCGCCGCACGCGCTCGCGCGTGCGCAGGCGCGGTTGCGGCAGCAGCCGCGCTGGTCGGATCCGTACTACTGGGCGGGATTCCAGCTGGTCTCCAGTGGAGCAGCGCATCAATTCAACAACAACGTCACAGGACGTGAGGAGTCGTGATGGACGCGGATCAGTTCGTTGCACGCTGGGTCATGATCATTTACGACGAGCTCGGTCACGGCAAGCCGCAGCCTTGGAAGGACGGCCTGCCGCTCGGCGCCTCGTTCGAGATCAGCAAGGATGCGTTCGGCAGCTACTGGTACCTGCCCAGTCCCGAGCTCAAGGCGCCGATGGACCAGCCGTGCAAACTCCATCCGAGCGACGAGAAGCACGGCGAGTTCGACGTCGGCGAGTTGCTGCCCGGGTCGTTGTACGCGGACTTCGGCGGCAGGGTCGGCCGCCTGTTCTTCTCGATCAACCTGATCAACCGGTCACGCCGGGTCATTTCGCTGTCACAGTCACATGGCGGATCGCACGGAACCGACTACTGAGGGCGCGGCGCCCAGCGACGCGGCAAGCCACGCCGGCTCCGCGGCACTCGGGACCCCCGCGGACCAGGCCCGGCTGCGCGACGGGGTGGTCGCCCTGCTGCAATCCCTGCTGGGCGACCCGTCGCTCGCGCAGGACCTGTGCCATGAGACGTTCCGCATCGTCCTCGAGCGGCTGGCGCGCCGGCCGCTCGAGGATCCTGCCCGGCTGCCCGCTTTCCTGGCGCAGACCGCACGCTACCTGGCCATCGAGCACCGCAAGCGCGCCGCGCGCCGCCGCACGATGACCGGCCAGCAGGACGCCATCGACGCGGCGCCGGATCCGCGCGACGACCATGACCTGACCTTGCACGAGGAGGCCAGCGTACGGGCGGTTCGCCGGCTGCTGCGCGAGCTGCGCTGGCCGCGCGATCGCGAAATCCTGGTGCGCGTCTATCTGCACGAGCAGGACAAGGAGACGGTGTGCCGGCAGCTCGGCATCGACGAGGAACATTACAAGCGCGTGCTGCACCGGGCCCGGGCCCGCCTGGCCGTCCTGCTGCAGCGCCGCTATCGCCGGTCGGACCTGTTTTGCAGTGCACTCTTCTAGGGCAAAAGTGAGACTTTGGAGCCCCTCATGACAGATATATCTCCGGAAGAAGCCGAATTGATTCGGCAATACCTGGCAGGAAGCCTGTCCGAGAAGGATCTGCGGATGGTCGAGACAAGGATCGTTGAGGACCCGGAGTTCAGGAACGAGGTCGAACTCACCCAGGCGTTGCGACAAGGATTGCGGGAGCTCCAGAAGCGGGGCGAAATCGCCCCTCTGCTATCGCCCCGTCGAGCATTCTGGAGCCCTCCCCGCGTTGCTCTGGCCGCCTCGCTGGCGACCGTCGCGCTCGGTGCGGCCTCGTTCCTGTTTTTTTTGCGGCCGGATCCGGCTGCACCGGGCGTGGTGACGGAGACGCTGTACTTCGTGCAGACGCGCAGCGCCGGATTCGAGCCGGACGTCACGTGGCGGCAGCCGCGGGCGCCGCGGACCGTGGAGTTGCGCTTCGACGTCGGCCTCGAGCCCGCGCCGGCCTATGGCGTGACGGTCGAACGCGTCCGCGGGCAGGACACGGACCCAGTGCTGTCGCTGGATGCCGTCACGACCGATGACGGCGAGGCGATCGTCGCGCTCGACGGCGCACTGCTCAAGCCCGGTGACTACGAGCTGAACCTGGTCCCGCGGCAGACGGACCGCGACCTGCCGACGGTCCACTACACGCTGCGCGTGACGCGCTCCTGAAGCGACCGCCTCACGGGTATTCCCGCTCCAGTTCGTCGGCCGTCAGGAACCTCGGCCGGATGTCCACGGGCACCTTGCCGAGGCGGTCGAGCACCGCCTGCACCTCGGGGCGGATCACCACCAGCCGCTCGATCATGCGCTTCGCGCCGTCATAATCACCGGTTGCCTGCAAGGTCAGCAGCTCGCGCGTCAGTCCCGCGACTCCCTTCCTGACGCGCTTGAGGTCGACGCTGAAAGTGCCGTCGCGGTTCACGCGGAATCCCCCGGCGTCGATCAGGTAGTTGACCTGCATCGCCATGCCCTTGGCGTGCGAGCTCGACATCCCGAAGCGCAAGGTGCGGAAAGTCGACGCCAGGAAAGTCGTGTACATCGCGCGCTCCTCGCGCCGGTCCAGCACGCCCTTGTCCATCAGCTGCTGCAATGCCCACAGGCCGGAAATGTCGGCCTTTGCCTCCTCGACCTGGCTGTAGAGCTCCTTGAGCGCCGGGCGCACGCCCCCGCCCCTCCCGCCCGGCCCGGTGTGGGTCGGGCCGAGGCCGTGCATGATCTCGTGCATCAGGATGTGGGTGAAGAACGCATCGAAGTTCACGTGCCGCTGGTCCGGCGGTGCCAGCGCGACCTCCGAGATCGGCACGAGCACGCGCTCGAACTTCGCCTGCTGGAAGTTCCTGAGCATGGTGCGCTTGGAGCCCATCTCGGCGACGATGCGCTCGTCGTTCGGCAGGTTGAAGGCCGCGGTCTGCACGCCGTGGTTGCCGTCGCCGGCGGCGAACACCACGTTGACCACGCGCATGGGCGCGAGCCCGCCGAGCTTCCTGCGCCGGTACTGCCTGTCGATGGGCAACCGGTCCTCCAGCCACTGCAGCTCGCCGCCGAAGCGCTCGAGCTTCGCCGTCTCGGCCTCGTCGCGCACGGTGATGAATGCCTCGAAGGCGGCCTTGTAGTTGAACCACTCGTCCGCGTACACCTCGTAGGGGCCGATCGTGGGCTCGATCGAGGCATCGAGCCTCATCCAGGCGACATCGCTCGCGTAGTAGTCGTTGCTGAACAGCGCATCGGCGCGCGATTCGAGGAAGGCCTTCAGCGTCGGCTGGCGCGTCGCCGCCGCCGCCGCGCGCAACTGGACCGCGAGCTCGGCGAGCTCGCCCTGGTACTCGAGGCTGTAGGGTACGGCCACGAACTTCCCCGCGGCGTCGCGGCGGATGGTCGTGAAGAAGCCGGTGGCCTCGGCCTTCGCCGCGGGTTTCAGGCCCTCGATCCAGGCCGTCACCTGCGCCTTGGTCGCGCCGGCCGGGTAGTAGTTCGCGCCCTCCGGCCGGCCCGGTACGCCGGGAATGAAGGCCGCGTCCTCGTCGAGCTCGGACCACGGCCCCTTGTTGAGCAGGAAATAATCGAGTCGCGCCCGGCCGAGCAGCGTGTCGTCCTCGAGCAGGCGCAGCAGCAGCGCCTCGTTGCCGGCCCAGGCCTGCCGCAGGTAGAGCGCGTCCACGACGCGCGCGGCGCGCACCAGGCTCGCGAGTGCCTGGCGCTCGCTTTCGGGCAAGTCGCGCAGGTTCACGCGGATGTCCACGGGCGCGAAGCGCGCGGACATCGCGTTCAGCCGCTGCACCTCGGGCTGGATGCGCATGCCCTCCTGGGCGGTTGCGAGGACGGGCAGCAGCAGGATGCCGGCGAGCCAATGTCTCATTGCGGTGCTCCGGTGATGCGCGCAGTGCGGCACGGAATTGTACCGCCAGTCTCCGCCGACGATCAGCGGCGCTCGTCGACGACGCGCACCGCCTTGCCGCTGGAGCGCGGGACCTCGCCCGGCTCATGCACCTCAATCACGGCGCTGACGCCGACCAGGTCCTTGATGTCGCGTCTCAGGGCGTTCGCGATCGCCTCGCAATCGGCCGCAGCGGTCTGCGGGTCGCGTTCGACCAGCACGGTCAGCAGGTCCAGATTCCCCTGCCTGCCGACTCTCAGCTGGTAATGCGGCGACAGGCCGCGCTGCTGCAGCACGCGTTCCTCGATCTGCGTCGGAAACACGTTGACGCCGCGGATGATGAGCATGTCGTCGTTGCGGCCCTTGATCCTGTCGAGGCGCCGCATGCCCCGCGCCGTCGCCGGCAACAGGCGCGTGAGGTCGCGGGTCCGGTAGCGGATCACCGGCAACGCTTCCCTGGTCAGCGTCGTGATGACCAGTTCACCGGGCTGCCCGTCCGGCAGCGGCCGGCCGGTCGCGGGCTCGATGATCTCCGGAAAGAAGTGATCCTCCCAGATCACCGGCCCGTCCTGGGTCTCGATGCACTCGCTGGCGACCCCGGGTCCCATGACTTCCGAGAGGCCATAGATGTCCAGGGCATCCAGGCCCAGGCGTGCCTCGATCTCCGCGCGCATCGCCTCGCCCCAGGGCTCGGCGCCAAAGATGCCGATCCGCAGCGACGAGGCGGCGGGATCCATGCCCTGGCGCTCGATCTCGTCCGCGATGTTCAGCACGTAGGACGGCGTGCACATGATGATGTCGGGCTCCAGGTCCCGGATCAGCTGCACCTGCTTCGGGGTCTGGCCGCCGGACATCGGGATGACCATCAGCCCGAGCCGTTCGGCACCGTAATGCGCACCGAGGCCGCCGGTAAACAGGCCGTAGCCGTACGCGACCTGCACCCTGTCGCCGCGACGGCCCCCGGCCGCGCGGATCGAGCGCGCAACCAGCTGCGCCCAGATGTCAATGTCGCGCCGGGTGTATCCGACGACGGTCGGCTTGCCGGTCGTGCCGCTCGATGCATGCACGCGCACCACTTGCGCGAGCGGCACCGCGAACATGCCATAGGGATAGTGCTGCCGCAGGTCGTCCTTGACGGTGAAGGGAAACCGCGCCAGGTCGTCCAGCGACCTGAGATCGGCGGGACTTATTCCAGCCGCGTCGCACTTGGCGCGGTAGGGCGCCTGGTTCCGCCAGGCATGACCGATGACCGCGGCCAGCCGTTCGAACTGCAGGCTGCGCAACTCGTCGATCCCGGCCCGTTCCACGGGTTCCAGTTCGCTCGGGTCTGCCGGTCGCTGCGCCACGCGCCTGATGATAGCCGTCAGCCGCCCGTGAATCCCCGCAGCGGCAGGGTCGGCCGCCGCAACCAGTTGTCGGCCAGGTAGCCGGCGCGCCCGTCGATGGCGTGGATCGTGTATGCGTGCCGCGGGCGGTCGCTCCGGTTGGCGCCGGACAGGTGCGGCAGCGCGCCGTGCAGCAGCACGAGCGTGCCGCGCCGGGCCTCGATCGGCACCAGCCCTTCGGTCGGGTATGGCTCGGCATCGAGCACGTCCGTCTCGGTCGCGGTGCCCGTGGCGTTCAGCCGCGAACGGGCCCTGACCGGCATGCGGTGGCCGCCCGGCAGCGCCCACATGCAGCCGTTGACGGTGGTCGCGTCGTCGATTGCGAACCAGAAGCCGACCACCGAGAGCGGCTCGGTCCACAGATAGCTGTGGTCGGTGTGACAGACCACCTCGCCGCCGATGTGCGCCTGCTTGAAGATGTACATGGACTGCAGCAACAGCGGCTGCTCCATGCCGAGGTCCGCGGCGACCGCGGCGAGTTCCGGCGTGCGGCTGAAGGCGTCGAATACCGGATCGAGGTCGTGCATCGCATGGCCGAGCTTGTTGAGGCAGAGATGCGCCTCGGCCTGCAGGCGGCCCTCGGCGTCGAAGGCATCCTTCTCGAAGAAGCAGCGGATCGCCTCGCCGCTGGTCAGGAAGTACTCCGCGGCCGCGTGCGGCGAGGCGCCGTCGGCGCGGAATATCGTGGCCTGGCCGGGCGGCGGCAGGTGCTCGCGCGCGAGGCCGAGCGCGCGCTCGCGCAACTCCAGGCAGCGGGCGGCGGGGACGAAGCCGGGCAGCACCAGGAATCCGTCCTGCCGGTAACTTGCGAGCTGCGCCGAGCTGAGCATCCCCGCCACGGGGATCACTATCTCAGGCGCCGGCCGCCTCCGCCAGCAGCCGCAGCGAAATCCCGCCGTCGGCGGTGAGCTCGAAGTCCCCGTTGCGGACCGCCTGCAGCCAGCGCGCGGTCTCCAGGGTGCCGCCGAACGAGAAGACATGCGGCTGCACGAAGCGCCGCGCGAGGGCGCCCTCGCGGGCGCGGACGAGGTGCACCAGCACCTCGCCGGTCGAGGTGGCCAGGTGACGGACCGAGGCGAGCGCGCTCAGGTTCGCCATCAGCGCATTCAGCGAAGTGCCGATGCCGCACAGCATGGCGTAGCGGATCAGGACCCGGAGCGGCGCGGGGCCCGCAATGCCGACGTGCACCGGCAGGGTCACGCCGTGCCCGGTGAGTTGCCGTTCCCAGGCGCACACGGCGCCCGGGTCGAACCCGAACTGGCTCACGATGTGCATGCGCGTACCCGTGACCTCGGCGTACTCCTGCTTCTCCAGCAGGGCGTTCCACAGCGTCATGGCGCCGATGCGCTTGTGACCTTCCGGGTGGCCGGCAACGGCGAGTGTCAGGAAGCCCGCGTTCACGAGCGCGCCGGTCGCGAGCACGTCCTGCGTGCCGGAAAACTTCCCGGCCGGGGTCGTCAGGTCGCCGGCGACCAGCAGGGCGCGGTCGATGCCGGCGTCGCGCATCCGCGCGAGCGCGCCTTGCAGCGACCGTTCGTCCGGGAGGCGGCGTGCGACGATGTGCGGGAAGGCGCGGAAACCCCGCTCCTCGATCGCGCAGGCGACCTCCGCCACGTCCGCCACCGTGGCGTTGGGCGTGTGCGTCACGTAGATCGCGGTCCCCGGCGGCACCAGCCCGGCCAGCATGTCGGGCACCTGCCGCTCCTGCGGCGTCAGCTCGAGCGAGGCGCGACCCGCGAATTCGGCGATGCGGGCCCGCAGCTCGTCCATCTACTTCCGGCGCCGGCTGACGACGAAAGTCTCGTCGTTGAACCAGAGTCCGCCGTGCCTGCGCAGCACGGCCTGCGTGGCCTCGAGGTAGGCGCCGGTCGTCACCACCTCGTCGAGGCGTTCCTCCTCGATCTGGTTGACGTAGATCGCGGCATTCCAGGCGGCGAACAGCGTCGAGGTGCCGATGCGGTCGCCGATCTCGGTCGGCAGCGTGTGCATCTCGTAGCGGAAGATGGACTTGTCGTCGGGCGGCGCCGCCAGCGAGAAATCGGCCGCGTCGCGGCCGAGCTCGGCCTTCAGCGCGGCGAGCAGCTGGTGGCGGTCCACCTGGAACGGGTTTTCGTCCGGCCACAGCCTGCGGATGATCTCGAGCGCCGGATCGCGGCCATAGGACTGGATGGCGAGCAACCGTCCGTTCGCCGCCAGGCTCTTCACCAGCGGCGCCAGCACCCGCTGCGCCTTGAACGTGGCCGACATGCGCGCGCGCCAGGGCTGCGAGGCGACGATCAGGTCGTAGAACTCGTAGGCCTGTCCGGGCTTCGGGATCACCCGGTCGAGCAGGAACTGGTGATCCTCGCGGTAGAGCACCAGCACCGACGGCCGCACGTATACCGGATTGCCGGATTTCGCGCTCAGCTTGGTCTGCCAGCCGTCGGCCAGCGCCGGTGCCAGTTCCTCGATCTGCTGCGCATACTCGTGCGAGGTCAGGCCGCGCAGGCGGACCTCCTGCCAGTTGAGCGCGGCGGCCGACTGGATGTCGCGCGGCATCAGCCGCGGCGCCTCCGAGTAGTTCATGTTGGTGATCGCGATCACGGTCGCCGGGTGCTCGACGAAGCGGTCGGGCATCTTCTCGAGGCCGAGCCGGACGTCCTCGAGGCTGATCTCCTTGGCGACCACCAGAAGCGGCACGGTTGGCCACTGGTGGTGCGTGCTGCGCATGAGGCGCGCCAGCACCGTGCCGTCGCCCATGCCGGCGTCGAACAGCCGCACTGCGGGCGGCGCCGGGTGCAGATGCCGCAGTTCCGCCGCCGCGCGGTTGGCGACCGCCGACTTCTCGTTGCAGGTGTTGACGAAGGCCAGGTACTTCTGGCGGTTGTCGTAGAAGCGGAATGGCGTCGCGGGTGCCTCGACCGCGGGGGCCGGTGCCGCAGAACCGCCGGGGCGCGTCTTCATCGTGCGCGCCCGGCGACGAGGTCGCTGGTGATGCGTGCCACGTGCTCGCCCTGGAAGCGGCACATGCCGAGCTCCAGCGCGGACGGCATGCGCATCTCGTCGCCCGCGCCGGTGATGCTGCTCGCGCCATAAGGCGTGCCGCCCGTCACCTCGCGCATGGTCGTGATGCCCGGCGCGGTGTACGGCAGGCCGACGATGATCATGCCGTGGTGCAGCAGGGTCGAGTGGAAGGACGTGAGGGTCGTCTCCTGGCCGCCGTGCTGGCTCTGGGTGCAGGTGAAGACGCTGCCGACCTTGCCGAGCAGCGCGTTCTTTGCCCACAGCGGCCCGGTCTGGTCGAGGAAGTTGCGCATCTGCGAGGCCATGTTGCCGAAGCGGGTCGGCGTCCCGAACAGGATCCCGTCGTAGTCGCCGAGCTCGAGCGGCTCCGCGACCGGCGCGCGCTGGTCGAGCTTGTAGCCGGCCTGCCGCGCGACCTCGAGCGGCACCAGTTCCGGCACGCGCTTGACCGTGACCGTGGCGCCCGCGACCTTCGCCGCTCCCTCGGCCTGCGCATGCGCCATCTGCTCGAGGTGACCCCAGCTGCTGTAGTAGACGACGAGGATGCTGGCCATCGGAGCTACCTCGCTTCAGGCGGCCGCGCGCGAAAGGCGCTGCAGGAAGGATTGCAGGGTCGCAGTGTAGGCGGCCGGCCGGTCCAGCGCGGCGAGATGCCCCGCGCCCGCCAGCAGCACGCGTTGCGCGTGCGGCAGCAGCGCGCACAGGCGCTCGCCGGCCAGCCGGCGGCTCTCGAGGTCCAGTTCCCCGTTGATGACCAGCACCGGCATCGACAGGCGAGCGAGCCCGTCCGGGTCGGGCGCCGCCGGCGCGGGCGGCGCCGGTCCCAGCAGTTCGCGCCCGGGATAGCGCGACAGCATCCGTTCGAGCCGCCGCGCGGCTTCGCGGTCGTCGCCATGCAGGCGCGCCAGCGGGTGGCGCCGCCAGGCCTCGCGAAACGCCTCCAGTCCGCCGTTGCGGGCGAGCCGCCGGAACTCGTCCAGCGAATAATCCCCGTTGCCCGCAGCGATCCCGGCCACGTCTCCCGGCAGCCCGTCGAGTACCAGGCCAGCGACGCGCTGCGGCGCCTGCAGCGCGAGGCCGATGACTGCGCGCGCGCCCTGCGACATGCCGACGAAAGCCGCGGCGGGAAGCCGCAGATGATCCAGCAGCGCCGCGAGGTCGGCGGGCTCCGCCTCCGGATCCGGCCGGCCTTCCGAGAGACCGAAGCCGCGGCGGTCGAGGCGGACCACGCGCAGGGTGCGCGACAGTTCCGCAGCCTGCGCGTCCCAGACCTCGAGGTCGAGCGTCCAGGCGTGCACCAGCACGACGCCGGGCCCCTCGCCCTGGTCGCGGTAGCGCAAGCGCACGCCGTCCGCGCGGAAATACCGGTCGCCCCCTCGCATCACTGTTTCGAATACCGAAAAAAAGTTCGCAATCAGGCTACCGGCTGCGCGCGGCGAGCGTCAAGCGCCGTGCCCGCCTCACTGCTGCGCGCTCAGCGCGAGTCCCGGAACCCGGGCGAGCTCCGCGGAGATCGCGCGGCTCGCCTGCTTCAGCATCGCGAGCCGGTCGCGGACCAGCTTCGACTTGCTGACCCGCCGCGAGTGGCTGGAGGAATTGAGGGCCGCGACCACCCTCCCCGACTGGTCGTGCACGGGCACGGCCACGGCGACCACGCCGTAGGCAAGCTCGTCCTCGACCGCCGAGTAGCCGTTGCGGCGGCATTCCTCGATCAGCTGGCGGACCTTCCTCGGGTCGGTCACGGTCTGGTCGGTGAAGGCCGCGAACTTCTGCGTGCGGAAGTACTGGTCGAGGCGCTCCGCCGGCAGCCCGGCCAGCAGCACGCGGCCCATCGAGGTCACGTGCGCCGGGAAGCGGCTGCCGACATGGGCCTCGAGCCGCACCAGCGTGCGCACCGAGGTGCGCGCGACGTACACGATGTCGTTGCCGTCCAGCACCGAGAGCGCGGCCGAGTCTCCCGTGAGCCGCGCGAGTTCCTCGAGGTGGGTCTGGGTCAGGTGCTCGATGTCCATGGACTCGAGGTAGGCGGCGCCGAGCTCGAGCACCTTCGGGCGCAGCAGGAAGGAGCGGCCTCGGCGCGTCACGTAGCCGAGTTCCTCCAGCGTCAGCAGGCAGCGCCTCGCGGTCGCGGCGGGCATGCCGGCGATGCCCGCGACCTCGGACAGCGTCAGCGCCGAATGGTCGCGCGTGAAGGCGCGGATCACCTGGAGTCCCTTGGCCAGTCCTCCCATGGCTTCGCGGCGCGCGGCGGGACCGGTTCGTCTGGCCATGGCCGCAGTTTATTTCGATATGCGAAGCAGCGACAGCCCGCGCACTTGACGCCGGGCGCGGCGCGCCGCAGCATGTTCGCCCAGCGAAGGCGATTTCGCTATTCGAAACCATGAGCTACCCGGCGGAGGGGCGTGGCGACATGAAGATCGGCTCGCAGGCCCGCAGGAGCTCGGCGGTCTCGGCCTCGAACGCCGATACCATCGTGGTGCGCGGGCGCGACCTCTGCGGCGAGCTGATCGGCCAGGTCAGCTTCACCGAGCATGCCTGGCTGCTGGTCACCGGCAGCCTGCCCTCCGCGGCCCAGCGGCGCATGCTGGACGCGACCCTGGTCGCGATCGCCGAGCACGGGCTCGTGCCCTCGGTCGCGGCCGCGCGCATCACGCTGGCAGCGGCGCCGGACGCGCTGCAGGGGGCGGTCGCCGCCGGCATCCTCGGCTGCGGTTCGGTGATCCTCGGCTCGGCCGAAGCGGCCGCGCGGCTGCTGTCGGGCATCCTGGCGCAATCCGCGCAGGGCGGACTCGAGCCGGCCGCCCGTGCGGCGCTCGCCGAGGCGCGCGCGGCGAAACGGGCGGTGCCCGGCTATGGCCATCCGCTGCACAAGCAGCAGGACCCGCGCGTCGCGCGGCTGCTGGCGATCGCGGCGGAGACCGGTCTCGCGGGCCGCCACGTCGAGTCGGCGCGCCTGATCGAGAAGCTGCTGCCGGAAGTCACCGGCAAGCCGCTGGTGATGAACGTCTCGGGCGCGATCGCCGCCGCAATGCTGGACGCGGGCTACCCGCTCACCGCGATCAAGGGCGTGCCGATACTCGCGCGCACCGCCGCGCTGATCGCCCACCTGGTCGAGGAACAGGCGCGCCCGATCGGCTTCGTGCTCGCCGATTCCGGCGCCTCCGCGATCTCCTACGATGGCCCGGCGCCGCCGGGGTTCGTGCCGACCGCATGATCCCGCATCCCGTGCTCCGTGGCGTCCGCATCGTCGAACAGGGCACGTTCATCACCGGCCCCTGCGCGGCGATGATGCTCGCCGACCTCGGCGCCGACGTCATCAAGGTCGAGAGCCCGGAGGGGGACCCCTACCGCGCATACCAGAACGGCGCCTATTCGCCGCACTTCCAGGCCTACAACCGCAACAAGCGCGGCATGGCCTGCGACCTCAAGAAGCCCGCGGACCGCGAGGTCTTCGACCAGCTCATCGCCAGCGCGGACGTCTACCTGCAGAACTTCCGCCCCGGCACTGCGGAACGCCTCGGCGCCGGGGTCGAGCGGCTGCGCGGCATCAACCCGAGGCTGGTGTACTGCTCGATCAGCGGCTTCGGCGCCGACGGTCCGTACCGGGAACGGCCGAGCTACGATTCCGTGGCGCAGGCGCTGTCCGGATTCCTGAGCGTCGTGGTCGACCCGGAGCGCCCGCGCTTCATGGGTCCCGCGCTCGCCGACGCCATCACCGGCATCTACGCCGCCTACGGCATCCTGGGCGCCCTGCTCGAGCGCGAGCGCAGCGGGCAAGGACGCCTGATCGAGGTGTCCATGCTGGAGGCCATGGCGCATTTCGCGGTCGAGCCCTTCGCCGCGTACTTCGCCCTCGGCGCGGTGCCGCAATCGAGCGACCGGCCGCGGCTGGCGCAGGCCTACATACTGCGCACCGGGGACGGCCGCCTGCTCGCGATCCACCTGTCCTCGCTCGAGAAGTTCTGGACCGGGCTCACCGCCGCGCTCGGGGCCGAGGAACTCGCGAAAGACCCGCGGTTCGACAACCGCCTCGCGCGCATCGACCA
Source organism: Steroidobacteraceae bacterium (assembly GCA_035720205.1). Classification (GTDB taxonomy): domain Bacteria; phylum Pseudomonadota; class Gammaproteobacteria; order Steroidobacterales; family Steroidobacteraceae; genus SCUD01. The sequence continues at coordinate 61,536 of DASTOQ010000057.1, read as the reverse complement.
CTACGAGGCGCTCGGGGAGGAGCTGGACCGCCGCTTCCGCAGCCGGCCGCTCGCGGACTGGGCGGCGCGCCTGTCCGCCCACGACGTGCCATTCGCGCCGATCAACGGCATCGACGCGGTGGTCGAGGACCCGCAGGCGCGTCACCTGGGCCTGATCGTCCCGGTGGAGGATGCCCGCGAGGGCGGCCGCCGGGCCGTGCGCCCCGCACTGCAGTTCGACGGCCGGGCCGCGACCTCGGTGACGGCGGCGCCGCAACTCGACGAGCACGGCGACGCCATCCGCGCCGCGCTCGCGCGCGAGCGCGGCTGGCCGGAGCGCGCGGCCGGCGCCACGGCCCGGAGGGCCGCGGGGTGACGCGCATGGCCGGCCTGCCGCTCTTCCCCACCTCGCTGGTCGGCAGCATGCCGCAGCCGGAATGGCTGATCGACCGCGCGAAGCTCGCCGGGCGCTTCCCGCCGCGCGTGCGCGCGCGCGAACTGTGGCGCGTGCCGGAGCCGTTCCTCGCCGAGGCGCAGGACGACGCGACCATCGTCGCAATCCAGGCGCAGGAGGACGCCGGCCTCGACATCGTCACCGACGGCGAGATCCGCCGCGAGAGCTACTCCAACCTGTTCGCGACCGCGCTCGAGGGCGTGGACCTCGACAACCCGGGCAGCGCGCTCGACCGCAGCGGCCACCCGAATCCGGTCCCGCGCGTCACCGGGCCGATCCGCCGCCGCCATGCGGTCGGCGTGCGCGACCTCGAGTTCCTGCGGCGGCACACGACGCGGCCCGTGAAAGTCACGGTGCCGGGGCCGTTCACGATGTCGCAGCAGGCGCAGATCGATCACTACGGCGGCAGCCGCGAACTGGCCGCGATGGACTACGCCACGGCCGTCAACGCCGAAATCCGCGACCTGTTCTCGGCCGGCGCCGACATCGTGCAGCTGGACGAGCCCTACATGCAGGCGCGACCCGAGGATGCGCGAGCCTACGGCCTCGCCGCGCTCAACCACGCGCTCGAGGGCGTGCGCGGGACGACCGCCGTGCACATCTGCTTCGGCTACGCCGCCATCATCCACGAACGGGCCTCGGCCTACTCCTTCCTGCCCGAGCTCGCCGGCTGCTCCTGCCGGCAGGTCTCGCTCGAGACCGCCCAGCCGGAGCTCGACTGCTCGATCCTGAAGTCGCTGCCGGGCAAGCAGATCATCCTCGGCGTCATCGACCTCGGCTCGCCCGAGGTCGAGAGCGCCGAAACCGTGGCGGCACGCGCCCGGCGGGCGCTGCCCTTCGTCCGCGCCGAGGACGTCATCCTGGCGCCGGACTGCGGGATGAAGTACCTGCCGCGCGAAACCGCGCTGGGGAAGCTGAAGTCGATGGTCGCCGGTGCCGCCCTGCTCCGCGAGGAGATGGCGTCGCGCACCGGGCCGGTCAGGGTGCAATCGGGCTCATAGGGTCATTCGAACTCACGATGCCGGAGATCCACATGAAAATTCACCAGGGGAAGTTCCTGTCCATGCTGCTGGCCTGCCTGCTCGGGACTGCGGTCGCGATGCCGGTGTCCGCCCAGGACGAGCTGGACACGATCGTCGTCACGGCCCGCAAGCGCGACGAAGTGATCCTCGACGTGCCGGTGGCGATCAGCGCCTACAACGCCCAGGAGGTCGAGTCCGCGGGCATCCTCCGGCCGCAGGACTTCATCGCGCTGACGCCCAACATGACGATGGTGCAGACCCAGAACCAGGGCACGTCGTTCATCGTCGTGCGCGGCATCTCGCAGGCGCGCAACAGCGAGCCGTCGGTGGCCGTGCTGATCGACGGCGTGCTGATGGCGAACCCGTCGCAGTTCAACCAGGAGCTGTTCGACATCGCCAGCATCGAGGTCCTGAAGGGACCGCAGGGCGCGCTGTACGGGCGCAATGCGATCGGCGGCGCGGTGATCATCACGACGCGCGAGCCGGGCGACGAGATTTCCGGATCCCTGCTGGCCGGCTACGACTCCGGTCCCGGCTACAAGGCGCGAGTCAGTATCGGCGGGCCGATCGGCGGTTCCGATGCGTGGAAGTTCCAGCTGTCAGGCTCGTACCTCGACACCGACGGCTACATCGACAACCCGTTCCTCGGCGAGGAAGCGGACCCCTTCAAGGACCTCTCCGCCAGGGTCAAGCTGATCTACCAGCCGAGCGACAGCTTCAAGGCCGACTTCCGGTTGTCGTTCTCGCAGGTCGACACCCAGGCGCTCTATTTCAACATCACCGAACAGGTCGACGACACCAGCCTGCCGGTGCGCGTCAACAACCGGGGCGAGAACGAGCGCGACCTGATGAGCGCCTCGCTCAAGCTCGACTGGGCGCTCGGCGGCGGCACCCTGACCTCGGTCACGGCCTACGACACGATCGAGGAACTGCTGACCGGCGACCAGTTCGACTTCCTGCCGATTCCGCAATCCGTGCTATTCGCGTGTTGCGGCTCTGACCAGGCCCAGCACCAGTGGCTGGACGTGGAAGCCGTCAGCCAGGAGATCCGCTACACCTCCCCGGCGGACGACCGCCTGCGCTGGATTCTGGGCGCCTACGCGATCGCGACCGATCGCTTCATCTCGACCGGCAACGTGTTCGACCTCGGCACGGGCGTCGTGCCGCGCGTGACGACGCAGCCGCTGCCGATGTTCGCCCCGCAGTGGACCTACCTCTCGGACTCGCAGGACAACCTGGCGTGGGCGGTGTTCGGCGAGATGAGCTACGACCTGACGGACCGCGTCGAGGCCTCCGTCGCGCTGCGCTACGACAGCGACGAGCGCGAAAACACCACTGAGACGCCGCAGCAGTTCATCCCGGATGCGATCGCCTGCGACACCGTGCCGCAGCCCCCGGTCTGCGCGAACACGGGCGACGTCCGTAAGGAAACCTGGGACGAACTGCAGCCCAAAGTCACGCTGCGCTTCAAGCCGAATGACAACGTCACGACCTACGCCAGCTACAGCCGCGGCTTCCGCAGCGGCGGGTTCAACCAGACCGGCGTCGGCTCGGCGCCCAACCCGTTCGGCGTCCTGAACGGCATCAACGACTTGTTCGAGGAGGAGACTGCAGATACGTTCGAAGTGGGCGTCAAGGCACGGTTCTCGGGGGGGCGCGTGACGGCCGGCGCCAGCATCTATCACACCGAGGCCGAGGGCTCCTACTTCTTCGTTTTCGACCCGAACACCAGCACGCAGAACCTGGGCAACCTGGACAAGGTCGAGTACCAGGGGCTGGAGGCGGAGGTCCAGGCGCAGCTCACCGACAGCTTCGAGGTGTACCTCCGTGGCGGCTTGACCGACAGCGAGATCAAGGAGTCGGCGCGCGCACCCACGGACGTCGGCAACCAAGCGCCGCTGGTGTCCGAGTACACGATCAACCTGGGCGCGATGTGGCGCGCGCCGCTGGGCGGCGGCGGCCTCGAGCTCTTCATCCGCCCGGACTTCCAGGTCATCGGCGACACCTGGTGGTGGCCGGACAACTTCACCAAGCGCAGCCCGGTCGAAATCCTCAACCTGCGGGCCGGGATCGAGTCGGAGAACTGGTCGGTGGTCGCATGGTCGAGGAACCTCACGGACGAGGAGTACAATGCGGAGTGGTCGCCCGGGCCTCAGTTCTTCCCGAACCCGGGTTACACCAACAACTTCGTGTTCAAGGCGCAACCGCGGGTGTGGGGCGTGGACTTCACTTACCGTTTCTGAACGCGGGGCGCGAAAAAGGAGCCGATTGACATGACGACAGCGAAACTACCCCGGCGGCTGCACCACACAGCCTACGTGTCGCGCGACCTCGAGGCGACGCGGAAGTTCTACGAGGAGGTGATCGGCCTGCCGCTGCTCGCGACCTGGTGCGAGAAGGACGTGCTGTTCGGCGCCGAACGCACCTATGCGCACTGCTTCTTCGGCCTCGGCGACGGCGGCGCGCTCGCCTTCTTCCAGTTCGCCGACCCGAAGGACCAGGAGCAGTTCGGGCCCAAGATGCCGTTCACGCCCTTCCACCACATTGCCCTGTACGTGGACCAGGAGACGCAGGTAGACATCGAGAAGCGGCTGAAGGACGCCGGCTTCAAGGAACCGGAGTCCTTCGTGCTGGAGCACGGCTACTGCCGCTCGGTGTACGCCACCGACCCGAACGGCATGATCGTGGAGTTCTGCTGCGACAGCCCGGATGCTGCGAAGATCAACGCGACGCGGCTCAAGGACGCGCATTCCGAACTCAAGCGCTGGCTCGCCGGGGACCACCACTCCAACAACCTGTATCGATGAGGGCCAGCACCGAGCGGATACTGACCACGCACGTCGGCAGCCTCCCGCGCTCGCAGGCGGTGACCGACGTGCTGTTCGCCCGGGAGCGCGGCGAAGTTGTGGATCCCGCCGCGGCGGCCGCGGTCATCGCGGACGCCGTCCGCGAGGTCGTGCGCCGCCAGGTGGAGACCGGCGTCGACGTCGTCAGCGACGGCGAAATGGGCAAGATCAGCTACGCGACCTACATCGCGGACCGCTTCTCGGGCTTCGGCGGCGACACCCCGCGCGAGCCCGGGCAGGATCTGGTGGAGTTCCCGCGGCTGCTGACCAAGCTCGCCGAGCGCGGCTCCACCGCCAAGTACCGCCGCCCGCGCTGCATCGGCGAGATCCGGGTCAGGGACACGGGCCCGCTGACGCAGGACCTCGCGAATTTCCGCCGGGCGGTCGACGCCGCCAGGCCGGTCGAGGCATTCCTGAACGCGGCCTCTCCCGGCGTCATCGCGCTGTTCCAGCCGAATGACTTCTACCCGACGCAGGACGCCTACCTCGAGGCCATCGCCGAGGCGATGCGCGCCGAATACGAGGCGATCGTGGGCGCCGGTTTCCTGCTGCAGATCGACGCTCCCGACCTCGGCATGGGGCGGCACACGATGTACCGCAACGCCAGCGTCGACGAGTACCTGAAGGGCGCAGCACGTCACGTGGAGGTGCTGAACCATGCGCTGCGCAATCTTCCGCCGGAGCGCCTGCGCATGCACATCTGCTGGGGCAACTACGAGGGGCCGCACCACCACGACGTGCCGCTCTCGCAGCTGCTGCCGGTCGTGATCCGGGCGCGCCCGCAGGCGCTCTTGTTCGAGGCGGCCAATCCCCGCCACGCGCACGAGTGGAAGGTGTTCCGCGAGCAGAAGGTCCCGGACGACAAGATCCTGGTCCCGGGCGTGCTCTCCTCAACCACCAACTACGTCGAGCACCCCGAGCTCGTCGCCGAGCGCATCCAGCGGTTCGCCGACATTGTCGGGCGCGAGCGCGTGATGGCCGGCTCGGACTGCGGCTTCAGCACCTTCGCCGGCTTCGGGCCCATCGATCCCGACATCGTCTACCTGAAGCTGGGTTCGCTCGCCAAGGGCGCGCGCCTCGCCAGCCAGGCATTGTGGAAGCACTGACATGAGCGCCATCTCGACCGGCGATTTCGACGCCTGGCTGCGCGCCTACGGGGCCGCCTGGGAAGGCCGCGATGCGAAGGCCGCCGTGAGGATCTTCTCCGCGGACGCCGAGTACTACTGGACGCCCCTCGACCCTCCGCAACTCGGCCACGCCGGCATCGCGGCGGCCTGGGACGGCGCCGTTTCGACCCAGCGCGACATCACGTTCCGCTACGCGATCCTGGCCGTGACCGGCGGCACCGGCATCGCGAAGTGGCGCGCCGATTTCACGCGGGCGGCGACGGGCGCGAAGGTCGTGATCGAGGGCGTGCTCACGGCCGAGTTCGCGGCACCCGGCAAGTGCCGGGTGTTCCGCGAGTGGTGGCACAGCGCGGAGACGCCGGCCGCTACGTCTTGATTTCGATCGCGCGCGACAGCTCCGTCGCGGCGTAGGTCTCCGTGTTCAGCAGGTCCGACTGCGCCGCCAGCGCGGCCGCCAGTGTACGCCGCGGCACCTCGGTGCGGTTGTCCTCGGAACCGTGCACGCCCCCCAGGGTCGAGAGCGCGGTCTTGAGCCGGCCGACCTTCCTGGTGTCGCTCGCCCGCCTGAAGCCCGACCACAGCGTCTTCGGCGTCGCATTCAGGCTGCCGTGGTGCCCGACCTTGTAGAAATGCACGCCCCGCAGCCGCTTGCGCCACGGCCGCGATTCGTCGAGCGCATACATCCAGTTCTCGAATTGCGCATCGCCCGGAAACAGCAGCAACTTGCTGCCGACCTCGAACAGCAGGATCAGGCTCGTGTTGTTCATCGCCTCGTCGAGGATCCGCACGAGGCTCAGGAGGTTCGAGGCGTGCGCATCGAGCAGGCGCGAAATGAACCAGAGGGCGTCGGGCGAGTCGGGCACCGCGCGCCGGGCGGCGGGGAACAGCGGCCGGCGTCCCCGGCTGCGCCCGGCATGCGCGGTCTCGCCGCGCAGTTGCCAGAAGCTCCGGAACTGGTGCCAGAACTCGTCGCGGTCCTCGGCGCGCTGGCGCAGGATCGTGCCGGTCTGCTTCAGCGTCGGCGGGCCGAGCACGTGCACCTTGACGCCCGGCAACAGCTTGCCGAGGCGCGTGGCCGAGCCGAAATGCAGGTACTCGTTGGGCGCCATGCTCATCAGGTTGCGGACGGCAGAACGGTTCGAGAGATTGTCCTCGCCGAGGAAACCGAGCTGTTCCGTCATGGCGGCCGGCACGCGGTCCCTGAGCACGGGCAGCTGCCCGAGCACGCTGCCGGCCATGGCGTGCATCGCCGCGAGCGCGCCGCGGAACGCGAGCGGCGTCACGCCGCCCGCCGCCGACCGCGGATCCCGGGGCGCGTCCGGGTCCTCGGTCCACGGCTGCAGCACGAGGTCGGGCTGCAGCCGGCGAATCACGTTGCCGGGCGCCGTGCCCTTGCGGTTGGTCCTGAATCCGTCGATGTGGTCACGATGGCGGTGCGTGGCGACGACCGCCGTCAGCTTCCCGCCGCAGTCCCTGCTGATCTCGCGCGCGATCTCGTCCAGCAGCTTCTTCGGCGACGACGCGGGTCGCCGCGTGCTGCCGAAATCGATCAGGACGTGCCGCTTGCCGGCCGGGTAGTTGAACGTCAGCAGGCAGCAGTCACCGAAGCCGACCTGGTAGGTGCGGATGGTGACCGAGCGCGGCTTCTTCAGCGCTGGCATCGGCACCTCACCACGCCTCCCGGCGGCGATCCACGGTGACGTAGGAACGGCTGCGATGCAGCGAGGCAAACGGCCTCCGGTCGCGTTCCGACGGGGACAGGAATTCGCCGGCGTCCGCAAGGCTCAGGATCCTGGCCGCCTGGCGGCGGCTCCTGACGCCGGTGCCGATGTGGAATTTCAGCCGGCCGAACTCGTCGAAGATCAGGGTGCCGCCGCCGTACATCCGGATCTTCCGGCCCCGGGGCAGGTTGGCGGACCTGCGGACGCCCAGCTTGCCGAGCTCCCGCGGACCGAAATCGATGGTCTGCATGTACTCCGCCACCGTTTCCTGCACGACGAAACGGTCGAGCCCCATGCGGATGCACGGCCGCACGAAGTAGACCCGGGTGAGCGCCGAGGTGTCGATCCCGAGCGCCTTCTGGTTGCGCCAGATGAACTGGAACACGGCATCCGGGTCCCGCCTCAGGGTCTCGAAGTGCGTGCCCTCGTAGCGCATGGGCTCGGGCGGGTCCCAGATGCCCCGTGCCGCGCCCGCGACATCGGCGTTGGCCGCAGGCTGGATGCCGAACCGGCCGAACCCGTCGAGGATGGCCCTGCGATACTTGTAGCGGCCGTCGTCGGGCACCAGTTCGTGGTCGGCGGTGGCCAGCGCGCTCAGGTAATCGGAGAACGACAGGTCCACCGGCGGACAGTAGTCGAGCGCACGGATCGCCATCCGCAGCAGTTGCTGTGCCGCGGCCGAGGCCTCCTCCGCCACCAGCCGCAGGTTCATGTCCACCCCGCGCTTGCGCCCGAGCGGATCCAGCCTGCGGCCCCAGACCTCCAGGAACGCGCGCATCACCGCGGCCACCAGGATCTCGCCGCGGTGGTGCGGTTCCTGGAAGCGCGGCAGGTCGAGATGGGCGGCGTCCGGCTCGAGGTGGACCGAATTGCGCAGCGCACGGCCGCGCGCGACGCCGAGCTCCGGACCGAGCTCCTCCGCGACCCCGAATATCACGGATTCACGCAGGCGCTCGTCCGCGGCCTCCGCCGCGGAGATCAGGCCGCGGTTCGCGGAACGAAGGCCGAGTGTCAGCAGCCGCTCGACCACGCTGGTGTTGTGCAACACCGACAGGATCGCGACCAGGTCGGCAAAGCCCTCGTGGAATGCAGCCTGGTCGGAGGAGGACGGTCGCACGTAGAAGTTCCGCATGCCGTCCAGCAGCGCATGCGCCGTCTCGTGCGTCACGATGTCGAACGACAGGCAGGTGAACACCGCACTGCGCGGCTTCGGCACGTAACCGAAGAACAGTCCCTCGTCATGGCGCGAATAGAATGCATTGGCATCGGCGAATGCGTGCGGCGCGATGTTCAGCTGGTGCCCTTTCGAGCTCAGGAATGCCCATGACACGTGCCGTCCGAGCGCGGCCTCGAACTGCCAGAGCGTGGACATCGCGATGGCATAGACGTTCTGCGCGTGAAAGCGCGGATCGGCAACCAGCCGCTCGATGTCGGTGACGTGCTCGAACTCGTCACGCCTCGCGGGAAGTTCGTAGGGCGCGTAGTAGTGGCCGGTGCTCGCGTCGAAGTCCACCACCCGCACGCGGTGCCCCTGCGGCCCGGGCATCGTCGGCTCCTGGGGCAGGCGGACGCGGGTCGTGAGCGCCGAGCCGTCGAGGCTGGTGACCGACGGGTCCTGCGCGAGCACGGTCAGCTGCCGTGTCGGCGTCGTGGCGGACACCGCATCGATTCCCCGGGGCCGGCGCTTCGACGCCATTGCTGCCCCTTCAGGGACGCGACGTGATGCGCGTCGTGCGCGCGACCGGCAGCGGATCCGCGCCGTCCAGCGCGGCGCGCAGATTCTCCGGATCGTACTGCGAGGCAGCGTGGGCGCGCCGGTCGACGGCCGACTGGTGGATGCACTCGCCGGACTCGCGGTGCGCGCCGATCGTGCGCGCCTTGGCGCCTCCCATCATCCGGTACTTCAGCGACATCGAGTCGCGCAGTATCGACGTGAAGTGCGGCTCGAAGTGCGCGAGGTAGGCGCCGTCGACCGCCAGGCCGAGTCCTTCCGCCTTCTCGACGATCCAGTGCAGCGCCTCGTTGGCCAGGCCGTCCATGGTGTAGCCGCCGCCGACGTTGGTATGCACGCCCGCGAACCACGCCTGCTCGAGGTTGCCGGTCCAGCCGGCGGGACGCACCCAGAGGTCCGCGTCGAATGGCCTTCGCTGCTCGTCAATGGCGAGCGCGTGAAACGCGTTCTGTATCGACGGGAACAGCCCGACCTGGTGGTACTCGTACTTGCCGCGGTTGAACACGCGTCCCATGACGCCCGGCGCGCCCAGTGCGCCCACCGTGTCCCACACGCCGATCATGCGGATGGCCGGGCAGGGCTGGACCGTCCTGACCTTGCGAAACGCGTGCTTCCACTCCGGCGTCTCCCGGCCCCTGCCCTTCTGGTAGCAGCCGTAGATGTCCGGCACGTAGTAATCGTCGTCCTTCTCGATCAGGCCCACGAAGTTCATGAATCCCGCAAGGCTGCGCACGGTGAATGCGCCGCGGCTGAAACCGAACAGGTAGAGCTCGTCCCCGGGCTCGTGGTTGTAGACGATGAACCGGTACAGCGTGCGGATGTTGTCCTCCATGCCGTGGCCGAACGCCCCGTCGGTGACGCGGTCCACCGCGCCGCCCTCGGTGCCGATGCCGTCGTGGTAATAGACGACCTGGTCCACGCCGTCCGGTGCGCGCGCGCGGATCGCGCGCGCGATCTTGGTCACATTCGACGGCCGGCGCTTGCCCGTTTCCTTGTCCTTCTGGTCACGGACGTTCCAGGTGCCGTCGGCGCAGAGGATGATGCGTTTCATTTTCCGGCCTCCTTCGATACGAGTCCCGCCTGGCCTCAATCCACAGGTGGCGGAGGCGGGGGTGGCGCGGACACTTCGCCGTACAGCCTGATCTCGCGCGACAAGACGCCCCCGGCGAAGCTGATTTCGAGCGCCGCCCGGTATCGCCCCGGTTCCCGCGCGACGAACGCGACCGTGATCGTACAGCTTGCCCCGGGTGCGATCGGCGACGGGGTGCAACCATTCGCGACGACTGCGAATGCACCCGGATGATTGCCGGTGACATTCGTGCCGCTCACCGTCGCGGCCGACTCGCTTCGGTTGGTCATCGTGACCGTCCGCCGGATGGCCTGCGCCGCACGCACCATGGGCTTCAGTTCGAATCCCAGGGATGGCGGGTCCGCCGTCAATGGCGCCGGCGGAATCGTGGTGCTCTTCACCTCGGGGACGAGCACTTCGCGCTGCGTGGCGGCAAGCTCGCGCACGGCTGCAACTTCGGCCAGTCGATAGGTCGCCTCGTACATCTGCTTTCTGGCGCCCCGCAGCGTCTGCGCATATGCGAGATACGCCTCGGTATTGCCGGGATCGGCCGCGATCGCCCGGCGGAGGCTCGCCTGCGCGTCGTCGCGCTCGCCCAGCAGGTACTGGACCTCCCCCAGCAGCTGCTGCGCAGGAGCGAAATCCGGCAAGTCCGCTACCAGCGACCGCAACAGCCTGCGGGCCTCCCGCCGATGCGGCCTGCGCTGCTGCTCTGCGAGAATCACCAGCAGCAGGTTTGCCCGGAACACGTCCCAGGCTCCCCCCGCGGCGCTATCCAGCTGCTGCGTGGGAATCAGCTGTGCGCGCATCAGTGCAACGCGCGCCAGCCCTACTCGCGCGTGCGGCGGATCACCATGCGCCCGTGCCTGCTCGAAGTATGCCTGGGCCTCACCGAGGCGCGTCTCGGTTGCATCCGCATCCAGCTTCGTCCGCAGCAGCGCCAAATGGCCCAGATTGACCAGGATCACACCGCGTTCCTGATCGGACGTCGCGTGCTGGATCGCCGCCGCGTAATGCTGCAGCGCCGACTCGAAGTGCGCGCCCGCGCCCGCCATGTCGTTCGTATTCAGGGCATTCAGGCCCAGGTCGCGCTCGGCGTCGCCGAAACCCGTCCGTACGGCCGCCGCACCGCCAACGGCAAGCGCCCGGCAAAACTGGTCCCGTGCTTGCTGCGGCTCTCCACGCATCAGCAGCGCGCGGCCCCGTACCAGCGGATCTTCCGCATCCAGCGTCTTCCGCGGCCGCTCCCAATCCACCAGCACGCGATCCACCGCTTGCCAGGCTGCGGCGTTGTTGTCGCAGATCGCCGCCTCGCGCGCCCGGGCATAGACTGCGGGAGCCTCCGCGGGGTCCAGCTGCCGAATCACGTTGCCGGATGCAAGCCGCGGACGGGCCGCGATATCGACGCTGCTCGCGGCCGTCATCAGCTCCGTACAACGCCCGGCTGCGAGGTCCGTGGCAGCCGCGGCCGTCGCCGTGCAGCTGGCGGTCTTCAGCCGCTCGAGTCGCGCCGTCGCGCCTGCCGACGGCGTCAGCCCGGTCGATCCCTCCAGCTGATCGACGCGGCAGCCCTCCTGAGTCACTTCCACCGCGAACTCGGTGCCGGTCGCGGCGAGCCGCGCGAACGGCATCACCACGTCGAAGTCGCCCTGCACCGCGGCCAACAGCCGGCCAATCACGAGCTCGACGCGGCTCACGGATTGCAGGACGACCGTCGCCCCCGGCAGCACCGTGAGCTCATGTCTCGGGCCCTCGGCGGGGCCGACCAGCAGTTTCGCAGTGGCATCGGGACGCGTCGCCATGCGGTCCGCCTCGCACAGCGGCTCTCCGATGCTCATATCCACCGGCTGTCCGCCGCGCTCGACGATGAAGACGCCGGGATCGAGCGCCGCGACACGCACGTCCGCCACCAGCAGTGCGTCCAGGACGCCGAGCGGCTGCGCACAGGTCTGCGCGTGCGCCGGCAGTCCCCACGCCAGCAGCGCCAGCGCGACGGTCCCCCGGACAGCGCGTGCGTGCGGCATCGGCACCTCAGGCCGACTTCGGCAGCAATGGCCGGCTGGCGACATAGTAGCCGGCGGCGAGCGCCAGTAACTGATAGCTCAGGTCCTGCAGCCAGTACAGGCGCTGCATCAGCTGGATCACGAGGAAACCGTGCAGCAGGGCAACCAGGATCAGCCCGACCGGAATCGGCGTGGTCCCGATCCAGGGCAGCGATACGCGCATTTCGAGCCGGGGCAGCCAGAGCCGCGCGCCGATGCCGACCAGCACCAGCACCACGACGATGGCGGAGATCACGGCGAAGGACGGTCGCCGCAGGTAAGTGTCGCTTTGCAGGTCCGCCAGCGCCCGGGCGTGGACGTGATAGCCCCAGATCTTTCCGGCTTTGGAGTCCGGCGCCAGCGCCACCACTTCCTCCGGAATCCGCGCACCGACCAGGACGACCTTGTCGCGATAGTCGGCGCCCAGCTCCTCCTGCAGTATGACGCTCGCGTAACTGCGCTCGATGAATCCGGCGCCCTCTCCCATCCAGACGGGCAGCAGGCCGTACCAGCGCTTCGCGGCATCGGCGGCCGCAGGGCAGTTGAGCTCGCCGCGATTGCAGTCGCGCACATCGACGGTGACCGGTGGTCGTGGCGCGACGGTGGCCGTGAACGTGAGCTGTCGCGACTCCGGCACGAGCCCCGGCAGCACGCTGCCGCTGCCGGGCCAGCGATCCGCCATGTACATGGCAAGCGGCAGCGGGAGCGGCCGTACCAGGACGGTGCCCGGCGCTCCGGCCACCTCATCCGCTTCCGCCAGCAATACGCCGGTCAGGAAGCGGGCGTCCTTGGCGTCACGTTGTTCCCGTCCCACGCGCACGAGCGCCAGGCCTTGCCCCGTCGCGGCGTCCCCGATCCTGGGGTCGAGGTCCGCCGCCGGGTCGTGTCCGACGATGACCTGCACCTGCCCGCGTGCGCGCGCATCCCTGATCGCGGCTGCGAATGCCTCGGTCGGCTCGACGCACTTCTGGACGGCCGGCGGAAACACCAGGTCGAAGGCCACGACGCGCGCGCCGGCCCGCTCCAGCTTGCCGAGCAGCTGGGCATGGCGCTGCCGCAGGCACTGGCGGTCGGTCTCCTGCGCAAAATCGCCGATGTCACCGTTGCCTTTTTCTTCCAGGTAGATGAGGCGGATGGACTGGCCGATCGCGCGTTGCACTGAATGCGTCGCGGCACTCAGCAACTGTCGCTCCAGCAGGTTGTCCAGGCCGACGGCGTTCAGCAGCCGCAGCCAGTTCGCCGCCAGCAGCAGGGACGCGCTGGCGAGGACGAGCAGCCCGGCGCGGGTGTAGGCATTGCGCGGCACCCAGCTTCGCTGCTTGCCCATCCTGTCGCCTCCCCCCGCCTGCGGCCTAGTCTAGCCGCCCGGCGGCCAGGTCAGGCAACCACGCGCTGCGGCCGCCGGCTACCTATAACTGGCACGAGCGTCGCGAAAGTCTCACTTTTGCCCTCATGGCACGACCGGCAGCTCGATCGCGCTCGGATACTCCGCCGTCCGCCACACCCGCTGGGTCGCCTTCCGGTAGCTTTCCGGCGGCGCGAACATGATGTTCGGCACGAAGGTCTGCGGATTGCGGTCGTAGAGCGGGAACCAGCTCGACTGGACCTGCACCATGATCCGGTGCCCCGGCAGGAAGGTATGGCTCACCTGCGGCAGCGGGATGCGGTATTCGAGCACCTTGCCGGCCGCCAGCGGCCTCGCGACCGCAAAGTCCTCGCGGAAGCGGCCGCGCTGGATGTCCGCCGACAGCATCATCTGGTAGCCGCCGAGTTTCGGGCTCTCCGGCACCTCGTCAGGCCAGACGTCGATGATCTTGACGACCCAGTCGGAATCCGTGCCGCTCGTGGAGGCGAACAGCCGCGCGATCGGCTCGCCCGCGACGCGCAATGGCTGCGCGAGCGGCTCGCTCACCCAGCTCAGCACGTCGGTGCGCGTGGCCGCATGGCGCTGGTCGTCCACCAGCCACTCGCCCCAGGTGGAATCCGGCGCGTAGCTCGGGATGGTCGGCCGCTGCCGGTAGGGCACCGGCTTCGCCGGATCCGAAACATACTCGTCGTAGGCCCGCTCCGCCGCAGGCGGCGGCTCGAAACCCAGCTTGCCGTCGGCCTGCAGGTACAGCTTGCGCGATCGCGCGGCGCAACCGCTGGCACAGGCCCGCGGCCAGTCGTCGTAGCGGTGCCAGGCGTTCGCGCCGGTCTCGTAGGCCAGCACCCGCGGCAGGTCCGGCCTCGCCGCGCCTTTCAGGTGATGGTCCAGGAACGGCTGCATCACGTTGCGCCGGAACCAGCCGCCGGTATCGCCCTCGAACTGCAGCGGACCGAGACTCCTCGCATCGCGCCGCCCCTGGCCGTGATTCCACGGGCCCAGGACCAGGTGCACCGCCTTGCCGTCGGGGTCCTTCGGCCCCAGAGCCTTCCACAGCGCGGGCGAGCCGTAGATGTCCTCCTGGTCGAACAGCCCGCCGACGATGAGCGTCGGCACCGCCAGCGGGCGCTTCGCGAGCAGCCGGTCCACCGCCTGCTCCTGCCAGAACGCGTCGTAGGCCGTGTGCGCGGCGAGCTTCTGCCAGAACCCGATCGATTCCATGCCGCGCGAGGCCGCCATGTTTCCGGCATTGCCCGCGCGCAGGAAAGCGTCGTAGGTGTCGTAGATGCCGGACCACCACTTGACCTCGTTCTTGCGCGTCGCCTGCTGGTCGTAGGCGAAGGGCAGCGCCGCCTCCTGCCGGAAGGCGCCCTGGTGGAACCAGTCGTCGCCCATCCAGCCGTCCACCATCGGGGCGAAGGGCACGATGGCCTTCATCGCCGGATGCGGGTTCACGCCGCACATGACGGTCGTATAGCCCTCGTAGGAACCGCCGATCGCGGCGGCGCGGCCGTTCGACTCGGGGACGTTCTTCACCAGCCAGTCGATCGTGTCGTGGCAGTCGGTCGCGTGGTCGGTGCCGGTGGCATTGAGCGGACCCGCCAGCGGCTTGTTCATGTAGTAGTCGCCCTCGGAGCCGTACTTCCCGCGCACGTCCTGGTACACGATGACGTAGCGCGCGGCGGAGGTGGTGTCGTGCATCTGCGGCACGACGGCGGCGAGGTTCGGGCTGTTGATGCGCAGCGTGCGCGCGGCGGCGTTGTAGGGCGTGCGCGTGATGACGATCGGCGCGCCCGTCGCGCCCTTCGGGACGAGGATGACGGTCTTGAGCTTCACGCCGTCGCGCATCGTGATCATTTCCTCGCGCTTGACGTAGTCGAAGCCGTCGGTCTTCGGCGTGAACTTGTCCGGAATCTCGCTCTGCGCGAGCGCGGCGCCCACCGCGCACAGCGTCACCGCGACGAAGGAGACGGCGGACGACAGCTTGCTCATGATGCGATTGCTCCGGGCCGCGGGATCCGCGAAAGGACTGCATAATACGGTCGCCCATGAAAACAATCGACCGATCCCGCGTTGCGCGGCTGATGGAGCGCGAGCGTGCGGCATTCCGGGCCCGCCATGCGGCGAGCGGAAGGCTGGCGGCCGACGCGCGCCGCTCGTTGCTGTTCGGCGTGCCGATGAACTGGATGACGCGCTGGCCGGGCGATCATCCGGTGTTCGTCGAGCGCGCCGGGGGCGCGCGCTTCACCGACGTGGACGGCAACGAGTTCGTCGACTTCTGCCTGGGCGACACCGGCGGCATGGCGGGCCATTCGCCGCCGGCAACGGTGGAGGCCGTCGCGCGGCAGGCGCGCCGGGGCATCACGCTCATGCTGCCGACGACGGATGCCGCCCGGGTCGGCGAGGAACTCGCGCGCCGCTTCGGGCTGCCGTACTGGCAGTTCACCTTGTCCGCGACCGACGCGAACCGCTGCGCCATCCGCTGGGCGCGCGAGGTCACGGGCCGCACCAGGATCGTGGTCCACAACTGGTGCTACCACGGCACGGTGGACGAGACCATCGCCACGCTCGAGGCGGGCCGCACGGTCGCGCGGCGCGGCAACGTCGGCAAGCCCGTGCCGCTCGATGCGACCACGCGCGTGGTCGAGATCAACGACCTGCCGGCGCTCGAGGCGGCGCTGGCTCAGGGCGATGTCGCTGCCTGCCTGTTCGAGCCCGCGCTCACCAACATCGGCATCGTGCTGCCCGACGCCGGCTACCACGCCGCCGTGCGCGAGCTCTGCCGCAGGCACGACGCGTTGCTCGTGATCGACGAGACGCACACCATCAGCGCCGGCCCGGGCGGCTGCACCCTGGCCTGGGGGCTCGAACCGGACGTGCTGACGATCGGCAAGACGCTCGGCTCCGGCATCGCCTGCGGCGCCTACGGCGTCAGCGAGGCCGTACGCGAGCGCATCTCGCGCCACACGGATGCGAAGACGACCGACGTCGGCGGCATCGGCGGCACACTCGCGGGCAATGCGCTGTCGCTCGCCGCGATGCGCGCGACGCTCGGCGAGGTGCTGACCGACGAGGCGTTTGCGCGAATGACCGCCCTCGGCGGGCGCTTCGAGCAGGGCGTGCAGGACGTGATCAAATCGCGCGGGTTGCCGTGGCACGTCGTGCGCCTCGGCTGCCGCGTCGAGTACCTGTTCCGCCCCGGCCGCGCGCGCACGGGCGCCGAGGCGGCTGCGGGCCAGGACGAATTGCTCGATCCCTTCATCCACCTGTACCTGCTGAACCGCGGCATCCTGATGACGCCGTTCCACAACATGGCATTGATGTCGCCGGCCACGACCGCGGCCGACGTCGACCGGCATACCCGGGTGTTCGCCGACATGGCGGATGAGCTCGGCTGAGCGGCGGTTGCGCTACTCGAGCCCGAGCGCGAGGCGGCAGGCGGAGGCCTCGTCGAGCCGATGGCGGCCGGCCTCCGGCGCGTTCCAGCTCGGTTCGGGCCGCACATCGAGACTCGCCTCCAGCTCGGCCCGCAGGCGGCAGGCGGCGGGGCCGCGCTGCACCTGCCCGCGCGCCTGGTGTGCCGCGTCCGCATAGGCGGTGATGCGTGCGGCGTCCATCCTGCGCCGGTCGCGGCACGCCAGCAGGGCCATCGCATCCAGCGCCATGTACAGCCGGGCGGGTTCGAGCCGCACGGCGAGCGTGTAGAGTTCCGCGCCGGTCTGGCGCGCCTGGTCCAGGTCGCCGGCCAGCAGCTGTGCGCTCATCATCATCACGAGCAGCTCGAAGCGGGTCTCGCGGCGCCCGAGCCTTTGCAGGCTGAGCGCCAGGGGCCGCGCGAGCTGCAGCGCGCCGTCGATGGCGCCGCAGGCGACGTCGAGCTCCACGATCGCCACGGTGGCCGCCAGCGCCTGGCGCTCGCTCATCGTCAGCGCGTGATTCAGGGCATGGCGATAGGCCTCGCGCGCGGCGGCGTAATCGCCTCTGCTGGTGAGAAGCGCGCCCTCCGTCATCGCGCCCTGGGCCAGCAGGCGCGCGGGCCATCCGGGGTCCTCGAGGCCGCGCGCCAGGTCGAATGCCGCCTGCGCACTCGCATCGTCGCCGCGCCAGTTCAGGGCGAGCAGCGTCAGCGCGTAGTAGCGCGCGCGCTCGTCCCCGGTCACGGCATGCATGCCGGCGGCGATTTCCGCCGCGTAGCGCGCACGGTCGTGCTGCCGGGTCGAGTCGTAGGTGGCGTGCGCTTCCCAGAACCGCGCGACCCGCGCGAGCGGCACCGCTTCGGTCAGGAGCGCGACCGCCTCCGCGTGGCCGCTGCGGCCCTCGGCGTGCAGGTCGGTCTCTGCGAACAGCGGCCACGCGGAGCCATAGAGCGACACCGCCAGCGCGTCGTCGTTGCGCCGCGCCCAGTCGATCGCGGCGCGCACGTTGTCGATCTCCTCCCCGTACTGGCTGAGCCACACCGCCTCGTCCTGCGACCAGTACTCGTCGTAGGCCCGGTCGAGCATCCCGAGGATGGTTTCGGCCATGCGCCCGCGCGCAAGCTCCCGATCTCCGGTCGCCACCAGGCGCTCGCTCGCGTAGCAGCGAGCGGTCTCGAGCAGCCGGTACCGCGGCGGATCGCCGCCCTGCACGGTGACCAGCGAGCGGTCCACGAGCCGGCCGATCAGGTCGATCGCGCCGCAGGTGTCCACCGTGCCGCCAGCGACGCAGCGCGCGGCGGTGTTCAGCGAGAAGCTGCCGGCAAAGGCTGACAGGCGGTCGAACACCCGTTGCTCGGGGGGCGACAGCAGCCCATAGCTCCAGTCGAACGCGGCCTCCAGCACGCCGTGGCGCGGATCGCCCGCGCGGCCCGACTGCCGCAGCAAGCGGAAGCGGTCGTCCAGGCGTTCGAGCAGTGTCGCGAGCCCGAGCGCCGGGACGCGCGCCGCCGCCAGTTCGAGCGCCAGCGGGTTGCCGTCGAGCCGGCGGCAGATCTCTGCGACCAGCGTGATATTGGCGGCGCCCAACTCGAAGCGCCGGTCCGCCTCGCGGGCCCGCTGAGCGAACAGGGCGATCGCACCATGCTGTGCCTGGTCATCCCCGGCCGCATCCGCCGCCGGAACCGAGAGCGTGTGCAGGCGGTAGATGCTCTCGCCGACGATACCGAGCGGAGCCTGGCTCGTGACGACGGCGCGCAGCCGCGGCGAACCCCGCAGGAGCGCGGCGAGCGGCCGAGCCAGCGCCTCGCCGAGGTGCTCGGCGCCGTCCAGGAACAGCAGGAGAGGAAGCTGCTCGAGCGCAAGGCGCAACGCCTCGAAACGGTCCGGACCCTCCGGCAGCGAGATTCCGAGCGTCAGCGCGATCGCGGACGGCACCCGTGCCACATCATTGAGCGGCTCGAGCGGAACCCAGGCCGTGCGCGGCTCCGGGTGGCTCGACTGGCGCGCACAGATTTCCTGGGCGAGCCGTGACTTGCCGATCCCCGCCGCGCCGACGATGGTCAGCAGGCAGGTCTGCTGGAGCGCTTCCTCGACCGCCCGGAGGTCCTCATCGCGGCCGAACAGCGGGCCCAGCCAGTGCGCCGCATGATGCACCGGCGGCAGTGCATTTGCGGCGGACGCATCGTCCAGCGCGCTGACCTCGAGTTCGAGCCGGTAGCCGAACTTCGGGACGGTCCGGATCGCGCCGGCGCCCAGCACGCGCCGCAGGCTCGCGATCTGGGCCGGCAGGTTGTTCTCGTCCACCACGAGCTTCGGCCATACCCGATCGAGGAGTGCCGCCTTGGTAACCAGCCGTCCGGGATTCTCTGCGAGCGCCAGAAGCAGGTCGAAGGCGCGCGCGCCGAGCTCGACGGGCTTGCCCGCGAGGCAAAGCTGCCGCTCCTTCGGGAAGAGCTCGAAGGCCCCCATCCTGATCCTGTCCATCGGGTCCCCGCCCCTGCGTGGCGCATCACCGGCCCAAGTTCCTGATTAATATAGCGTGTCCGCAGGGGCCGATCGGCAGGAGACGTTTCAGAGGAATTTCAGGCCGGTTTCAAGACGCCGCCGCCGGCCGGGGCGATGCTGGCGCCCGAGTGAAGAGCGCACCCCGGCGCAGTGACACAGTGGAGGAGATGGACATGCCGAAGTTCGTGATCGAGAGAGATATCCCCGGCGCAGGCAGCATGAGCCCCGCCGATCTCAAGAAGGTCTCGCAGAAATCCTGCGGTGTCCTCAGCAGCCTCGGACCCAGCGTGCAGTGGATCCAGAGCTACGTGACCGCCGACAAGCTTTACTGCATCTATCACGCCACGGACGAATCGCTGATCCGGCGTCATGCGGAACTGGGTGGCTTCCCGGCCAACCGGATCTCGCGGGTGACGACGATCATCGATCCCGCCACCGCCGAGTAACCGCATCCGGGAGCGCGTGTCCTCGCTCGAACAACAAGGCCAACGACAGAGGAGGAAACGAGGATGAAAGCCCTGATCGCATCGCTGACCCTGCTGGCCGTCGCTCCCGCCCTCGCGGACGACGCCCCGCTGCACCGTTACCTGATCGAACGGACCTTCCCGGCGGGCGCGCTGGAAGGACTCGACGCCGAGACCAAGGCGCGCGTGAATGCGAACAACGCCTCGGTGGGTGTCCGGTGGGTGCAGTCCTTTGCCAACGCGGACCAGACCAAGACCTACTGCATCTACGAGGGACCGAGCGAGCTGGCCATCCGCCAGGCGGCGCTGCTCAACGCGCTGCCGGTCGACAGCGTCACGGAGGTTCCCGTCGACCTGCTGCCGGGAGTCGCGCCATGAAGGCCCTGCTGCGCACGGGACTGCTGCTGACGGCGCTGCCGCTCTTTGCCGCGGCGCCGGCGACGGCGGACGACGACCACAGGAAGCCGGTGTCGCCGCTGGTGCAGAAGATCCGCGCGGCGACGGCGCAGTACAAGGACGTGGAAGTCGCGATCGCCAACGGTTACCTGCCGGGTCCCTGCGTGAGCGGGCCCAACCAGGGCGCCATGGGCGTGCACTTCATCAATGGCAGCCTGCTCGGCAAGGAGATCAACGCGGAGACGCCCGAGGCGCTGATCTACGAGCCGGGCCACGATGGGCGCATGCGGCTCGTCGGCGCGGAGTACATCACGTTCGCCGCGGACTGGGTGAACGAGGTGCCGGTCCTCGAGGGTCACCTGCTGCACTACGCGGGGGCGCCGAACCGCTACGGCATTCCGGCCTTCTACCAGATCCACGTCTGGGCGTGGCGCGACAACCCGGACGGCACGTTCTCCGACTGGAACCGGCGCGTGTCCTGCGATGCGCACGCGGACATGGGCGGCCACAACCACTAGCCGCGCCAACCGTCCAGGGAAGGGCCGCCAACCGGCGGCCTTTCCCCTTTGCCGGGAACCCGGGCGCGCGCACGCGCTCTATAAGGGTCTGCAGGCTGTCAACGACCGGAGCCCCGGCCGCGTTGCAGCCATCGGGACTGCTGTCGGCAATTCCTGGAGGACCCTTCGATGACCACCGCTCTCAAGTCTGGCACCCTGGCCGTCGCGCTTCTGGCGGCCATCCCGCTGGCCGCACAGGCGCACCCGCAGAAGAAGCTCGACACCAACAACGACGGCTCGGTGGACCTCGCCGAGATGCAGGCTGCGAAGGCTGATTTCACGGTCGAGCAGTTCAACAAGGCCGACGCGAACGGCGACGGGTTGCTGTCGCGAGAGGAGCTGAGGGCGGCCCATGGCCGCGCGCGCTTCGAGCGCCTCGACAAGGACGGCAGCGGCGGCGTCAGCCTCGCGGAGCTGCAGGCGGCGAAGCCGCAGGTGACGGCCGAGAAGTTCGCCACCCTGGACGCGGACGGCAACGGCCAGGTCACGCAGGAAGAAATGCGCGCGGCGCACAAGGACCGCCACCTGCGCCACCAGGAGCATCGGGAAGGCAAGGCCCGGCAGCCGGAAGGCGGCTGACCGACGACCGGCGCGCCGGGTGACGGCGTCCGGCGCGCCGGCGGACTGGAACGAAACTTAACCGCGCATAAGACTTTCTTTTCGACGCCACGATTGCGCACTGCGCATAGTGCCGCGATGCCGGATTCCGCGCGGCCATCGCTGACGCTCTACTACTCGCCCGGCGCCTGTTCGCTGGCCGCACACATCGCGCTGCGCGAGGCGGGCCTGCCATTCGAGGCGCGCCGCGTCCTGATCGCGGAAGGCGAGCACCTCGCGCCGGAGTACCTGGCGGTCAATCCTCGCGGGCGCGTCCCCACGCTCGTGATCGACGGCACGCCGGTCACCGAGCTCTCCGCCATCCTCGGCTGGATCGCCGACCGCTCCCCTGGCCTGGCGCCGGCACCGGGGACGCTCGCCGCGGCGCAATGCGCCGAATGGCTGGGCTGGTTCACCAGCGGCGTCCACATTTCCTTCGCGCTGATCTGGCGCGGGTCCCGCTTCCTCGAGCGCAACGAACTGCACGCAGAACTCAAGGCGGCGGGACTGGCGACGCTGCGGCGCCAGCTCGCGGACATCGAGGCGCGGCTCACGGCGCACGATTACCTGGTCGGCGGCGATTACTCGGTGGCCGACGCAAATGCGCTGGTGTTCTACCGCTGGGCGGGACGCGTCGGTTTCGACCAGCGCGGCGACTATCCTTCCTGGACGCGACACGCCGAACGGCTGCTGCAGCGGCCCGCCGTGCGCGCGGCCCTCGCCGCCGAGGGCATCGAGATCTGGCCGTCTGCCGCGCCCTGATGGGAAAGGCCGCGTGGCCGGTTGGCCACGCGGTCTTCCGGGCCGGGACTCAAGCCGCCTTCGCGTCCTTGATGAGCCCCTCCCGCACCATGGCCTGCCGGACCGCCGGCCTTCCGGCGACGCGCTTCTGGAAGGCGAGCAGGTTCGGGAATTCCGACAGGTCCAGCTTCACGCCGCGCGCCCAGTTCGTGAGCACGAAGAGATAGGCGTCCGCGACGGTGAACCGGTCGCCGAACAGGAACTGTCGTCCTTCGAGCTGCCGCTCGATCAGCGCATAGCGCTTGCGCAGGTACGCGAGCCGTTCCTCGCGCACTTCCGGCAGCGTCGCCGGATTGAACAGCGGGCTGAAGGTCTTGTGGATCTCGGAGGTCAGGTAGTTGAGCGCCTCCTGCAGCCGCACGCGCGCGAAGCTGCCGTTCGCCGGCGCCAGGCCGGCGGCGGGCTTCAGGTCCGCGAGGTACTGCACGATGGCCGGGCCCTCGGTCAGCACCTGGCCGTCGTCCAGCTCCAGCGCGGGCACGTAGCCCTTGGGGTTGACGGCCCAGAAGTCGCCTTCCGGCTCGAGCGTCTTGGTCTTCGTGTCCACCTTGACGAGCTCGAGCGGGATGCCGGCCTCGTTGGCGACGATGTGCGGCGAAAGCGAGCAGGCCGCGGGCGAGTAATACAGCTTCACTTCGAAGTCCTCCTGCAGTGTTGATGCCAGGACATGCTAGCCGTTCTTACTCACCTTTGTATAGTAGCTATCTTTACGTAAGGGAAAGAATCCACTATCCTCGCGGTAACCGGTCCGGAGCCCGCGATGGCACTGAAAGTCCGCAAGAGCAAGGCGCCTCCCCCGCCGCCGGGCTGCCCGATGGCGGCCTGCATGGCCGTGCTCGGCGGCGCCTGGACGCCGTCCGTCATCTGGAAGCTGTCGGGCGAGCCGCGGCGCTTCGGCGAGCTGATGCGCGACGTCCCGGGCGTCTCGCCCAAGATGCTGACGACCCGTCTGCGCGAGCTCGAGCGGAAAGGCGTCGTGCGGCGCGAGGTCGTGCCCACCTCGCCGCCATCGGTGGAGTACTCGCTGTCGGAGCTCGGGCGCGAGCTGGTGCCCGTCATCAATACGATCGTGAGGGTCGGCACGCGGCTGCGCGAGACGTCCAGGCCGCCGCGCGCAGCCTGAGCACCTTGCCGATGCGGACTGGCGTCGCTAACCTGCCCGTTCGTGATGACCGTCCCCTGCAGCCCGATCCTGGCGAGCCGACAGCTGCTGATCGTGGCCGCTTGCGCGGTGGCCGGCGCCTGCGCCGCACAGTCGCAGGTCGCAAACGCTCCCGCGCCGGCGCCTGACCCGCAAGCGGCGGCGCCATCGCGCTTGCCCTGGTCCTCCACGTACGCGCCCGGCGACCAGGGCGCGCCGGTCCTGATCCGCAATGCGACCATCCTCACCGGCACCGGCGCGCGCATCGACGGCGGCGACGTCCTGCTCGAGCACGGGCGCATCGGCGCGGTCGGCCGCGGCCTCCAGGCGCCCGCGGGCGCCCGCGTGATCGACGCGAGCGGCCGCTGGGTCACGCCCGGACTCATCGACGTGCACTCGCACCTCGGCGTCTATCCGAGCCCGGGCCTGCGCGCGCACAGCGACGGCAACGAGGCGACCGACCCGGTGACGGCGGGGGTCTGGGCCGAGCACTCGGTGTGGCCGCAGGATCCCGGATTCGAGCGCGCGCTCGAGGGCGGCGTCACGACGCTGCAGATCCTGCCGGGCTCGGCGAACCTGATCGGCGGGCGCGGCGTCACGGTCAAGAACGTCTGGGCCCGCAGCTACCAGGAGATGAAGTTCCCGGGCGCGCCGCAGGGTCTCAAGATGGCCTGCGGCGAAAACCCGAAGCGCGTGTACGGTGGCCGCCAGAAGCTTCCATCCACCCGCATGGGCAACGTCGCGGGCTACCGCCAGGCCTTCGCCGATGCGCAGGACTACCGGGAGCAGTGGAAGGAATACGAGGCGAAGCTCGCCGTGTTCCAGGCCGGCACCAAGCCCGACGCCACGCCGCCCAAGCCGCCGAAGCGCGACCTGCGCCTCGAGACGCTGGCGGCCGCGATGCAGGGCGAGCTCCTGGTGCACAACCACTGCTATCGCGCGGACGAGATGGCGATCATGCTCGACCTCGCGCAGGAGTTCGGCTTCCGGATCTCGGCCTTCCACCACGGCGTCGAGGCCTACAAGCTCGCGGACCGCCTCGCTGCGGCCGGCACCTGCGGCGCGCTGTGGGCCGACTGGTGGGGCTTCAAGCTCGAGGCCTGGGACAGCGTGCAGGAAAACCTCGCCATCGTGGACGCAGCGCCGGGCGGCTGCGCGATCGTGCATTCGGATTCCTCCGAGGGCATCCAGCGCCTGAACCAGGAGGCGGCCAAGGCGATGACCCGCGGCGTGCGCGCGGGGCTCGCCATTCCGCCCGAGCGCGCGATCCGCTGGGTCACGTCCAACGCGGCGAAATCGCTCGGGATCCTCGAGCAGACCGGCACGCTCGAGGCCGGCAAGATGGCCGACGTCGTGATCTGGAACGGCACGCCGTTCTCCGTCTACGCGCTGGCGGAGCTGGTCTTCGTGGACGGCGCGCTGCGGTTCGATCGCGCGCGACCGGCGCCGAAGCCGCGCTCGGACTTCGAGCTGTGAAGGCGCTTCGCATCGCATTGACGGCAGCCGCGGCATGTTGCGCGGCGGGTGCCGCGCTGGCGCAGGACCTGCTGATCCGCGGCGCGCGCGTGCACACGGCCGCCGCCGCCGGCACGCTTGAGAACGCGGACGTGCTGGTGCGGGACGGGCGCATCGCGGACATCGGCCCGGGACTCGCGGTGCCTGCGGGCGCAGTCGTGGTCGACGCCGGGGGCCGCGCCCTGACGCCCGGATTGTTCGGCGGACTCACGCAGATCGGCGTCGAGGAAGTCTCGCTCGAGCCCTCGACCGTGGACGAGGAACTCGCGCTGACGGCCCCCGCCTGGCAGCACCAGTGGCGCCCCGAATTCGACGTCACGCGCGCGTTCGATCCGCGTTCCACGACCGCTGCGGTAGCGCGCGTGGAAGGCGTGACCTGGACCATGGTCAGCCCGCTCAGCGACCACAGCGTGGTCGCGGGCCAGGGCGCGGCGATGTTGCTGGACGGCGCCGCGGAGGCCGCCCTTCCCGGCAGCCGGACGCTGTTCCTCCACTGGGGCGCTGCGGCGGACGCGGCCTCCGGCGGCAGCCGCGCGGCCCAGTACATGCTGTTCGACCAGGCGATCCGCGAGCTGCGTGAACCGGGAACGGCGGGCGAAGGCGCACTGCTGCAGCCGGAAGGCCGCGCGGCGCTGAAGTCCTACCTCGCCGGGGGCCGCGTCGTATTCCGCGCCACGCGCGCCTCCGACATCCGCCAGGTGATCCGCTACGCGAAACGCCACGGCATGAAGCCCGTGATCGCCGGCGGCGACGAGGCCTGGATGGTCGCGCGGGAACTCGCGGCCGAAGGCGTGCCCGTCGTACTCAATTCGCTCGACAACCTGCCGGCCAGCTTCGACCGCCTCGGCGCGCGCCTCGACAACGCGAAGCTGCTGCACGAGGCCGGCGTGCGGATCGCGTTCTCGACCGGCGACGGCCACATGGCGCGCAAGAACCGCCAGCTCGCCGGCAATGCGGTCGCGCACGGACTGCCGTGGGAGGCGGCGCTCGCCGCCATCACCTCGGGCGCCGCGGACATCTTCGGCATCGCCCGGGAGCGCGGGCGCATCGAGAGAGGCCATGCGGGCGATCTCGTGCTCTGGAGCGGCGATCCGCTCGAGGTCACCTCGGTGGCCGAACAGGTCTGGGTTGCGGGCCGCGCGGTCGAGATGCGCTCACGGCAGACCGAGCTCGCGGAGCGCTACCTGGAACTGCTGCGCCTGAGCGGCAGGCCATGAGGCTCGTCGCGCTGCTGCCCCTGTTGCTGCTGCCCGCGGCGCAGGCGGCGGAGCCGCCCGTGCTGTTCCGCGGCGCGACGCTGATCACGATGGACGCACCGGGCGTGCTCGAGCGCCACGACCTGCTGGTGCGCGACGGGCGCATCGCCGGCATCGCGCCGAGCGGGAGCATCGCCCCGCCGGCCGGCACCGTCATCGTGGACGCCGGCGGCCGCTTCCTGATGCCGGGACTCGCCGAAATGCACGCGCATGTCCCGGGGCCGGAGCCCGCGGGGTGGGCCGAGGACGTGCTGCTGCTCTACCTCGGGCACGGGCTCACGACGGTGCGCGGCATGCTCGGGCAGCCGGCGCACCTCGAATTGCGCACGCGCCTCGAGCGCGGCGAGCTGCTGGGGCCGCGCCTGTTTACGTCGGGTCCCTCCGTGAACGGCAACAGCGCGCCGGACGCGGCAACCGCCGCGCGCATGGTGCGCGAGCAGAAGGAGGCCGGCTACGACTTCGTGAAGATCCACCCGGGCCTGAAACCGGAGGTCTTCGACGCCATGGCCACCGCCGCGCGCGCGGCCGGCATCCCGTTCGAGGGACACGTCTCCGCGCAGGTCGGCGTGCGCCGGGCGCTCGCGGCGGGCCAGCGCGCGATCGATCACCTCGACCAGTACGTCGAGGCGCTGGCGCGCGAGGGCTGCACCGGCACCGAAGTCCCGGGCGGCTTCTTCGGCATCGGCCTCACCGACTGCGCAGACCGGCGGCGCATCCCGGAGCTGGTCGCGGCAACCCGCGCCGCGGGCGCCTGGATGGCGCCGACCCAGGTGCTGATCGAGCAATGGGCGCGTCCGCCACCGGAATCGGAGCTGCGCGCGCGCGGCGCCTGGCGTTACGTGTCCCCCGCCACCGCGCAACAGTGGGCGCGCACGCGCTCCCGCTTCGAGTCGGCGCTGCCGTTCGCGGACCGCTTCATCCGGCTGCGGCGCGAGCTGCTCATGCAGATGCACGCGGCGAACGTGCCGATCCTGCTCGCCTCCGATGCGCCGCAGTTGTTCAACATCCCGGGCGACTCGGCACTCGCCGAACTCGAGCTGTACGGCGAGATGGGCATGCCCGCCCTCGACGCGCTGGCGACCGGCACGGTGAACGTCGCGCGCTTCTTCGGCCAGGAGGACCGCTTCGGGCGGCTGCGGGAGGGACTGGAAGCCGACCTCCTGCTGCTGGGCGCCGATCCGCGCGCGGATCTCGGCAACGTCCGCAAGCTCGAAGGCGTCATGATCCGGGGCCGCTGGCTGCCGCGCGAAAAGCTCGACGAACTGCTGGAGGGCGTCGCCGGGCGGCAGGCGCGGCGCCACTGAATCCCGCGGCGCTAGCCGACGCGGGAACCGGCCGCATGACCGCCCTCGACCTTGACTTCGTCCGCTCCCAGTTCCCCGCCTTCAGCGAGCCCTCGCTCGCGGAATTCGCGCATTTCGAGAATGCCGGCGGCTCCTATGCCTGCCGGCAGACGATCGAGTGGCTCGAGCGCTATTACCGGCGGACCAAGGTGCAGCCCTACTACGCCTTCGCGCCGTCGCGTAGCGCCGGACTGCAGATGGACGCGGCGAAGACGCGGCTCGCGGCCTGGCTCAACGTCGGCGACGACGAACTGCATTTCGGCCCTTCCACCTCGCAGAACACCTACGTGGTCGCGCAGGCGCTGCGCCGCCAGCTGCGCCCGGGCGACGAGATCGTCGTCACCAACCAGGACCACGAAGCGAACGTCGGAGCCTGGGACCGCCTGCGCGCCGACGGCGCCGTCGTGCGCGAATGGAGAGTCGACACGGACACGGCCGAGCTCGAGCTGGCCGGCCTCGAGGCGCTGCTCGGCTCCCGCACGCGGATCGTCGCCTTCACGCATTGCTCGAATGTCGTCGGCAGCATCAACCCGGTGCGGGAAATCGTCGAGCGGGTCCACCGCGCGGGCGCGCTCGCGTTCGTGGACGGCGTCGCCTTCTGCCCGCACGGCCTGCCGGACGTCGCGACACTGGGCGCGGACCTCTATTGCTTCTCCCTGTACAAGGTGTACGGCCCGCATCTCGGCGCGATGTTCATGCGCCGCGAGCTCAACGCCGAATTGCCCAACCAGGGACATTTCTTCAATGCCGGCCTGCCGGGCAAGCGCTTCACGCCGGCCGGACCGGACCACGCGCAGATCGCCGCGGTCAACGGCGTCGTGGACTACCTGGAGGCCGTCGCCACGCACCATGGCCAGGACGGCCAGCCGGTCGCGGCGCAGGCGTCAGCGGTCCGCGGCCTGTTCCGCGATCACGAGACGGCGCTGCTGCAGCCCTTGCTCGACTTCCTGTCGACGCACCCGCGGGTGCGGCTGATCGGCCGGGCGCAGGCGCAGGATCGCGCCCCGACGGTCGCATTCACGGTGAACGGCAGGGCATCCGGCGAGATCGCGAGCGCGCTCGGCAGGCAAGGCATCGGCGCCGGGGCCGGCAATTTCTACGCCTACCGGCTGCTGCAGGCGCTCGGCATCGACACCGACGACGGCGCGCTGCGGACGTCGTTCGTCCATTACACCTCGCGGCCGGAGGTCGAGCGCCTGATCGCGAACCTCGATCAGCTGCTGTCGCCGTAGGCGCGCAGTCGCCTGCGCAGCAGGTGAAAGGCGCCGACGCTGAGCGCGGCGATCGCAAGACCCACGGCCAGCACCACGCCGCCGCGCGCCGTGACGAAACCGGCGCCCAGCCAGACGGTCGCGATCGTGTAGGGGAGCTCACCGAGGGCGAGCGCCGCCAGGAACCTGCCGAAGGGATACCTGACGAGACCCAGCAGGTAACCCGGTATCTCGGACGGCAGGCCGAGCTGGAGCAGCACGATCAGGCCGAGTGGCGTGTCGGGATGGATGCGTTGCTCCAGGCGCCGCAGGGCATGGCCCGCCATGAGCCACTTCACCACCGGCCGGCCGAGAAACCGCGCGATGACGTAGGCGGCGATCCCGCCGAGGATCCAGCCCAGCCACAGCATCAGCATGCTGAGCGGCTCTCCCCAGGCGTAGACGGCGACGGGCACGAGGATCGCGATCGAAACGAAAGCCAGCATGGCCGACACAGCGGCGAGCAGCACGAAGAGCAGCGCGCCCAGCGCCGGGTAGTCGATGATCACGGCCTTGCTGGACGCCAGCACCTCCAGCAGGGCCGCATGCAGCGGCTTCGACGCCGTGACGAGGGCGAGGGCCGCGCACAACAACAGGAGCAGCGCCGCCCGGCGCCAGACTGCGCGGTGTTGCGAGCGAAGGGGCACGATGCACCTCCAGCCGGGCGGACGTCCTCAGCCGGCCCCGGAGCCGCCTGCC
This sequence comes from Steroidobacteraceae bacterium, assembly GCA_035720205.1. Taxonomy (GTDB): domain Bacteria; phylum Pseudomonadota; class Gammaproteobacteria; order Steroidobacterales; family Steroidobacteraceae; genus SCUD01. Next base: position 32,238 of record DASTOQ010000057.1, on the reverse strand, counting down.
GGCTGCAGCAGTCGTTCCACCGCCTGCCGGATCGTGGCGTGGTAGCCGGGCTTCGCCTTGTCGTAGATTCGTCGCCCCAGCTCCAGCCCCTGCGGCGTGCGCGACAGTTCGCGGAACAGGCCGACGACCAGCCGGTAGCGGCCGGTGGCCAGCAGGAATTGCTCGAGATCGGGATAGGCAGGCTCGTAGCCGGTCCGCACGACCAGCGACAGCCAGGCGAGCGCAATCTCGGCATTGCCCGCGGCGCCCAGCCGGAAGCGGGCGCGCAGATCCGCGAGCTTGGCGTCCTCGAGATCCGCCGGCTGCTGACCCAGGAAGCGGACCCACTCCTGCGGGACCCAGTCCTGCACCGGCAAGCCGCCGGTGGCGAGCCGTCCCGCGCGCCAGTCGGCCGCGGCGCGATCGAGCGCCTCGAACACGCCCTGCGGCACTGCGGGCGCATTCGCCGGCATGCCGCTGCCGTAAAGCCACTCATCGATCTCGGCGACGGCAATCGCGGGCGCGCCCGGCTCTTGCAGATGCGCGAGCAACCAGGCGCGGAAGCCCTCCGTGGTCATGCTGCGGAACGCGTGCGCGTCGAAGTAGCCGCGCAGGAAGGCGTCGAATGCCGGCCGGCCAAAGCGCGACTCCAGGAAGCCCAGCAACCAGCGGCCCTTCTCGTAGGCGACGTCGGAGACGCCCTCGTCGGGGTCGCGCCCGGCGAGGTCGAGCTTGAGCGCCGCATCCTGCGGCAGGCCGGAGGCCCTCGCATCCGCAATCGCCTGCAGCAGCGACTCGTACCCGATCGCATCCTCCATGCGCGCGCGGCGCTCGCCGTAGAGCGCCTCCACCAGGCGCCGTTCGAGATAGGTGGTGAAACCCTCGTTGAGCCAGAAGTCGTTCCAGGTCGCGTTGGTGACGAGATTGCCGGACCAGGAATGCGCGAGCTCGTGCACGACCAGCGACACCAGGCTGCGGTCGCCGGCGACGATGGACGGCGAGATGAAGGACAGGCGCGGATTCTCCATGCCGCCGTAGGCGAATGCGCGCGGCATAATCAGGAGGTCGTAGCGTTCCCAGCGGTAGGGCCCCGCCATGCGCTCGCCGGCCTCGACCATGCGCGGCAGGTCGGCGAACTCCGCCGCGGCCGCATCCAGCAGCGACGGCTCGGTCCAGACGCCGACGCGCGCATCGAGGCTGCGGAACCTGAGGTCGCCGATCGCGAGCGCGATCAGGTACGACGGAATGGGCTGCTTCATCTCGAAGCGGTACTCGCCGGCGACCTCGTCTTCGCGCTCGACGCGTGCGGCGCTCATGACCGCGATCAGCGCGGGCGGCGTGCGGATCAGCGCGTCATAGGTCAGGCGCACGGCCGGGGTGTCCTGCAGGGGAATCCAGCTGCGCGTGTGGATGGACTGGCCCTGGCTGTACAGATAGGGCTGCGCGCCGAAAGTCTGCGCCGGCTCGAGCCACTGCAGCGCGGTCGCCTCCGGCGATGTCCGGTAGGCAATGCGCAAGTGCATCTGCTGCGTCGCGGCACAGCACTTCTGGAACCGGATCGTCAGCCTGCTGCCGAGCACCGGGTCGCGTGGACCGAGCGTGAAGGCCAGCACTCGCGCCGCGCCGCCGGCCTCGACCAGATGCACCGAACCGATCTCGAGGTCGCGCGTGTCGAGGTTGAGTTCGCTGGCATAGGGATCGAGCTGCTCGACCGTGAGCTCCGCCGTGCCTTCCAGGCGGTGCGATTGGAAGTCTGCCTTGAGATCGAGCGAGACGTGCCGGACCAGGAAACGGTCCGGTTCGGCATACGAATGCGGGTCGCCGGCCGTCGCCGCCTGCGTCAGGGCCGTCGTCAGCAAGAAGGCGGCGAGTCGCGGCATCAGCTGCCAGACCCGGGAGGCGGCGCGAAGTTCACCGCGATTCAGCGCTTGCCGCCCTGGCGCTTCGCCGGCGCCGCCCTCGGCCTGGCGGGCGACGGCTCGGCGTGCAGGTTCATGAGGGACTCCGCCAGGTCCTCCTCGGCGCTCGCGCAGACGCCGAGCACCAGCGCCTCGTCGTGCCCCTTCGGCAACACGTAGGCATGGCCCATGGTGCTGTCGATGTACACCGATTCACCGGTCTGGAGCACGATCGGCTCGTAGAACTCGGTGTGGATCTCGACCGGCCCCTGCAGCACGTAGATGTACTCCTCGCCGGGATGATGCACGAGGTCGCCGAACTCCTCGACGCTATGCGCGCGGATGCGGGTCACCAGCGGCACCATGCGCTTGCGGCGCAGGTCCGGGCACATGTAGAAATACTCGTAGTTGGGCGTGTTGACCCGCACCGCGGAGGACAGCCGCCCGACCGAGCGGCGCGCGGTGATCGGCGCATCGCCCGAGCCGTCCGCCTCGCTGAAGAGCTCGGACATGCGCATGTTCAGGCGCTGGCTGAGCTGCTGCAGCTTGTCGTAGGTCAGCGTCAGGCGGTCGTGCTCGACCTTGGCCAGCGTCGACAGCGGGATGCCGGTGCGCTCGCTCATTTCCTTGAGCGTCCAGTGATTGCGCAGGCGCAGTCCGCGCAACAGGCTGCCGAGTGTCGGCCGCCGGGTCTTGCTGGTGCTCAGGTCGCTACTCCCATGCCGCGGATTCCTCGCCCGGATTCTACGGCCAAGGACCTTTTGACGTCATTCTCCGATTGGGACTACTATGACCCAATTGGGATAAACCCGGGGACCCTCCATGCGCGCCACCTCGCCGATCGCGTCGTTCCTCTGCGCCTCGTTGCTGTCGCCGTCCGCGCTCGCGCAGTCCGCTCCCGAAGCGCCGCTTGCGGATAGCGCTGCATCTGCACAGCTCACGCGCGCGGACCTGGAAGCCTGGCTCGACGGTTTCATGGGGTTCGCGCTGCCGCGCGCCGACATCGCCGGCGCCATCGTGGTCGTGGTCAAGGACGGCCAGGTGCTGCTGCAGAAGGGCTATGGCTACGCGGACGTCGAGAAGAAGGCGCCGGTGGATCCCGAGGCGACGCTGTTCCGGCCCGGCTCGATCTCCAAGCTGTTCACCTGGACCGCGGTCATGCAGCAGGTCGAGCGCGGCAAGCTCGACCTCGACGCCGACATCAGCCAGTACCTCGACTTCGAAATCCCGCCCGGCCCCGGCGGCACGCCGATCCGGGTGCGTGACCTCATGACGCACACGCCGGGCTTCGAGGAGTCGGTCAAGGAACTGATCGTCGAGGACGAGAGCCGCATCGCGCCGCTCGGCGAGGTGCTCAAGCGCTGGGTTCCGACGCGCATCTACGAGGCCGGCAAGATGCCGGCGTACTCCAATTACGGCACGGCGCTCGCGGGCTATCTGGTCGAGCGGACCTCCGGCCTTTCTTTCGACGACTACCTCGACCAGAACGTCTTCGGGCCGCTCGGCATGACGCGCTCGACCTTCCGGCAGCCGCTGCCGGAGGCGCTGAAAGCCGGCATGTCGCAGGGCTACAAGAACGCCAGCGACGAGGCGCAGGGCTACGAGATCATCAATCTCGCGCCGGCGGGCTCGCTCGCCGCGACCGGCGCCGACATGGCGAAGTTCATGATCGCGCACCTGCAGCGGGGCGAGTACGGCGGCCAGCGCATCCTGTCCGAAGAAACCGCCATCCGCATGCACGGCACGGCGAACACCGTCATCCCGAAGCTCAACCGCATGATGCTCGGCTTCTACGAAACCAGCACCAACGGGCGGCGCGCGATCTCGCACGGCGGCGACACGCAGTACTTCCACAGCGATCTCCACCTGTACCTGGACGACGGCGTCGGCTACTACTTCTCGGTCAATAGCGGCGGCAAGGAAGGCGCCTCCGGCCCGCTGCGCGCGGCGTTCTACCGCCAGTTCAGCGACCGCTACCTGCCGGGCCCGGGCCCGGCAGGCCAGCTGGACGAGAAGACGGCCGAGGAACACGCGCGCGCGATCGCCGGCAGCTACGTCGTCTCGCGCCGCGCCGAGACCAGCCTGATCAGCGTCCTCAACCTCATCAACCCGATCAAGGTGGTCGTCAACGAGGACAAGACGATCGCGCTGCCGCTGCTGCGCAGGCTGAACGGCGAGCCGAAGAAGTGGCGCGAGATCGAGCCCTGGGTCTGGGCCGAGGTCGACGGCAAGGCGCTGCTCGCGGCCGAGGTCGAGGACGGCAGGGTCACGCGCTTCAGCGCGGACTTCATCGCGCCGTTCATGCTGTTCGAGCGCGCGCCGGCGAAGGCGGCCGGCTGGGTCATGCCGGCGGCGGTCGCGAGCCTCGCCGCGTTGCTGCTCACCGTGCTGGCGTGGCCCGTCGCCGCGCTCACCCGCCGGCATTACCGGCTGAAGCTCCCCTATGCCGGCGCCGAGGCGAAGGCCTATCGCTGGGTTCGGATCGGCGCGCTGGCGTCCCTGCTCGCGGTCGGCGCCTGGATCGGGCTCGTGGTCATGATGCTGAGCGACCTGGAGCTGCTGTCGCCGAAACTCGACGGCCTGCTGGTCGCGCTGCATGTGCTGGGCACGATCGCGGTCTTTGCCGGCCTCGCGCTCGCGCTCTGGCACCTCTCGGTGCTGGTCAAGGCAAGGCGCTGGCTCGGCAAGATCTGGGCGGTGGTGCTGGTCGCTTCGACCGCCATGCTGGCCTGGATCGCCGTGGCCTATCACCTCGTGGGACTCGGCACGGACTATTGATGCGTCTCGAGTTCATGCGCGAGCAGCTGCCGCTGTCGGCGCCGTTCGTCATCGCGGGCTATACCTTCACGCACCTCGACGTCGTGGTCGCGCGAATTTCGGACCATGGCGCCGAAGGCCAGGGCGAGGCCGCGGGCGTGTATTACCTCGGTGACGACCTGGACCACATGGTCGCGCAGATCGAATCCGCGCGCACGGCGATCGAGGACGGTATCGATCGCGAGTCGCTCCGGCGCCTGCTGCCGGCCGGCGGCGCGCGCAACGCGCTCGACTGCGCGCTCTGGGACCTGGAGGCCAAGCGCAGCGGCCAGCCGGTGTGGCGGCTCGCCGGGCTGGAGCCGCCGCGGCCGCTGGTCACGACCTACACCATCGGCGCGGATACGCCCGGCGCCATGGCGGACAAGGCGACGGCGTATGCCGGCGCCAAGGCCATCAAGCTGAAGCTGACCGGCGAGCCGGCGCTCGACTCGGAACGGGTGCGCGCGGTGCGCCGCGCGCGGCCGGACGTGTGGCTGGGCGTGGACGCGAACCAGGCTTACGCGCCCGCGAGCCTGGGCGAACTGCTGCCGGCGCTCGTGACCAGCAAGGTGAAGCTGGTCGAGCAGCCCTTCGCGCGCGGGCGCGAGGCGGACCTGGAAGGCCTGCGTTGCCCGATCCCGGTCGTGGCCGACGAGAGCGTGCAGGACCTGCCGGACATCGAGCCCCTGGTCGGCCGTTTCGACGTGGTCAACATCAAGCTCGACAAGTGCGGCGGGCTCACCGAAGGACTCGCCATGGTGAGCGAAGCGCGCCGTCTCGGCCTCGGCACCATGGTCGGCAACATGGTGGGCACCAGCCTCGCCATGGCGCCGGCCTGGATCCTCGGGCAGCTCTGCGACCTGCGCGACCTCGACGGCACGCTCTTCATCGCGCATGACCGCCAGCCCGCGATCCTGTTCGACCAGGGCGCCGTCTCCTACCCGGCCCAGGGCTGGGGCGCGCCCTGAGCGTGCTCGTTTGACAATTCTCCGATCAGGATTAGTATCTCTGAATAGGATGATTTTCCCCGCTGGGGCCGATCGCAATCACCGAGGGGGACCACGATCATGAACAGGCATTCCGCGCGCACTGCGCTCACCGTGTCCGGCTCCGTGGCCATGGTCCTCGCCGCCGCCGCGGCCGGCGCCGAGGACGCGCCGACCCGGCTCGGCGAAGTGACGGTCACCGCTCAGAAGCGCGTCGAGGCGCTCGCGGACATCCCGATGTCGGTTTCGGTGCTCGACGGGGACACGCTCGCGCGGCAGCAAGCCGACAGCTTCCAGGATCTCGCGTCGCTGATTCCGGGCCTCAGCCTCAATTCGAACTCGCGCGGCGTCACGCGCGTCACGATGCGCGGCATCAACACCGGCGGCGTCGCCTCCACGATCGGCGTCTATGTCAACGACGTGCCGTTCGGATCGAGCAGCGGCCTGGCGAACGCCGCAATCCTGTCCGGGGACTTCGACACCTTCGACATGGCGCGCATCGAGGTGCTGCGCGGCCCGCAAGGCACGCTGTACGGCGCGAGCGCGCTCGGCGGCGTAATCAAGTACGTGGCGAACCAGCCCTCGACGGCCGGCTTCGAGGTGCGCGCCCAGGGCTCGGTCGAGGACGTCTCGGGCGGCGAGATGGGTTACGCGCTGACCGGCGTGGTGAACGTACCGATGAGCGACACCGTCGCGCTGCGCGCCAGCGGCTTCCATCGGTCCGACGGCGGCTACACGCGGTCGATCGGCAACAACCCGATCCCGGCGCTCCAGGACCCGAGCGTCAACATCATCGACGGGACTCTGGTCAGGGACGAATTGAACGGTTCCGAGGTCACGGGCGGCCGTTTTTCCACGCTGTTCAGGCCGTCCGACTCGTTTTCCCTCGACCTCGCCGTGCATTACCAGGAAATCAGCAACGACAACTCGAGCGTGTTTGAAGTCGACCCCATGACATTCTCGCCGCTCTATGGAGGGCGCGTCGCGTCACGCTACCACCACGAGCCGGCTGACATCGAGTATCGCCTCTACAGCGCGACACTCGACTGGGCCATCGGCGGCGTCGCGCTCCAGTCGGTGACGAGCTACAGCGAGTTCTCGCATGACTTCCGGCTCGATGCCGCGGTGGTCGACATCCTCGGGACCGGACTCGGGACGGCGCAACTGATGACTTTGTTCTACAGCACGCCGGGCACGACCGACATGCTGCTGTCCGGAGTCCTCGACCAGCTCACGGCCACCGACAAGTTCACGCAGGAATTCCGTCTCGTCTCGCCGGCGAGCGACACCTTCGAATGGCTGCTCGGCGCCTACTACGCCGACGAGGATTCCGTGATCCACCAGCGGGCAATCGCGGTCGAACCCGGGACGGGCAGCCCGGTTGCGAGCGTGCCTGCACTCGCAGACCTGAGCCTTACTTCCGCGTACCAGGAACTGGCGGTGTTCGGCAATGCAACCTGGCATGTCACCGACCGCTTCGACCTCTCGTTCGGCGCGCGCTGGAGCGACAACGACCAGGATGCCGCGCAGAACGCACTGATCATCCTGCCGATCCTGCCGGGCGGCCAGCTGGCGCTGGATTTCGAGGACCTGAAGTCCTCCGAGAGTCCGGTCACCTGGTCGTTCTCCCCGCGCTATGAGTTCAACGACAGGACTTCGGCCTACCTGCGCGTCGCGACCGGCTTCCGCCCGGGCGGACCGAACGTGCTGCCTCCGGGCGCGCCCGCGCCGGCCAGCTACGACTCCGACGAGCTGACCAACTACGAGCTCGGCCTGCGCACCGGCAATGCCAGCGGCAGCTTCTCGCTCGACGTCGCCGCCTTCTTCCTGGACTGGGAGGACATCCAGCTGCTGCAGGTGGTCAACGGTTTCGGGATCAACGCCAATGGCGGCACGGCCGAGAGCCGGGGCCTCGAGTTCACGGCCACGGCCCGCTCCGGCGGGCTCAGCCTCACGTTCTCCGGCGCGTACACGGACGCCGAGCTCACCGAAGATACGGATCCCCTGGTCGGCGGCTTCGACGGCGATGCCCTGCCCTTCGTGCCCGAGTGGACGCTCGCGCTCGGCGGCGACTACGAGTGGAGTGCGTTCGGCGACGCGACGGCCTACGTCGGCGGCCAGGTCGCCTACACCGGCGATCGCCCCGCGGGTTTCGGCAATCGCATCGACCCGATGGACCCGACCTCGCCGCGGCGCGAGGCCGGCTCCTACACGACCGTCGACCTGCGCGCCGGCGTGCTGTGGCAGAACTGGTCGCTCGAGCTCTACGGCAAGAACGTGACCGACGAGGACGGCATCACCGACATCATCGCCCCGGGCATCTTCCCGAATGGCGCCGGCGCGCTCTCCCTGATCCGGCCGCGGACCCTGGGCCTGGCCTTCGGCCTGCGGTTCTGACGGGCTTCGGGCAAGCTCATTCGATGTCGGCGGTCCGCAGCCTCGCCGCGGGTGACGCGGGCGCGGGATCGACCGTGATCCCGCTGCCCGCGCCCTACCTCCTGTTCCTCGGGGACGTCACGGATGCCGGCTACGCCAAGACGGCGTTCGGGCTGCGGGACTGGGCGCGCGAGCTCTGCGTCGGCGAATTTGCGAGCGCCGGCGGCACGGTGACGACCGGCCTGCCGCGCCTCACGCCGCGCGAGGCGGCGGCGCGCGGCGCGCGCTCGGCCGTGATCGGCGTCGCGAACACCGGCGGTGTGCTGAAGCCGAGCTGGATTCCAAGCCTGCTCGAATCGCTCGATGCGGGCCTCGACCTCGTGTCGGGCATGCACGGCCGGCTCGGGCAGGTGCGCGAGCTGGCGGCAGCGGCCGAGCGGCTCGGCCGGCAGCTGATCGACGTGCGCGTTCCTCCGGCGGACATCCCCGTGGGCACGGGGCGCAAGCGCAGCGGCCGGCGGCTGCTGACGGTGGGCACCGACTGCGCGCTCGGCAAGAAGTACACGGCGCTTGCGATCAAGGCAGCGATGCGCCGCCGGGGCCTGGCCGTCGACTTCCGCGCCACCGGCCAGACCGGGATCATGATCGCCGGCAGCGGCATCCCGATGGATGCCGTGGTGGCGGACTTCGTCGCCGGCGCCGCAGAGCTGCTGAGCCCCGACGCGGCGCCCGAACACTGGGACATCATCGAAGGCCAGGGCTCGCTGTTCCACCCGGCCTATGCGGGGGTGTCGCTCGGCCTGCTGCACGGCAGCCAGCCGGACGTGATCGTGCTGTGCCACGAGCCGGGCCGCCGCCACATGCTGGGTTACCCGGATTTCCCGACGCCGCAGCTGCAGGAAGCGATCGCCGTGCACCTGAAGCTCGGCGCGATCACCAACCGCGCGATCCGCTGCGGCGGCGTCAGCTTCAATACCGGCGCGCTGGCAGCGGAGGAAGCCGACGCCCTCATGCGCAAGGCCTCGCTCGCGCTCGGCCTGCCGGTCGCGGACCCGATGCGCGGCGGGGCGGACTTCGAGCGGCTGGTGGAGTCCTGTCTCGCCCCATGAGCGGGCCCTCCTGGTTCCAGCGCTTCCTGCTGCCGGGATTCGCGTTCAACGCCTTCGTGATCGGCGGCGGCTACGCCACCGGTCGCGAACTGGTCGAGTTCTTCATGCCGAGCGGGCCCCGGGGCGGGCTGCTCGGCATGGCGCTCGCCACCGTCATCTGGTGCGTGGTCTGCGTGGCGACCTTCCTGTTCGCGCGCAGGACCGGCAGCGGGGACTACCGCACGTTCTTCCGGCAGCTGCTCGGCCCCGGCTGGGTCGTGTTCGAGGTCTCCTACCTGGTCATCATCGTGCTGATCCTGGCCGTGTTCTGCGCCGCCGTCGGCGCGATGGGCGCGGCCCTGTTCGGCTGGCCGACGATCGCGGGCTCGCTCGCGCTGATGGCCGGCATCGGCGGCGTCACGGCGCTGGGCACGGGCTCGGTCGAGCGGCTGTTCAAGTACGCCACGATCTTCCTGTATGGGGTGTATGCGCTCTTCGTCGCCGTCACGTTCGCGCGCTTCGGCGACCGCATCGCCGCAGGATTCGCGGCGTCGTCAGGCGTGGAAGGCTGGGCGATGGCCGGCTTCACCTACGCAAGCTACAACGTGCTCGGCGCCGTCGTGATCCTGCCCGTGCTGCGCCACCTCCGCTCCGACCGCGACGCGGTGGCCGCGGGCCTCGCCGCCGGGCCAATCGCCATGATCCCGGCGCTGTTCTTCTTCGCCTGCATCGTCGGCTGGTACCCGGCGATCGGCGCGGAGACGCTGCCGTCCGAGTTCATGCTGCGCCAGCTCGGCCTGCCGCTGCTGTACGGCGCGTTCCAGCTGATGATCTTCCTGGCGATCCTGGAGACCGGCGTGGGCGCCGTGCACGCGTTCAACGAGCGCATCGCGCATTTCCTCGCCGAGCGCCGCGGCCGCGGGCTCGCGCCGCGCAGCCGGCTCGCCTTCGCGCTGCTGCTGCTCGGGGTCTCCGTGTTCGTGGCCGATCGTTTCGGGCTGGTCACGCTGATCGCGCGCGGCTATCGCGCGCTGGCCTGGCTCATCTTCGCCATTTTCGTCCTGCCGCTCATGACCTGGGGCCTGTGGCGGCTCGCCGCCGGACGGGCCGCGCGCCAGGCGGCCTGACATCCACATGGAGCTTCCGATGCGAATCCTTGCCGTCGCCCTGCTGCTCGTCATCCCCGCCGCCACCGTTGCCGCGCCGCCCAAGGGCTTCGACGCGCGCGTGGAAGCGCTCATGCGCCAGATGGAGGTGCCGGGCGCCACGGTGGCGATCGTCGAGAACGGCGTGGTGACGCTCGCGCGCGGCTACGGCCTGCGCAGCCAGGGCGGCGCGGAGAAGGTCGGACCGGACACCCTGTTCCAGATCGGGTCCACGACCAAGGCTTTCACGGCCGCGGCGCTCGCGATCCTCGTGGACGAGGGCAAGCTGCGCTGGGACGACCGCGTGATCGACCACCTGCCGGGTTTCCAGATGTACGACCCCTGGGTCACGCGCGAGATCACCGTGCGCGACCTGCTGGTGCACCGGAGCGGCCTCGGCCTCGGCCACGGCGACCTGTTGTTCATCCCGGCGACCAGCCTGAGCCGCGAGGAAACCGTGCGGCGCGTGCGTTTCCTCAAGCCCGCGACCAGCTTCCGCTCGGCCTACGCCTACGACAACATCCTCTACATCGTCGCGGGCGCGGTGATCGAGGCGGTCTCCGGGCAGCGCTGGGAGGAGTTCGTCGAGGCGCGCGTGTTCGCGCCGCTGGGGATGGAGCGCAGCGTCACCAACGACCCCGATCGCCTGTCGGTCGCCGACCGCGCCTTGCCGCACGGCCGCGTCGGCGAGATCCGTGGCATCGGCGCGCAGCTCGCCTTCGACGAGAAGGCGGTGGCGCTCGGCGAGAACTCGGCGCCGGCCGGCGCGATTGCATCGGGAGCCAACGACCTCGCGCAATGGCTGCTGGTGCAGCTCGCGGGAGGCAAGCTGCCGGGCTCCGCGGAGCGGCTGTTCTCCGAGGCGAGCGCGCGGGAAATGTGGCAGCCCGTCGTGCCGCTGCCGATCACGCCGTTGCCCGGTCCCCTCGCCGACGCAACACCGAAGTTCCGGAATTACGCGCTCGGCTGGAACGTGCAGGACTACCGTGGGCATCGCATCCTGGGGCACGGCGGCGCTACGCTAGGTTTCCGCGCGACGGTCGTGCTCATCCCGGAGCAGGGCGTCGGCATCGCGATGGCGATGAATTCCGAGGAAGGACCCTTCCTGCTGGGCCTGCAGTACGAGCTGCTCGATCACTACCTCGGCCTGCGGAAGCGCGACTGGGCGCAGGCCTTCTCCGACTTCGTCGCGCAGCGCAATGCAAAGGCCCTCGACGCCGTGCGCGCGGCCGCGGCCTCCCGGCCGGAATCGCGGCCCTCGCTGCCGCTCCCGTGGTACGCCGGCAAGTACGCGGACGTGTGGTACGGTCCGATCGAGATCACCGAGGACGCGGGCGCGCTCACGATCGATTTCCTGCAGACGCCGGGCATGCGCGCGAGGCTCGAGCACTGGGCCTACGACACCTTCGTCGCGCGCTGGCAGGACCCGCTGACCGAGCCCGCCTACGTGACTTTCTCGCTGGACGCCGGCGGCAAGCCCTCGCGCATCACGATGAAGGCGGTGTCACCGGTCGCGGACTTCAGCTACGACTACCACCACCTGGAATTCACGCCGGTCGCCTCCCCGCCCTGAAGCAGTGAAACGATTGCGCCGCACCCGCGTCCAATGACGGGTGACGACGCTCAGGATCGCCCGGCTATGCCTCGGGTTCTTGGTGGGATGCCTGCCCGTTACCGGCCACGCGGGAGCCTGGGAGGGCGTGACCGAGAAGGACGGCATCGTCGTCAGCCAGCGGATGGTCGAGGGCCGGCCATTCCCACAACTGCGGGCCCAGGGCGAAGTCAGGGGCACCCCCAACGAGATCCTCGCCGTGCTGCTGGACGTTCCGGCCTATCGCGAATGGGTCCCGGACTGCGCAGAAGCCACCATCCTGCGCAGGACCGGGGCGCGGCGCCGGCTGATCTACACGCGCACCGACATGCCCTGGCCGGTGCTCGACCGCGAGGCGGTCATTGACCAGGAAGTGTACTTCGTCCGCGCGTCGAGGCTGGTGAAGGTTGAGTTCCGGGCCGTGCCGGCGCCCGAGGTCCCGCAGGCGGTCGATACGATTCGAACGGAGTTTGCCGAGGGTTCCTACACGATCGAAGCGCTGGACGCCGGCCGTTCGCGCGTCACCTACCTGATCCACGCCGATCCGGGCGGCGCCGTGCCGGGCTGGCTGGTGCAACTGCAGATCCGCAGAAACCCGCTCGAGACGCTGATGGGGCTGCGCCGGCGGCTCGAGGAAGCGCGCGCCCGCTAGATCGGGTCGTCGATCGACCTGGCGAGCGGCGTGAAGAGCTTCGGCCCCTGCTCCGCCATATGCCAGATGTCCTCCATGCGCACGCCGAACTCGCCCGGGATGTAGATGCCCGGCTCGTCGGAGAAGCACATGCCCGCCGCCAGCGGCGTGCGGTCCGCGCGCATCAGATTCGGCGGCTCGTGGCCGTCCATGCCGATGCCGTGGCCGGTACGGTGCGAAGTGCCGGGCAGCCCGTAATCCTTGGCCCAGCCGAGTCCCTCGTAGTACGCGCGCACGGCGTGGTCGATGTCGCCGACCGGCAGGCCGATCTTCGCGGTCTCGAGCGCGATCTCCTGCCCGCGCCGGACGGTGTCCCAGACCTCGCGTTGGCGCGCGGTCGGCTCGCCGAACACCCAGGTGCGCGAGATGTCCGAGCTGTAGCCGTGCACCTTGCAGCCGGCGTCGATCAGGATTACCGAGCCCTCGCGCACGACCTGCGGTTTCTCGGTGCCGTGCGGGTAGGCGCTCGCCTCGTTCAGCAGTACGAGCCCGAATTCGTGCCGGCCGCCCAGGGCCGTGTGCGCGGCGGTGACCAGGGCGGCGATGTCGACGCCGCTCATGCCGGCCCGGATCTGCCGGTGCACGTGGCGGATCGCGTCGATCGTGACGTCGTTCGCCGCCTGCATCAGCGCGAGCTCGGCCGGGGACTTGATCATGCGGCAGGCGTTTACCAGCGCCTCGCCGGAGACCACCTCGCGCCCGAATCCCGGCGTCTTGCGCACGTGGTCGACGATGAAGAAGCGCGTGCTCCATTCGACTGCGAGCGGACCCCGGGCGCGGCCGGCGCGCATCGCATCGGCGACCAGGGCGAACGGACTCTGGTCCTCGTGCCAGGGGCGCAGCTCGGCCTCGATGCGCAGCGACTCCTCGACCGACGGCACCTCGAAGAAAGGCGTGACGACGATGGTCGGGCCCTCCGCCGGGATCAGCGCCGCAGTGGTGCGCTCCGAGCGCCGCCAGCGGATCCCGGTGAAGTATTCGAGCGAGGATCCCGCCTCGACCAGCATGGCGGCGACTTTGTCCCGCTGCATCAGCGACTGGAGCCTGGCAATGCGGGCGGCGTGCTCGGCCGGGGTGATCGGCCGGGCCGCCGTCGTGAGCGAGCGCAACTGCCCGCCCGGCGGCGCGGCGGCGCGCGCACGCGCGCCCACGGCCAGTGCGGCGCCGGCGGCCGACAAGCCGAGAAATCCGCGTCTGGATACCTGCGACATCAGTGACTTCCATCCGTTTCCGGCGATTCTAGCCGGACCGGCGCCCCGGGATTGACTCCTTGAGGGACTGGGCGAAGATGGGGCGTCAGGGGATGGGACCAGGGATGTTGCGCCGGCTAACAGGAGCCATTCTCGGCTTCGCAGTCCTGGCCGCGGTCACGGCCTGCGGCGGCGGAGGCAACGCCGGCGGGGACGGACCGATCGCCAGCCCGCCACCCGCGCCCCCGTCTGCGCCGCCGAATCGCCCGCCTGTCGTGCAGTCGCCGAATACGTCCCAGGTGTTCGTGCAGAACCACCCGTTCGAATACGACGTCATCAAGGGCGGCACGGTGTTCGTCGATCCGGAGGGCGATCCGCTGACTTACACGGTCGAGATGTTCAACGGCCCGTTTGGATTGAGGGTCTCGGGTACGCGCATCATCGGCCCGGGCACCGAGCCGGGATTCGTCGTCATCAACATCAGTGCCAGCGACGGCCAGAATGCCCCGGTTCGCGACGGGCTGCAGATCACGATCACGGCCAACAACCCGCCGACCGTGGTGACTCCAAACCCGCACCTGCTGGTCGCCGCCGGATCGCAGGTGGTCCACGATGCCACGCAGGCCGGCGCAACATTTACGGATGCTGACGGCGATCCGCTCTCGTATCAGGTGTCGATCCGCGGGACTCAGCATGCGCTGGTCGCCAGCGACAGCGGCGTTGCCGGCTCGATGCCCGGCGTCGGGCTCGCGCGAGTCAAGATCACGGCATTCGACGGCTTTGGCGGCGTCGGCGAGAACGAATTCTCAATCGCCGTGCCTGCGCCGGAGCCTGGCCGGCCGGTGCTGCCGGAGTCGCCCTACGCCTATGCGGATGCAGACCTGCCGTTGCCATTCCGCTTCCGGGAAACCGGTCCGAGCCCGGGACATCCCCAGTTGCCCGACACGATGCCGCCGGAGAATCCGACCACCAATGCCGGCGCCACGCTGGGTCGCGTGCTGTTCTACGACAAGCGGCTGTCGATCACCAATACGCACTCCTGCGGTTCGTGCCATGAGCAGGCGCGCGGCTTCGGGTCGTCCGATCGATTCAGCGTCGGAGCGCTCGGTGTGCCGCTGGCACGGCACGCGATGGCGCTGGCGAATTCGCGGTACAACCTGCCCAACGAGTACTTCTCGGACATGCGCGTGCGGACCCTGGAGGCACTTGCGCTGATGCCGATCGAGGAGCCGCTGGAGCTCGGCAATCCGCTCAGCATGCTGGAGCCGAAGCTGCGCGAAGCCGATTTCTATCCACCGTTGTTCGAGGCCGCCTTCGGGACTCCCGAGATCAGCCTCGATCGCGTGGCCAGGGCGCTCGCGCAGTTCCTGCGCTCGATGATGTCCTACCGCGCGCGCTTCGACCTGGCCTTCCACCCCATGGACCAGGACGTCCCGGCCGACCCTGGCGCGGTCCTGACCGCGCAGGAACTGCGCGGCCGCGAAGTCTACATTGGCGGTGCCTGTTTCCACTGCCACACGCTGGAAGTCCATGCCAACCCATTCCCTGCAAACAACGGCCTGGACGATACGATCACCGACCCGGGCACCGCGGCGGGGCGCGGCGAGTTCCGGGCCGCATCGATCCGCAACATCGCGGTCTCCGGGCCCTATATGCACGATGGTCGGTTCGCGACGCTGCGCGAAGTCATCGAGCATTACGACAACGGCATCCAGTTGAACCCCGGCCTTCACATCTTCTTCCACTCGAACATGTGCTGCGGACCCAAGCGCCTGAACCTGACCACCGAGGACAAGGACGCTCTCGAGGCGTTCCTGAACACGTTTACCGACGAGGAGTTCCTGGCAGACCCGAAGTTCTCCGACCCATTTCCATAGTGGCGGGGATGCCGTTCGTCGGCTGCCGGCGCGGCCGGGGTCCGCGGATCCGCCGCCGGTCGCAATGACTGCGGGACCGGGGACGATGCGCCGCGCTTAGACTATCCTCGTTCCATGTCCGCGGTGATCCTGACTGACCGGCCAGGCGGCCTGGCGCTCGCCTTCAACTGGAAGCGCGTTGCGTTCACGCTGTCCTTCTCCTTCTTCTGGGGCGCCTTGTTCGGCCTCGGCTGGAATTCCGGCTTCTGGTCCGCCGTCGAGCGCTTCGTCGGCGTCGGGCTGGTCGCGATGATGGTCTTCAGCCTGTTCGAGCAATGGCCGAAGCGGATGCCGCGCTGGCTGCCGCGTTGGGTGCTGCAGGTTGTGGCAGTCGCCGCCAGCGTGCCGGTCGTGACCGTGACGATGTGGATCTGGTCCACGCAGCCGGGTGCGCCGCCTTTCTGGGAGGTCCAGGAGCGCATGACGGGATTCGGGACACTGACGGGATTCGGGATCTTCATGTCACCCTGGGTCGCGCTGGGCGCGCTGGTGCGCCAGAAGGAGGCGCTGGCGCGCGAGCGGGCGCTCGCGCTCGAGCTCGCGCAGAGCGAGATGGAGCGCCAGGCGCTGGACGCGCGCCTCAACCTGCTGCAGGCCCAGGTGGCGCCGCATTTCCTGTTCAACACGCTCGCGAACGTACAGGCGCTGGTGGACGCGGGCTCGCCGCAGGCTTCGGATGTGCTCAGGAGCCTCGTCGCCTACCTGCGTGCCGCCGTGCCCAGGCTCAACGAACCGGCGACCACGCTCGGGCAGGAACTCGGGTTGGTGCGCGCCTACCTCGAGCTGATGCGGATGCGCATGCCCGACCGGCTGCAGTTCGAACTGAAGGTGGACGAGGCGGCCCTCGGCCTGCGCTGCCCGCCGATGACGCTGCTGACGCTGGTCGAGAACGCCATCCGCCACGGCATCGACCCGAATGAGGAAGGCGGCCGTATCGAGATCGAAGTGCGCCGGTACGAGGATCGCTGCCGCGTGGCCGTTTCCGACGACGGCGCGGGCCTGCAGGCGACCGACCGCGGGCTGGGCACCGGGCTCGCCGCTCTGCGCGAGCGGCTGGAGCTCGTCTTCGGCGACGCGGCCACGCTTGCGATACGCTCGCGCGAACCCAGAGGCGTGGTCGCGGTCGTGCAGTTTCCCGCCCGCGCGGAGGCCCGGTGACCGCTGAAAGACCCACGGCGTTGATCGCGGACGACGAGCCGCTGCTGCGCGAGGCGCTCGCGCGCCAGCTCGCGCAGGCCTGGCCCGCGCTCGAGATCGTGGCGCAGGCGCGCAATGGCCGCGAGGCCATCAGCCTGTTCGAGGAGACACGGCCCGACGTCTGCTTCCTGGACGTGCAGATGCCGGGTCTGACCGGCGTGGAAGCCGCGCGGCATGTCGGGCGCCGCGCCCACCTCGTGTTCGTCACCGCCTACGATCATTACGCCGTGCAGGCCTTCGCGCAGGGCGCGCTCGACTACCTGGTCAAGCCGGTGGAACCGGCCCGACTCGCCGCGACCGTGGCACGGCTCCAGGAACGCCTGCGCGCGGCGACGCCCGCGACCCATACCGAGGCGCTGCTGTTGCAGCTGAGCGAGCAGCTTGCCCGCCTGCAGGACCGGTCCGGAACGGAGCCGCTGCGCTGGATCCGCGCGCAGGTCGGACAGACACTGCGGCTGATCGCCGTGGACGACGTCGACTACCTGCGCTCCGACACCAAGTATACGCGCATCGCCTGGCGCGGCGACGACGGCAAGCCGGCCGATGCCCTGGTACGCACGCCGCTTCGGGAACTCGCCGCAAGACTCGATCCCGCGCAGTTCATGCAGGTGCACCGCTCGGCGATCGTGAACCTGCGCGCGATCAGCCACGTGCGCCGCGGCGAGAACGAGACCGCCGACATCCACCTGAAGAACCGCGACGAGGTGCTGCCGGTCAGCCGCAATTTCCTGCACCTGTTCAGGCAGATGTAGGGCCCATGCAGGAAGTCCACATCCGCAAGGATGATCTGCGCGTCGCGCGCGTCACGGTTGCGACGCCGGCGCCGTTGCCCGAGGGCGCCGCGCGGCTGGCGCTCGAGCTGTTCGCGCTCACCTCCAACAACGTCACCTACGCGGCGATGGGCGAAGGTTCGCTGGGCTACTGGGATTTCTTCCCGGCACCCGCAGGCTGGGGCCGATTGCCGGTCTGGGGCTTCGCGACGGTCGCCGAATCGCGAGCCACCGGAGTGAGGGAAGGCGACCGGTTCTACGGCTACTACCCCATGGCCGAGTCGCTGGACGTGTTTCCCGCCAGGGCCGGGCCGCGCGGTTTCACGGACGGCGCCGCGCACCGCGGCACGAAGGCGCGTGTGTACAACCAGTACCTGAACACGGCCGCGGATCCCGCCTACGACGCTGCCTACGAGCCCGAGCAGGCGATCTTCCGTCCGCTCTACGGCACCGGCTGGTGGGCGGCGGACTGCGTGCACCAGGGCGAGCCGCGTCCGCGATCGGTCGTGGTGTCGAGCGCATCCTCGAAGACGGCGCTCGCCACCGCGCACCAGCTGCGGCGACTGGGCGATGCGCGCCTCGTCGCGCTCACGTCCGCGCGCAATGCCGCCTACGTGCGCGAGACCGGCCTCTATCACGAGGTGCTGATTTACGAGGCGGTCCAGTCGCTGCAGGCGGCGGCGCCGGCCGTGTACCTCGACTTCCTCGGACGCGAATCGCTGACCGCCGCCGTGCACGCTGCACTCCGCGCTACCCTCGCGCGCAGCATCCTGGTCGGCGCAACCGACTGGGGCAGCAAGCCGGGCGGCGTCGTGCTGCCGGCGGCCGCGCTCGAGGGACCGAAGCCGGAGTTCTTCTTCGTGCCGGATTACTACACGGTTCGCATGCAAGCCGACGCGTCGCTGGGCGCGGCCATGCTGCGTGACCTGCGCGCGTTCTACGCGGCTTCGCGCAGCTTCGTCACGGCGCATCGGCTGGCGGGCGCCGGCGCCACTCTCGAGAGCTGGTCCCGCCTGCTCGACGGCGCCGTGCCGCCGCGCGAAGGCCTGGTGCTCTCGTTCTAGCCGATCGTGACGATCACCTTGCCGCGGGCGCGGCCGGTTTCCAGGTAACGCATCGCCTCCGCGGCCTGCTCCAGCGGGTAGCGGCGATCGATGACGGACCTGACGGTGCCGGATTCCAGCAGCCCGGCGATGACGCCGAGGTCCTCGGCGCTGACGTGCGACAGGAAGAATTTCAGTTCCTGGTCCACGAACCAGGAGATGACGAAGGCCTTGATCGGCGCCTTCAGCGCGCCGAGCCACGGGCCGGCGTCGGGCCCGCCGCCGCCGATGACGAGGTACTTGCCCTGCGGCTTCAGCACGCGCCGGATCTCGAGGATCGGGCGGCCTGCGACGTTATCCATGATCACGTCGTAGCGTGCGCTGTCCTGGGTGAAATCCTCCTGCGTGTAGTCGATGACTCGGTCGGCGCCCAACGAGCGCACGAGCTCGACGTTGCGTGTGCTGCAGACCGCCGTCACCTCGGCGCCCAGCCACTTGGCGAGCTGCACCGCATAGGTGCCGACGCCGCCCGAGGAGCCGTTGATCAGCACCTTGTGGCCGGCCTTGACCAGCCCGCCGTCGCGCAGCGCCTGCAGCGACGTCAGCGCGCCGACGTTGACGGCGGCCGCTTCCTCGAAGCTGATGTTGGCGGGCTTGCGCGTGAGGTTGCCGGTTTCCTTGATCACGATGTAGTCGGCCAGCGAGCCGTTGCCGCCGCCGAACACCTCGTCACCGGGCTGGAACAGGGTAACGTCCTTGCCGACCGCTTCGACGGTGCCGGCGAAGTCGATGCCGATACGCGGATTCTTCGGCTTTCCGAAGCCAACGTCGGGTCGCATCAGGTACGGCTCGCCGCGCACGAGGTGCCAGTCCGCGGGATTGACGCTCGCGGCGTGCACCCTCACGAGCAGCTGATCGTCCTTGGGAACCGGCTTCGCGATGGTCTCGAGCGCGAGCACGTCGGGCGGTCCGTAGCAGCGGCGGACGATGGCTCTCATGGTGGTGGCTCCGTCTGCGAGGGTGGGAGCTGGACCGCAGTCCGCTTCATAGCTCAAGGCGATGGCGAGTCCGGCGATTGCCGCCACGACCAGGATCCCGAGCGCCGCCGAGATCCGCTTGATCCACTTGCCCATGTCGAACCCCTGCTCCCTGAATCGTGGGACATTTTGCCGGAGTCGCACGGCGCCGCCAGCGGGTTGTGACGGGTGACGACCGGCGGGTTCGAACTACGCCGTCGGCGGATGGGCGAAGAACCGGATCAGGGCACGGCCTGGGCGCCGGCCGGCCAGTCGCCGGCCAGGAAGGTCTCGATCGCCGCGAGGGTCTCGTCGGGCTTCTCGTAGTGCGGCCAATGGCCCGCCCCTTCGATCACGAGGATGCGCGCATTGGGCTGGCCGGCGACCCATTCGCGGTTGCCCTCGAGCGGCGTGTTGTCGGCTGCGCCATGGATCACGAGCCGCGGCACGGCGACCTCGGCCAGCCTGGCGCGGTAGTCATAGCCGTCGATGAACTCGAACAGCTTGCCGAAGTACGGGCCGAGCAGGTCGTCGTGCTCGTTGCGGTGCACGCACACGTCCGGCACCTCGGGCATGCGGGCCGGATCCGCAAACGTGGCAGGATCGGTGATCCGCGTGCGCGCACGGCACTGCCCGGCGCTGTCGCCGGCGAATTCGCCCCGGCCGACGCGCGCCCTGAATTCCTCGATCGCGGCGGCGTCGGTGCGGCGACCGCGGTCGTCCATCATCTGCCGGCCGTAAGGATCGAAGCGGGCCGCGACCGGCGCGAGCTGGATGATGCGTTCGACCCGTCCGGGATGGCGCAAGGCGTAGGCGAATCCTTCCATCCCGCCGCCCGACCAGCCGAGCAGCGTGACCTTTTCCGCGCCGACCGCGCGGCGCACGGCGTCGAGATCATCGAGCAGGTGGTCGAGCGACAGGTCCTCGGGTGAAACGGGATCGGAGGCGCCGCGCCCGCGGGGATCGAAGGTGACGATGCGCCGACCCTTGGCGAGGCGGTCGAGCGCCGTGCCATGGTAGAGCGCGAACGGCGCGATGATGGTCTGGGTTCCGCTGCCCGCGACGCGGTAGTAGAGGCGGACCCCATCGCCGGTCGTCACCGAGGACTCCATCACCTCCACGTGCGGACCGGCCCGCTCGCAGCCGGCTGCGATCAACAGGGCGGCAGCGACCATGCGAGCGGTGAATCCGGCGGTCATCGCAGTCGGCTCCCGACACGTTCCTCCGAAGCCGCCATCTTGGGCCTGCCGCCGGTGCATTGTCGGCCCCGGAGGCACGGCTCGCCGAGCCATTCGGGCGCCCTGTCGCGTGCATTTGCCGCATGGCCGCGCAAGAATGCGCCCTCATGCGCCTGCCCCGCATCCGCACCCTCGTCTTCGCGATGATCTTCGGCTTCGCGTTCACGGGCTACATCCAGCGCCAGGGCGTCTCGGTCGCGGCCGAGCGGATCATGCCGGACCTCGGTCTCTCCCAGATCCAGATCGGCTGGGTGATGACGGCTTTCCTGTTCACCTACACGGTGTTCCAGATCCCGATGTCGCTGCTGGGCCAGGTGGTGGGCGCCCGCAAAATGCTCACCGCGATCGGGCTCACGACCGCGATCGCGAGCGTGCTGACGGCGAGCGCGCCGCTGGCTGCGGCGACCGGCGCGATCTTCCTGATGCTGCTCCTCGCCCGCGGCGTGCTGGGCGCGGCGCAGTCGGCCCTGTTCCCAGTCTGCTCGGGCACGATCCGCCACTGGTACCCGGTCGGCTCCTGGTCCTCGCTGCAGGGCCTCACGGTCACCGGCCTCTGGTTCGGCGCAGCGGCGGCCTCCCCGCTCATCGCCTGGCTGATGCAAACCTATGGCTGGCAGAAGGCGCTGGTCTATTCGAGCATCCCCTCGCTCGCCCTCGTCGCGCTCTGGTGGTGGTTCGCGCGCGACCGGCCCGATTTGCACACGAGGGTCTCGAAAACGGAACTGCTGGAACTCGCGGGCAATCCTTCCTACAACGCAACCGCGCCGCTCACCTGGAAGCGCGTGCTGCGCGTGCTCTCGGATCCGCAGATCCTCCTGATCACGCTCTCCTACACGATCATGAATTACGTGTTCTACCTCGTGATGTTCTGGAGCTTCCTTTACCTGGTGCAGGAGCGGAAGCTGTCGGTGCTGGAGAGCGGCTGGCTCGCCGCCCTGCCCTTCCTGGTCGCGGGCGTCGCGGCCGCGGCCGGCGGCAGGTTGGCGGATACGCTGCGCGCCTACTTCGGGGACACGACGGGCATGCGGATCATTCCGCTTACCGCGCTGCCGCTCGCGGCGCTCTTCCTGTACCTGACGGTCGCGCTCGAAAGTCCTTACTGCGCAGTGGCGGCGCTGTGCATGGGCTTCGCCTGCGTGGAACTGAACGAGGGGCCGTTCTGGGGTGCGGCCATGCGCCTGCAGCCCTCGGATACGATGGCGGCGACGGCGGTGCTGAACACGGGCGGGAACCTCGGCGGCCTGGTAGCGACGCCGATCATCGCGGCGCTCTCCGCCGGGCAGGACTGGCGGCTCGTGTTCACGACCGGAGCCGCCACCTCGATCGCGGCCGCCCTGCTCTGGCTTAAGATCGACGCCGGCCGCATGAGGACCTGAGGGCATGAACCTGCTGCCGACCGAAAGACCCGTTCGCCCGTTCCTCGACTGGCCGGTCGTCACCGACCCGGCCGGCTGGGACGCGGACGTCGCGGTGCTCGGCATCCGGCACAGCGAGCCCTATGCGCACGACGTCTTTCCGAACGACCAGGCCAAGGCGCCGGACGCGATCCGCGCTGCGTCCAGGGTCTTCTGCTACAACGCCGGCAACTGGGATTTCGACACCGGCACCGACCTCGCCTCGGTGCTGCCGCCCCGCCACATGGACATCGGCAATGTCGGCTGGTCGCGCACGGGCGACTACGGCGAGTACGCAGCGGCGATCACGGAGCGCGCGCGGCATTTCTTCCGCCAGAAGGCGCAGTTGATCGTGCTCGGCGGCGATCACGGCGTCTCGATCCCGGTGCTGGACGCGCTCGATGCGGTCGGCGAACCGGTCTACATCCTGCACGTGGACGCGCACCTGGACTGGCGCGACGAGGTCGGCGGCATCCGGCGCGGCTACAGCAATCCGCTGCGCCGGGCGAGCGAGAATCCGGCAGTTTGCGGCATGACGCAGATCGGCCTGCGCGGCATCGGCAGCGCGCGCCGGCAGGAAGTCGAGGCGGCGCAGGCCTGGGGATCGAAGCTCTTCAGCGCGCGGCAGATCCACACGGAAGGGATGGATCCGGTGCTGGGGACCATTCCGGAAGCGGTGCCGGTGTACCTGACGATCGATGCGGACGGGCTCGATCCGGTCGAGATGCCGGCGGTGATGGCGCCGACGCCCGGTGGCATCTATTACTGGCAGCTGGCGCCGCTCCTGAGGAACGT
Organism: Steroidobacteraceae bacterium; assembly: GCA_035720205.1. GTDB lineage: Bacteria > Pseudomonadota > Gammaproteobacteria > Steroidobacterales > Steroidobacteraceae > SCUD01. The sequence goes on along the minus strand of DASTOQ010000057.1, from coordinate 9,129 downwards.
GGCGCGGCGGAACCGGATCGTGGGCATGGACATCGTGGAAGTCGCGCCGAGCTACGATTTCGGGAATGCGCTGACCTGCGTGATGGCGGGACGGATGATCCTGAACGTCCTCGGCAGCCGGCAGACAGGTCCTTGACCAGGGTCGGGCGTGCATGCCGGTGCCTGCTCAGGCGCCGGCGGTCACGCGCATGAACTTGATCGCGGCGCCGATCATGGCCCACAGCACGCCCCAGACGAACAGCAGCGAGCCGATGCCCGCGGCAAAGCCGACCGTCATGAGCACGCCGTCCTTCTCGATGATGCCGAGGCTGATGAGCGTGACCGCGACTGCCGGCGGAACGTTGCCGAACGGGATCGGCAGTGCCAGCACGACGGCCAGCAGCAGGCAAAACGCGCCCAGGCAGCGCTCGGCCGCGCGATTCTGGAGCCAGGACCAGCGCGGCTTCATGACCCGTTCCAGCCGCTCCAGCTTCGGCGCCGTCGCCCGAACCAGCCGCTCGAAGTCGTTGCGGCGCAGCGACCGGCGGGCGAGCCAGCCCGGCAGGTACGGCTTCGGCATGCCCAGCACCATCTGGAACGCGACCAGTGCGAGCGGGATCCCGGTCACGGTCGAGATCGCCGGAATGCCGAGCGGCAGCGTGTTGGGCAGCGCGAAGACCAGCATCAGGAAGCCGAAGGCGCGATCCGCGAGCAGCTGATCGAGATCGCCGAGGCGCACGCGCTCACCCTGAAACGTGCGCGCGAACTCGAGCAGGATCTCGGACGTGCGAAGCTGCATGGCCTGAATTCTAGTGGAGCCGGCGCGGTTATGATGACATCCTGATGACAGACTGCGCGGGTGTTGCGGGAGGATGAGTTGCAGGATCGGCTCGACCGGCGCGCGTTCACGATGCAACTGCTGGCGGTCCTGGGCGCGGCGCAGGCGCCGGCGGCCTGGGCGCAGGCGTTCCGCTACGGCACGGTCGCGCGGCGCGAGTCGCAGTACGCCACGACCTATGTGGACCGCGACGGCAAGTACCTGACGATGCGCTTCGGCGTCAACCAGTGCCTGTTCACCGAGAGCCGCTACAACCCGAAAGACCCCAGCGAGCTGCCGCTCGTGTACACGCGCTACATGACGGTCGCGCTGGCCTATGCGCCGCGCGCGGTGCGCGTGGTGGACATCGGCCTCGGTGGCGGCCGCGTCGCGAGCTACCTGCACGACTTCATCCCGGGCGCGCGCGTCACCTGCATCGAGCTCGATCCCGGCGTGGTGGAACTGGCGCAGCGCTACTTTGGCGTGCGGCCGGGACCGCGGCTCGAGCTCGTCACCGTCGACGGCCGCGTGTACATGGCGCGCTCGAACGAGAGCTTCGATCTCATCCTCGTGGACGCCTACCAGGGCACGCTGGTGCCCTTTCACCTCGTCACGCAGGAGTTCTTCACCATCCTGAAGCGCCGGCTGGCGCCCGGCGGCGTGGTGGCGCAGAACATCATGCCGTCGGTGCTCGACCTCGACCGCATGGTTGCGACCGCGCGCGCGGTGTTTCCGAACGTGGACCTCTACCGCGCTGGCGGCAACTGGGTGCTGGTCGCACACGATGGCGCGGCGAAATCGGCCGCCGAGCTGCGAACTCGCGCGCTGGAACTGCAGGCCGCGCATGCGCTGCGCTATCCGCTCGAGTCCATGCTCGCGGTGCGGCGCGCGAACGCCCCGGCCAAGGGCGAGCCGTTCACGGACGACTTCGCGCCGGTCGGCTACGGCGCCTACGACCGGCGCTGCCGCGCCGGCCGCGCATGAGCGGGAGCGGCAACGTGCAGGCCTGGAAACCCGTGGCGATCCTGTTCATCGGCTTCCTGCTCGGCGCCGCGCTGATGGGCGTCGAGATGGCCGCGATCCGCTTGATGACGCCCTACTTCGGCAGCGCGATCGAGACCTGGGCCTGCATGATCGCGACGGTGATGCTGTCGATGATGGCGGGCTACTATCTCGGCGGCAGGGTGGCCGACCGCAGGCCGCGCTCGGGCGTGCTGGGCGGCGTGGTGCTGGCCGCCGGCGCGTTCGTGCTCGCGGTGCCTTTCTTCGCCGCCGGCCTGCTCGACTGGATGCTGCAGAACCTCGGCTACGACCCGCCGGCGGTGCTGGCGGCCTCCGTCGCACTGCTGTTCCTGCCGATGATGCTGCTGAGCTTCTTCTCACCGTTCGCCGTGCGCCTGCTGCTCGCCGACGCGCAGCATGGCGGCCGCGTCGCCGGCCTGGTCTACTCCATCACCACCATCGGCAACGTCGCGGGCACCCTCGGCGCGCCGCTCTGGCTGATGCGCATCTTCGGCACGCGCGACATCATGCTGGGCTTCGCCGCGGTCGTGGTGCTGTGCGGACTCGCGCTGATGGCGCTGCGCATGAGGGCCCGCGTGGATGGCGGCTAGAGTCCTGCTGCTGTTGCTGGCGCTCGCGGGCACCGGCCAGGCCCGCGCCGAGGAGGCGCGCGTGATCCCCGCGCTCTACCCGGAAGGGCCGCTGTGGCAGGGAGACAAGCTCTACTTCGCGGAGATGCGTGCCGATCGCATCACGGTCGTCGATGCCGCGGGCCCGCGCGCCTTCTTCGAGCAGGAAGGCTGCGGCCCGACGGCGATCGCGCCGTACGGCGAGGGTTTCGTCGTGCTTTGTCACCTTGGCGCGCGTCTCGTTGCGGTGGATGCCACGGGAAAGGAGCTGCGGCGGTGGCGTCGCGCCAGGCCAGGTTTGCTGCTCGGGAGGCCAAATGACGCGAGCGCCGACGGCAAGGGCGGCATTTACTTCAGCAGGCCCGGCATCTTCGGCCTGGGGTGGGCTCCGCGCGGATGGATCATGCACCTGTCGGCCGATGGCGTGCTGAGGCCCATCGCTGGCCGACTGGACTATCCCAACGGCGTGCACGTGGCAGGCGACGTGCTCTACGTCAGCGAGCACCTGCGGGGCAGGATTCTCCGTTACGACATCGAGGACGGAGGCCGACTCGGCAGGCCCCGCACGTTCGTGGATCTGGCGAAGATTCCGCGGCCCGCACGTTATCGCTCCCCGTATCCGCTGACCGGTCCGGACGGGCTGGAGATCGGGCCGGACGGCAATCTTTACGTCGCCCTCTACGGCGAGGGACGCCTGCTCAAGTTCTCGCCCGGCGGCGAGCTCCTGGGAATGATGGAGTTTCCGGCGCGCTACCTGACCAATGTGGCGTTCGGCCGACCAGGCGTGGCGGTGACTGGCGCGTTCGACAACCAGTCCCAGGAATCGCCCGGCGAGGTCAGGATCCTGTCAGCCCCGCCCTGATTGCGCCTTCAGCCAGTCTTCTCAGTGCCAGCAGGCACCACGAGCGACCGATCAATCGGGTGATCCCATTCATTTTTCATGACTCCCTCAGCGGCAGGTACAGGCACCTGTCCGGCATGACCTGGGTGCCACGGACACCGCACCAATCCGCCGTTCGGCTCAACATAAGCCGATTTCTGATTGACCCGGCGCATCAGAAGTCATAGCGTGTGGCAAAGCTCAACAAAATGAGTGCCAATTCTCTGGCCGGCGAAATCACCGGCAACGGCAAGAGCCTCAAGAACGACGACGGCACGCTGAACGGAAAATCCGCCTGCGCTTTCTCAGGTCGCGAGGACGACCCCAGTGACCCGCTGTTCCGCGGCGACATCGCCCAGTCCTGGGGGCAGATCATCAAGGCGATCAGGGACACTTTCCCGGCGTTCCTGCACCCCGGCGTGGCCTGCAATCCGCAGCGCAGCCAGTGCGATGAGGACGGTGTCGCGATGCAGGCGATTCTCCTGGCGACTCGTCAGTGGATGACGATGCCGCCCAGGCGGCCGCGTACGCGCACGCGCCACATCCAATAGAAGAGGAACAGGACCGGCGCAAGAGCGAATACGAGGAGCAGGGGCACGATACGCACGGGCTGGGGGATGAACTTCATCTGCCCCAGGAAGAACGAGCCCGTTGCGACGAACAGCGCGAAGCACATCCGCCACAGATGCCGCGCGAGTCGTCGCGATCCCTGCAGGCCGCCGGCGCGAATCGCGCGCAGGTCGCCGATTGCCGCGAGCAGAATGACGGTGCCCACGACCAGCGGCGGCACGACCCGCGGGCGGCCCACCACTTCCACCGTGGGATCCAGCCATTCGTTCACGCCGCCGTACAGGGACGCCAGCGCGTAGGCGAATGCCAGCACCATCAGCGTAACGTTGACGCGTTGGCCGATGCCCGGCCATGGCTTGACCGTCGTCATCGCCGTGAAGACCAGGTAAGCGGCCAGGAGCCCGGCGAAGACCTGGCTCGGTACTCCTTCGTAGGTACCGATTCCCGCCGCCGTGAGGCCGAGGACGATCATCGACCAGGTGAAGACCAGGCCGCTGCGCCTGTGGAGCCGCCCGCCCTTGGTTGCCGAGAGCGCGACGGTCCCCGCAACGATGCTCACCAACCCGCCGGCAAAGTGAATTGCGAGAGCGAGCCACACGAATCCCGACGACGATACGAACGTAACCCGATCCATGCCTGCTGTCCCGGGATCGTCAGGCCCGCTTGCGCCGCATCCCGCTCACTGCGGTTTGCTCGCGCGTCGCGGCGTCGGGCCGAAAATCCAGAATGTCGCCGGGCTGGCATGACAGCGCGGCGCAGATGGCATCCAGCGTCGAGAAGCGAATCGCGCGTGCCTTTCCGGTCTTCAGGATCGAAAGGTTTACGATCGAAATGCCGACGCGTTCCGCGAGCTCGGTGAGCGTCATGCGACGCGCGTACAGCACGTCGTCCAGTTTCACCATGATCGCCATCCTCAGATCGTCCCTCTGAGATCCCGGCGCATCAGCTCGCCCTCGGCGAAGACGCGCGCGAGCACGAAGGTCAGCAGCACGGCGAGCCATCCGCTGATCGAAAATCCGGCGTCGATATCGACCGGACGCGCCGGCGTCGAAAGGGCTCCGGCGATCAGTCCGATGACGAGGCCGAGAAGCTGCACGGCGAGCAGCGCCCAGGCGATCGCCCGCAATCGGTGCGCGTTGGTCGCGACAAACGGGTCGCCCGCGCGTACCGTCCCGACGATGGCAAGCATCCGCCTGAGGACGACATGGTTGAACGGAATCGTGGCGATGATGAGCACCAGGATCGCGCGCAAGCCGAAAATCAGCCGCTCTGCTTCGGGCGAGGGCGAGAGCTTGTAGGCGCTCATGATCCATTGCTCGTTGGGCGCCACGACGAGCAGTGCAAGGAATGCGGCGCCGGCCAGCCAGTTCAGGACGATGAGGACGCGCAGCACCCCGTGCGCAGTCGGCAGCACGGCGGAGAAGCCTGGCGGCAGCGAGCGTGCGGCCCGGATGATCGGGTACATCGATAAACGATATTATCATTATCGTAAATCGTCAAGAGCTTTATCGAGTGTCGATATTTCTGGCAGCTGCCTGCGGCTCGCAGCGCGCGCATCAAGCACCGCCGATCCGCTCTAGAATCACCAGACCAAGGTATCTGCAAGACCCCGATCACTTCACGCCGAGGGTCCCCGATGTCCGCCGTGCCAGGGAAGTGCCCGATCCGCGTCATCGCCGTTGGCCTGATCGTGGCCGGGCTTGCGGCTCCGTGCGCCTCGGCCGCGGCGCTTGGTGCCGCCCTGGAGAAGAAGGCGCGGGCGGCTACGTTCGAGGTGGTCGTGCCGAAGCGGCCGGAGGGCGCGCTGCGCTACGAACGTCCGCTGCCGCTGGAACTGATTCCGTTCGCGATACGCCAGGACCCGTACCAGCCGATCGGCACCGCATTCGTGCTCGGCGACAATCGCTTCGTGACCGCGGCACACGTGCTGGTAGCGGCGATCACCGCCCCTTACGAGACCGTGTCGATCCGCGGCCAGGGCGGCGCCATCCATGAGATCGCGGAGATTCACCAGCTCTCGCTCGCCGAGGACTACGCCGTCTTCTCGCTGCGCGACGCCATTGCTGCCAGGCCGCTGCCGGTCAACACCAGCGCCGCGATCGGCGGCGCTGCGCACGCCATCGGCAATGCGCTGGGCGAGGGCATCGTCATTCGCGACGGCCTGCTCACGTCGGAGACACCCGAGGAACGCGACGGAGCCTGGAACTGGCTGCGCTTTTCGGCGGCCGCCTCGCCGGGAAACAGTGGCGGCCCGCTGCTCGACGGGAAAGGCCGCGTGATCGGCATCGTGGTCGCCGTGTCGCCGAACGAGAACCTCAATTACGCCCTGCCGATCGGGCGCATCCTGAATCCGGAGTTCAAGTCGGCCGCGCGGCTGAATACGCGCCAGTCCTTTGGAGTGCCGATCGCGCCGATCTCCATCGTCGCCACGCTCGACGAGACCATTGCGCTGCCCATGTCGTACCGGGAATTTGCGTCCGCCTTCGTCAAGGCGACCAACGATTTCTACGACGACTCGCTGGCCGAATTGCTGCGCCAGCATCACGACCGGTTGTTTCCCCACGGCGAGAACTCGCGCCGCCTGCTGGCCAAGGGCAACTGGGCGGCCACTTTGCAGATCGTGTCGCAGCAGGCCAACGGCGAGTGGGACCAGGTGCCGGCGACGCGCACGGCCGACGTCACATTGCCGCCCGATGGCGAACTGAACATCGCCCTGAGTTCGGGCGTCGCCGTGGTGAAGCTGCGCAAGCCTTCGGCGGTGCCCCTGGCGGACCTGTTCCGCGACTCGCAAGCGTTCATGGACCTGCTGCTGAAAGGCATGCCGCTGACCCGCCCGGTCGCCGACCAGATGGTGCGCATCACCTCCCTGGGCCCGGCAGACTCGGATGAGTGGCACACCGATCGCCACGGCCGGAAGTGGCAGCTGCGCACCTGGCACTTCGGGTTTGCCGATGTCATCGCGAGCGTGCTCGCGCTGCCAAAACCGGATGGCGCTGACCTGATCCTCCAGATCGCCCCGTCAGGGTTGCGGCACGGGATTGCGGCCCAGATGCGGTTCCTCAGCGACTACGCCTATACGGGCTACGCCGCCCCGTTGCGCGACTGGCAGGCGTTCCTGACGCTGCCCGAACTGCATCCCGAGTCGTTCAAGTCGCATCGCCTCGAACTCGCCATCGGCAAGCGCATCAAGTTCTCCTCGACCCGATTTCGGCTGGACCTGGACGACTGGCTGCAGGACATCCGAGAGGACAGCCGCCTCTCGATCCAGTTCGCCTATTACCTGGACGATGGCGCGGTGCAGTGGGACATCGCGAACTTCCTGGTGTCCGAGGACCCGATGGAGGAGACCTACGTGAAGATCTCGCGCTGGTCGAAGCCGGCGCCCACCACTCCTCCCGACGAAGCCCGGTCCTGGCCGGACATCGTGGCGCGCAAGGGCAATTACGGCGGGGTTCCCCAGTACGAATGGCCTGTTTCCAAGATTGCCAGGGTGCTGGATTCGAAGGTGCCGGGTTCCCCCAGCGCCAAGGCGGACCCGGATTTCCTCTACGTCGTGACCGTCCAGGTCAAGCAGTACGCAGGCGTGGAGGACTTGAACACCATGCTGAAGCGGGCAATGGATGCGGTCGAGCTGCTCGAGTGACCGCTGACTCAGTCAGCGCGCTCCTTCCCGCTGGCGCTCGTTCTCACGCTCGAACATGGCGCGGATGGTGTCGCCGTCGGAGCGCAGTTCCGCCAGCGTCTCCGCATCCCACTGGCTGCGCGGCGTGTCGAAGAAATCGCCGCCATAGATATGGATGCCGGCCGTGTGCCGCGGCAGCGGGTTGGTGACGGAATGGATCGCATCGGCCGCGAGTGCCGCTACATCGCCGGCGAACAGGACGTCCGCGCCGAAGGCCTGGATGCCGTCCGCCGTCCGGCGCCAGAAGATGTTGTCCTCGCGGCCGGTGTAGATGCCGATCAGCGCCCACAGGCGATGATCGTGCGCGACGAGATTCATCTGCGGCGCCCACTTGGCCGCGAAGATCGTCAGCGAGGGCGAGCGGTGCAGGACGTCGAGGCCTGCCATCCGGGGCGGTCCGAGCGCGGCTAGCACCGAGGCGGGGTTCGAGACCGCGCGGGCCAGCACCTCGCGTACGGCGGCCTGGCTGTCCGCATCCCGGTTCGCCGCGACGCAGTCCTCGACAAATCGCTCACGATCGAAGCTCATGCCAGACCTGCCCTTCCGGCCCGCCCGGGGATCGGACCCGGCCGCGCCGACTGCGGGTATTGCGACGGCTGCGGCAGCGGCCAGCACCGCGCGCCGGCTGATCAGTGGAATGCCCATGCGCGCATGATGGCCGCCCCTGCTTGGAGCGATCCAGTCCGATTTCTGGACCTGACCGGGAGGGTCCCCTGCGCTACGATCCTGGCGATGATACAAGCAGCGGAGCGTGGCTTCGGACAGTTTTGCCCGGTCGCACTGGCGTCGGAAGTCCTGACGCAGCGCTGGACCCTGCTGGTCATTCGCGAGCTGCTGGCCGGCAGCACCCGCTTCAACGACATCCGCCGCGGCGTGCCGCGGATCTCGGCGACCCTGCTCAAGGAGCGGCTCGCTTCGCTCGAGCATGCGGAGATCGTCGAAAGGAAGAAGTCGGGCAGCGGCGTGTTCGAATACGTGCTGACGAAAGCAGGCCAGGAGCTCCGGCCGGTGCTCACCGGAATCGGTGCCTGGGGTCAACGCTGGGCGCGTGACATCAAACCGGAGGACCTGGATCCCGGCTGGCTGGTATGGAACGTGCACCGGCGCCTGAACACGGCGGAGATGCCGCCGGGCAGGACCGTCATCCAGATCGAATTCACCGATGGGCCGCGCAACGGCCGCTATTTCTGGCTGGTCAGCAATGACGGCCGCGTCGAGGTGTGCCTGAAGAATCCGGGTTACGCGGTGGACCTTTTTGTGCGCACGACGGTGCGGGTGCTGGCGGAATCATGGCGAGGCATCCGGTCGATCCGGCAGGAGATCCGCTCCGGTGCGATCGCGCTCGACGGGAAGGCGGCGCTGCGAAAGGCGTTTCCCAATTGGCTCCTGCTGAGCGCTTACGCCTCGATCCCGAGGATGCGCTGAACCCGGATCCCGGCCAGCTGACGCCGAAGCGTCACACGTCGCCGATCCGCTTGCGAAGCTCGGCTTCGCGCGCCTGCTCCTCGGGCGTGAAGCCCTCGCCGAAGTCCGCCGCCTCGTAGTACGGACGAATCTCGAGATCCGATTC
>DASTOQ010000056.1:0-8173 GCA_035720205.1 Steroidobacteraceae bacterium | reverse complement strand
CATGAGCTCCTAGCCCGCGCGCGATTTCTTGCCGGGAATGCCGAAAATGAGGTTGCCGCGGCCTTTTTCCATTTCGGGAAGGTCGGCGACCGGGAACGCCAGCAGGCGGCCGTCGGTGTTCACGGCGGCGACCAGCGCGCCCTCCGCCGCGGGTACCGGCGAGGCCGGCAGCACTTTCGCGTTCTCCGGCAGCCGGAACACGGTCTTGCCGGCGCGGTTGCGGCCGGTCAGCGCCTCGAGGCGCGCGATGAAGCCGTGGCCCGCGTCGCAGGCGAGCAGCCACTTGTCGCCGGGCTCCCCGATCAGCACCGCCGCGAAGGTGGCGCCCTCCGGCGGGTCGAGCCGGCCCGACAGGGGCTCGCCCTGGCCGCGCGCCGACGGCAGGGTGTGCGCCGGCAATGCGTAGGCCCGCCCGGTCGAGTCCACGAACACGGCCTGCTGCGTGCTTCGCCCCGCGGCGGCCGCCTGAAATGCGTCACCGGTCTTGTACGAGAGCCGGCGCGGGTCGATGTCGTGGCCGCGCGCCTGGCGCACCCAGCCGAGCGTCGAGAGCACCACCGTGACCGGCTCCGCGGTGACGAGCTCGGTCTCGTCGATGGCCTGCGCGGCCTCGCGCTCCACGATGCGCGTGCGCCGGGCGTCCCCGTAGCGCCCGGCGTCCGCGGCAATCTCCTCGCGGATCAGCTTGTTGAGCTTTGCGCCGCTCTTCAGCGTCTTCTCGAGCGCGTCCTGCTCCTCGGCCAGGTCCTTCTGCTCGCCTCGGATCTTCATCTCCTCGAGCTTCGCCAGGTGGCGCAGCTTGGTCTCGAGGATCGCCTCGGCCTGGGCGTCGGAGAGCCTGAAGCGCTTCATCAGCACCGGCTTCGGCTCCTCCTCGCGGCGCACGATGCGGATCACCTCGTCGAGGTTCAGGTACGCGATCAGCAGGCCGTCCAGGATGTGCAGCCGCGCCTGCACCTTCTCCAGCCGGTAGCGCAGCCGGCGCTTCACCGTGGCGGTGCGGAACTCGAGCCATTCCGACAGCAGTTCCTTCAGCCCCAGCACCTTCGGCCGGCCGTCCAGCGCGATCACGTTGAGATTCACGCGGTAGCTGCGCTCGAGATCCGTGGTCGCGAACAGGTGCGCCATCAGCTGCTCGACGTCCACCCGGCTCGAGCGCGGCGTGATCACGAGCCGCGTCGGGTACTCGTGGTCGCTCTCGTCGCGCAGGTCCTCGACCATCGGCAGCTTCTTGGCGCGCATCTGCCCGGCGACCTGCTCCAGCACCTTGGCGCCGGAGACCTGGTACGGCAGCGCGGTGACCACGATTTCGCCGTCCTCGACCTCGTACACGGCGCGCGCGCGGAAGCTGCCATTGCCGCCCTTGTACATCGCGCGCAGTTCCGACTTCGGCGTGATGATCTCGGCGCCGGTCGGGAAGTCGGGCCCTTGCACGTGCTTGCACAGCTCCGCGATGCTCGAGTCCGGCTTGTCCAGCAGCTGGATGCAGGCGGCGGCGACTTCCTTGAGGTTGTGCGGCGGGATGTCGGTCGCCATGCCGACCGCGATGCCCTGGGTGCCATTCAGCAGCACGTTCGGCAGCCGCGCCGGCAGCAGCTTCGGCTCCTCGAGCGTGCCGTCGAAGTTCGCCTGCCACTCCACCGTGCCCTGCCCGAGTTCCGCCAGCAGCACCTCGGCGTAGGGCCGCAGGCGCGACTCGGTGTAGCGCATCGCGGCGAAGGACTTCGGGTCGTCGGCCGAGCCCCAGTTGCCCTGGCCATCGACCACGGGATAGCGCGTCGAGAAGTCCTGCGCCATCAGCACCATCGCCTCGTAGCAGGCGGAATCGCCGTGCGGGTGGTACTTGCCGATCACGTCGCCGATGGTGCGCGCCGATTTCTTCGGCTTGGCGCCCGCCGCGAGCCCGAGCTCGCTCATGGCGTAGACGATCCGCCGCTGCACCGGCTTCAAGCCATCGGCCAGTTGCGGCAGCGCGCGGTCGAGGATCACGTACATCGAATAATCGAGGTACGCCTTCTCCGTGAAGGCCTTGAGCGGCTGGCGCTCGATGCCCTCGAAGTCGAGCGGCTGTTCCTTCATTTCAGACATTGGCCAGGTTGCCCTTCGACTCGAGCCACTCGCGCCGGTCGGCCGCACGCTTCTTCGCCAGCAGCATGTCGAGGAGCTGATCGGCGCCGTCCTTCGCGTCCACCGTGAGCTGAACCAGCCGGCGCGTCTCGGGCGCCATCGTGGTCTCGCGCAGCTGCATCGGGCTCATCTCGCCGAGACCCTTGAAGCGCGTGATGACCGGCTTGCCGCGCACGCCCTCGGCCTGGATCCGGTCGAGGATGCCGTCGCGCTCGTACTCGCCGAGCGCGTAGTAGACGTTCTTGCCGACGTCGATGCGGTACAGCGGCGGCATCGCGACGTGGACGTGCCCGGCGAGCACCAGCGGCCGGAAGTGCCGCAGGAACAGGGCGCACAGCAGCGTCGCGATGTGCGCGCCGTCGGAGTCCGCGTCCGCGAGGATGCAGACCTTGTGGTAGCGCAGCCCGGAGAGGTCGGCCGAGCCCGCGTCGACGCCGAGTGCGGTCGCGATGTCATGCACCTCCTGCGAGGCGAGGATGTCGGCCGCCTGCACCTCCCAGGTGTTCAGGATCTTCCCGCGCAGCGGCATGATTGCCTGGTACTCGCGGTCCCGCGCCTGCTTCGCCGAGCCGCCGGCCGAGTCGCCCTCCACCAGGAACAGTTCGCAGCGCTCCGGCTCCTGCAGCGTGCAGTCGGCGAGCTTGCCCGGCAGCGCCGGTCCGCTGGTGATGCGCTTCCTCGTGACTCGCGCCGCCTGGCGCGTGCGCTCCTGCGCGTTGCCGATCGCGAACTGCGCGATCTTCTCGCCCGCCTCGGGGTGCTGGTTGAGCCACAGCGCGAAGGCGTCCTTGACCACGCCGGAGACGAAGGCCGCGCTCTCGCGCGACGAAAGCTTCTCCTTGGTCTGGCCCGCGAACTGCGGGTTCTGCATGCGCACCGACAGGATGAACGCGACGCCGGTCCAGACGTCCTCGGGCGCGAGCTTGAGCCCGCGCGGCACCAGGTTCCTGAATTCGCAGAATTCGCGCACCGCGTCCGTGACGCCGCCGCGCAGGCCGTTCACGTGCGTGCCGCCCTGCGGCGTCGGGATCAGGTTGACGTAGCTCTCCGCGACCGGCGCTTCCGCATCCGGCGCCCAGCAGAACGCCCAGTCGGCGATCTCGTTGCCGCCCTTGACGTGCCCGGTGAACGGCTCCTCCGGCAGCCGCCCGGCCTTGCCGATCTGCTCGACCAGGTAGGCCGAGAGGTCGCCGGTGAAGAACCACTCCTCCCTTTCGCCGGTCGCGTCGACCGCGAGCGACACCCGCAGGCCCGGGCACAGCACGGCCTTGGCCTTGAGCACGTGCTTCAGGCGCGGCACCGACACGTTCGGCGAGTCGAAGAACGCCGGGTCCGGCCAGAAGCGAAGCGTCGTGCCGCTGCGGCCGCGCTTCACCTCGCCGACCGCCTCGAGCTTCGAGACGACCTTGCCGTCCTTGAAGCCGATGTTCCATTCGCGCCCGTCCCGGCGCACGTGGCACTCCAGGTGCTTCGACAGCGCGTTGACCACCGAGACGCCGACGCCGTGCAGCCCGCCGGCGTGCTCGTAGCTGCCCTCCGAGAACTTCCCGCCGGCGTGCAGCCGGGTCAGGATCAGCTCGACGCCGCTGACCTTCTCCTTCGGGTGGATGTCCACCGGCATGCCGCGGCCGTCGTCCTCGACCGTGACCGAGCCGTCCTTGTGCACGGTGACGGCGATGTTCCGGCAGTGCCCCGACAGCGCCTCGTCCACGCTGTTGTCCACCACCTCGTGCACGAGGTGGTTCGGGTTCCTGGTGTCGGTGTACATCCCCGGCCGGCGGCGGACCGGTTCGAGTCCCGTCAGGACCTCGATGTCGGAGGCGGTATAGCTGCGGCTCACGGCGCGGGGATTATAGGGAATCTCTCCACGGCTGGCGTGAGGCGCGTGGCGCGCACAGCGCAAGGTTGACCGGCCGCGTTCCGGCTGTGAAACTGGATCCGCAGTCACCTACGTCAGGCGGCCTTTCGTGACGCGGACCAAGCCGGCGATCCCGGATTTCGAGGCGGCGCTCGCCGAACTCGAGCAGATCGTGCTGCGCCTCGAGCAGGGCGAGCTGCCGCTGGAGGAATCGCTGCGGCAGTTCGAGCGCGGCGTGACCCTGACGCGCCATTGCCAGAAGTCGCTGCGCCAGGCCGAGCAGAAGATCCGCGTGCTCGCGAAGGATGCCGACGGCGAGCCGGTCGAGCAGGACTTCGCGGCGCCCGACCAGGACTGAGCGGCGCGGACGATGCAGGCAGCAGCCGAAGCCGCAGCAGGCTGGCAGACCGCCTACCGTGAGCGCGTCGAGCGCATGCTCGAGCGTTGCCTGCCGTCCGCGGATGCGGCGCCGGCCCGGCTCAACGCCGCGATGCGCTATGCGGCGCTCGGGCCCGGCAAGCGCATCCGTCCCCTGCTCGTCTATGCCACCGGCCGGGCGATCGGCGCGGCGCCGGAGGCGCTGGACGCGCCGGCGGCGGCGGTCGAGCTGATCCACGCCTATTCGCTGGTGCACGACGACCTGCCGGCGATGGACGACGACGACCTGCGCCGCGGCCGGCCCACTGCGCATCGCGCCTTCGACGAGGCGACGGCGATCCTCGCCGGCGATGCGCTGCAGGTGCTCGCCTTCGAGATCCTCGCGGACGATGCGCTGCTGCCGCTCCCCGCCGACGCGCGCCTCGGCATGATCCGCGAGCTCGCGCGCGCGAGCGGCACCGCCGGCATGGCGGGCGGCCAGGCGATGGACCTCGCCGCGACCGGCCGGCGGCTGGAGCCGCTCGAGATCGAGGACATGCACGGGCGCAAGACCGGCGCGCTGATCCGCGCCTCCGTGCTGATCGCCTGCGCCGCCAGGCCCGAGCTGACGCAGGCGCGGCGCGAGGCGCTCGACCGCTACGGCACGGAAATCGGGCTGTCGTTCCAGATCGTGGACGACCTGCTGGACGTGCTGGGGGACCCGGCCGTCACCGGCAAGGGCCGCGGCTCGGACGCGCTCAGGGGCAAGCCGACCTATCCGGCGATCGCGGGCGTGGCCCGCGCCCGCGCGCGCGCCGCCGAACTCGCGCAGGACAGCGTCGCGGCTCTCGCCGGGTTCGGACCCGAGGCGTCGGAGCTGCGCGAGTTCGCGCAGGAGCTGGCGGCGCGCAGCCGCTAGTTACGCCGCCCGCCGGGCGTCCAGTAGACTGCGCGCATGGGCGACGCGACGCGCAACGGGTTGCTGGAAACCATCGAGTCCCCGGCCGACCTGCGCGCGCTCGAACGACGCGACCTGCCTGCGCTCTCCGCCGAGCTGCGTGATTACCTGATCCACGCGGTCGGCCAGATGGGCGGCCATCTGGCGGCGGGACTCGGCACGGTCGAGCTGGCCGTCGCCCTGCATTACGTGTTCGATACCCCCTACGACCGCCTGATCTGGGACGTCGGGCACCAGGCTTACCCGCACAAGGTGCTGACCGGGCGCCGGCAGAGGCTCGCGAGCATCAAGCAGCCGGGCGGGCTCGCGCCGTTCCCGGCGCGCGCCGAGAGCGTGTACGACAGCTTCGGCGTCGGCCATTCCAGCACCTCGATCAGCGCCGCGCTCGGCATGGCGATCGCCAACCGCGCCGCCGGCAGCGACCGGCGCGTGGTCGCCGTGATCGGCGACGGCGCGATGAGCGCCGGGCTCGCCTGGGAAGCGCTGAACCACGCCGGCAGCCTCGACGTGGACCTGCTGGTGGTGCTGAACGACAACGACATGTCCATCTCGGAGAACGTCGGCGCGCTCTCCAACTATTTCGCGCGCCTGCTCTCGGGGCGCATGTATTCCCACCTGCGCGAAGGCGGCAAGAAGGTGCTGCGCTCGATGCCCTCGGCCTGGGAGCTGGCGCGCCGCTCGGAGGTGCACGCCAAGGGCATGGTGCTGCCGGGCACCCTGTTCGAGGAAATGGGCTTCAATTACATCGGGCCGGTGGACGGGCACGACGTCGACACGCTGGTGACCACGCTCGGCAACATGCGCTCGCTGCCGGGCCCGCAGTTCCTGCACGTGGTGACGCAGAAGGGCAAGGGCTATGCCCCGGCGGAGGCCGACCCGATCAAGTGGCACGGCCCCGGCCCCTACGACCCCGCCAGCGGGACGCTGTTCAAGGAGCAGGCCGCGGGACCGACCTACTCCCAGGTGTTCGGCGAGTGGCTGTGCGACGCCGCCGCGCAGGACGAACGCATCGTCGGCATCACGCCCGCGATGCGCGAGGGCTCCGGCCTGGTCGAGTTCGAGCAGCGCTTCCCGGACCGCTATTTCGACGTCGCCATCGCCGAGCAGCACGCGGTGACGCTGGCCGCCGGGCTCGCCTGTGACGGGCTGCGGCCGGTGGTCGCGATCTACTCGACCTTCCTGCAGCGCGGCTACGACCAGCTGATCCACGACGTGGCGCTGCAGCGCCTGCCGGTCGTGTTCGCGATCGACCGCGCCGGGCTGGTCGGCGGCGACGGCGCGACGCACCAGGGCGTGTTCGACCTCTCCTACCTGCGCTGCGTGCCGAACCTGGTGGTGATGGCGCCCGCCGACGAGAACGAGTGCCGGCAGATGCTGTACACCGCGGTGCAACTGGACCAGCCGGCCGCAGTGCGCTATCCGCGCGGCCGCGGTCCCGGGATCGCAGTGGAGCGCAGCATGCAGCTGCTGCCGCTCGGGCGCGCCGAGACCCGGCGCCAGGGCGGCAGCGGGCTCGCGATCCTGGCGTTCGGCACGATGGTCGCCCCGGCCGCGGCGGTTGCGGACGCCCTCGATGCCACGCTCGTGAACATGCGCTTCGTCAAGCCGCTCGACGAGGAGACGGTGGCGTCGGTCGCGGCGTCGCACCGGGCCCTGGTCACGATCGAGGAGAACGTGGTCGCCGGCGGCGCCGGCTCCGCGGTGCTCGAATGCCTGCAGCAGCGCGGCATCGTGCTGCCGGCGCTGCAGCTGGGCGTGCCCGACCGGTTCGTCGAGCACGGCTCGCGCGAGGACAACCTGCACGCCGCAGGCCTCGACCACGCCGCGCTCGCGGTCGCCATCGAGGCGTTCTGGCGCCGCCACGCGCTGCCCCGGGCGCTGCCGGCCGGTTAATCAGGACCAATATGGTATGATTTCGCCATGAACGCCAAGACCGCGGGCGCGACGGTCACGCCCATCATCACCGACGTGCAGTCCCGCCCGGACCTGCGGCGCATCCCGATCGACCGGGTCGGCATCAAGGACATCTTCCACCCGGTGCGGGTCAAGGACCGCGCGGGCGGCGAGCAGCACACGATCGCCAACTTCAACATGTACGTGCACCTGCCGCAGGACTTCAAGGGCACGCACATGTCGCGGTTCGTCGAGATCCTGAACGAGCACGAACGCGAGATCTCGGTCGAGTCGTTCAACGCAATGCTCGCCGAGATGACCGAGCGGCTCGACTCCGCGGCCGGCCATCTCGAGATGACCTTTCCCTACTTCATCATGAAGCGCGCGCCCGTGACCGGCGTGCAGAGCCTGCTCGACTACCGTGCGACGCTCGCGGCCGAGGTCAAGGACGGCCAGGTCGACACCTGGCTCAAGGTCGTGGTGCCGGTCACCAGCCTGTGCCCCTGCTCCAAGGAGATCTCGGACTACGGCGCGCACAACCAGCGCTCGCACGTGACGATCTCGGTGCGGATCGCGGAGCACGTGTGGCTCGAGGAGCTGATCGAGATGGCCGAGCAGGAAGGCAGCTGCGAGCTGTACGGCATCCTGAAGCGGCCGGACGAGAAATACGTGACCGAGCGCGCCTACGACAACCCCAAGTTCGTCGAGGACATCGTCCGCGACGTCGCGGTGCGGCTCAACGCCGACCCGCGCGTGCGGGCCTACGTGATCGAGTCGGAGAACTTCGAGTCCATCCACAACCACTCGGCGTATGCGCTGGTGGAGCAGGACAAGGACCTTAGGCACGCCTAATCGCATCCTGTCTTGGTGGTCAAGCCCGCTGGACCTGTGGGCGGAGGTCTCCTCCTCCTCCCTGCCCGAGCCTACAGCTCC
This sequence comes from Steroidobacteraceae bacterium, assembly GCA_035720205.1. Lineage (GTDB taxonomy): Bacteria > Pseudomonadota > Gammaproteobacteria > Steroidobacterales > Steroidobacteraceae > SCUD01. Next base: position 47 of record DASTOQ010000056.1, on the reverse strand, counting down.
CGCGGCACTCTTTTGCGCGCCGTTTGGCGCGGGCCGCCCTTTCGGCA
>DASTOQ010000055.1:0-22349 GCA_035720205.1 Steroidobacteraceae bacterium | reverse complement strand
ATTGCCGACGGGGGAACCGCACGGGTCAGCCTCTATCGCGCCGAGCCACGCCGCTGGCCGCTGGCGATCGCGATGCTGGAGCGCCACCCGCTCGGCAGCCAGTTGGTGATGCCGCTGTCCGGCGAGCCCTTCCTGGTCGTGGTCGCACCGCCGGGGGAGGTGCCGGATCGCCAGGCAGTGCGCGCGTTCCTGACGAACGGGCGGCAGGGCGTCAACTACCGGCGCGGGACCTGGCATCACCCGCTGATCGCGCTGGCGGCGGGCGATTTCCTCGTGCTCGATCGTGCCGGCCCCGGCCCGAACTGCGACGAGTTCCACTTCCCGGATGGCGGACTGCTGCTGCCAAAGCCCTGAGGAGATCCGGCGCGCATCGGCCTATTCGGCCGGCGCGCCCGCGGCAATCCAGCCTGCGAGCAGGGCGCGTTCTGCTTCGGTCATCCCCGTGAGGTTCGCGAGCGGCATGGTGCGCGTCACGACCGCGCGCTCGTGGATGCGCGCCGCCCAGGCCGCGATCTCGCGCGGCGTGTCGAGCATCACGCCGGCTGCCGCGACCGGTGCGCTCGGGTGCGTGGTCGAGGCGGAGTGGCAGGCGACGCAGCGCGCCTGGATCACGCGGTTGGCCTCGGCGAAAGTCGCGCTGCCGGCGGCGGGCGCGCGCGGCGCGAGCGCAATGGCGATCCCGGCGCCGATCGCGAGCGTCGCGGCCAGCCAGCCGATGCCCTGGCGGCCCTGGTTGCGCAGGTTGAACCAGTGCCGCACGAACGCGCCCGCGAGGAAGACCAGGAACAGGACCAGCCAGTTGTACTCGTGCGCGTACAGCAAGGCGAAATGCGGGCTGATCATGGTGAAGACCACGGGCAGCGTCAGGTAGTTGTTGTGCACCGAGCGCTGCTTGGCGCGCAGGCCGAGCGCCGGGTCGGGCGCCTCGCCCCTCTGTTTCGCGGCCACCAGGGCCTTCTGCGCGGGGATGATCACGCGCCAGACGTTGGCCGCCATGATCGTGCCCAGCATCACGCCGGCCTGCAGGAAGGCGCCGCGGCCGGCGAAAAGCTGCGCCAGGCCGAAGCAGAGCGCGAGCAGCAGCACCAGCCCGAGGACGAGGAATGCGGTGGCGCCGCGCGCCAGCCGGCAGAGGCCGTCGTAGACGAACCAGCCGATCGGCAGCAGCAGCAGGCTCGCCGCGATCGCGCCGGAGTCGCCGATGTCCGCCACCGCGGGATCCACCAGCAGGGCGCCCGCATTCGCGTAGTAGACGATCGCGAACAGCAGGAAGCCGGTGATCCAGGTGAAGTAGGCCTCCCACTTGAACCAGTGCAACGGCTCCGGGAGCGAGGCGGGGGCCAGCTTGTACTTCTGCGCGTGGTAGAAGCCGCCGCCGTGCACGGCCCAGAGATCGCCCGCGACCTCCGGATTCTCGGGATCGCGCGGCGGCACGTTGAGCCGCAGGTCCAGCCAGATGAAGTAGAAAGACGACCCGATCCAGGCGATGCCGGTGATGACGTGCGCCCAGCGCAGCGTGAGGTTGAGCCAGTCGAGGACGTAGGCTGTGGTCATCGTCGGGGTCAGGCCGCGCGGCCCGGATCGTTGCGGCCGCGAAGTTCCTCGATCGCGGCGAGGATGCGCTCCGGGGTCGCGGGCGCGTCCAGCCTCGGCACGCCGCCGCCCGCGGCGGCGGCGATCGCGTCGCGGATGGCGTGGAACACCGACATCGCCAGCATCAGCGGCGGCTCGCCGACCGCCTTGGAACGATAGATCGTGTCTTCGCGGTTGCGGCTCCAGGGCGCGAGCTCCACGTTGAATACCGCGGGCCAGTCGGACACCGCCGGGATCTTGTAGGTCGAGGGGGCGTGCGTCAGGAGCCGCCCGCGCTCATCCCACACGAGCTCCTCGCTCGTGAGCCAGCCGACGCCCTGCAGGAATCCGCCCTCGACCTGGCCGAGGTCGATCGCCGGATTCAGCGAACAGCCGACGTCGTGCAGGATGTCCACGCGCAGGAGCTTCGACTCGCCGGTCAGCGTGTCCACCACGACCTCCGAGACCGCCGCGCCGTAGCAGAAGTAAAAGAACGGCCGCCCGGTCAGCGTCTGCGGGTCGTAGCCGATCTTGGGCGTCGCGTAGAAGCCGGTCGCGGAGAGGGGCACGCGCGCGTGGTAGGCCTGCATGACCAGCTCCTCGAAGGCGAGGTCGGCCGCCTCGCCCGCGCGCACGCGCCCGGCGCGGAACAGCACCGCCTCGGCCGGCACGCCGTACTTTGCCGCCGCGAATTCAGCGAGGCGACGCCGGATCGTCTGCGCCGCGGCCTGCGCGGCCTTGCCATTGAGATCGCTGCTGGCGGAGGCCGCGGTCGCGGAGGTGTTCGGCACCTTGCTGGTGTCGGTCGCGGTGCAGCGGATGCGGCGGAGGTCCACCTGCAGTTCCTCGGCCACCACCTGCGCGACCTTGGTGTGCAGGCCCTGGCCCATCTCGGTGCCGCCGTGGTTGAGCAGGATCGAGCCGTCGGTATAGACGTGCAGCAGCGCGCCGGCCTGGTTCAGGTGGGTGGAGGTGAAGGAGATGCCGAACTTGACCGGCGTGAGCGCGATGCCGCGCCGGAGCAAGCCGCCGGACGCATTGAATTCCGCCACCGTCTGCCGCCGGCCCGCGTAATCCGCGCGAGCGGCAAGCTCGTCGACGATGCGCCCGATGACGTTGTCCTCGACGGTCATGCCGTAGGGCGTGACGTTGCGGGAATCCGTGCCGTAGAAATTGCGCCGGCGGATCTCGAGCGGGTCGCGGCCGAGCGTGCGCGCGATGTCGTCCACCACGCACTCGATCAGCATCATGCCCTGCGGGCCGCCGAAGCCGCGGAAGGCCGTGTGCGAGGGCTGGTGGGTCTTGCAGCGGTGGGAGACGATCGCGACGTCCGGCAGGAAATAGCAGTTGTCGGCGTGGAACAGCGCGCGGCCGTTGACCGCGTCCGAGAGGTCCACCGAGCGCCCGCAATTCGAAGCCAGCACCAGGCGGGCGCCGCGGATCAGCCCGTCGTCGTCGAAACCAACGTCGTAGTCGAGCGCGAACGGATGGCGCTTGCCGGTCACCAGGAAGTCCGCATCCCGGTCGAGCCGCAGCTTCACCGGACGGCCGGTTTTCTTCGCGCCCAGCGCGGCGATGCAGGCCAGCAGCGCCGGCTGAGTTTCCTTGCCGCCGAAGCCGCCGCCCATGCGGCGGCACTGTACGACCACGTCCTTGCTGCTCCAGCCGAGGCAGTGCGCGACCAGGCGCTGCACCTCGCTCGGGTGCTGGGTCGAGCACCAGACCTGCATGGTGCAGTCTTCGCCCGGCAGCGCCGCCGCGACCTGGCCCTCGAGGTAGAAATGCTCCTGCCCGCCGACGGAAAGCGAACCCTGCAAGCACCGCGGCGCCGAGGCGATCGCGGCGGCGGCATCGCCGCGCGCGAGCCGGCGCGTCGGCAGCACGAACGACTCGCGCGCGAGCGCGGTCCGCGCGTCCAGCACGGGATCGAGGTCCTGGCACTCCACCCGGGCGAGCCGTGCGGCGCGGCGCGCGGCGTTTGCGGAATCCGCGAGCACGGCGAACAGCGACTGGCCGGCATATTCGACCTCGCCGGTCGCGAAGATCGGGTCGTCGTGCACCACCGGGCCATGGTTGTTCTCGCCGGGGATGTCGGTGGCCGTCAGCACCGTGACGACGCCCGGCGCGCCCTGCACCGCGTCGAGATCGAGCTTCAGCAGGCGCGCATGCGCGCGCTCCGACAGGCCGATGGCGGCGTGCAGCGTGCCTGCCGGCAACGGGATGTCGTCGGTGTAGATCGCCTCGCCCGAGACGTGCAGCTCCGCGCTCTCGTGGGGGCGGGCCTCGCCGACGCCGCCCTCGATCGCCGAACTCGCGCGCTCCGGGCGGTCAGCGGGCATGGGTCCACACGCTCGCGGCCACGGCGCGTTCCGCCGTTTCCGCCAGCATCCGGTGCAGCAGGTTCGCCGCGACCCGGGCGCGATACCCGCGCGTCGCACGCAGGTCCGTGATCGGCGTGAAATCGGAGGCCAGTGCTGCGATCGCGGGCGCGATGCCGGCGGCGTTCCAGGCCGCGCCCGCGAGCGCCCGCTCGCAGCCGGTCGCCCGGCGCGGGGTCGCGGCCATGCCACCGAAGGCGACCCGTGCCGCAGCCACATGGCCGTCGGCCAGCTCGATCGCGAACGCGCCGCAGACGGCGGAAATGTCCTGGTCGTAGCGCTTGCCGATCTTGTAGCTGCGCAGCAGCAAGCCCGGCCGCGCGCGCGGGACGCACACCGACTGCAGGAACTCGCCCGGGCGCAGGTCCTGCTTCATGTAGTCGAGGTAGAAATCCTCGAGCGGCAGCTCGCGCGTGCCGGCGGCATTGCGCAGCACTACGCGCGCACCCAGGCAGATGAGCGCCGGCATCGAGTCGCCGATCGGCGAACCATTCGCGACGTTGCCGCAGAGCGTCCCGGCGTTGCAGATCGGCGGGGAGGCGAAGCGCCGGGCGATCTCCCCCAGTTCCGGGTATTCGGCGAGCAGCGCCGCGAAGGCATCCGTCAGGCTGACGGTGGCGCCGATCTCGAGCGCGCCGTTCGCCGTCGCGACGGTGGAGAGTTCCGAGGCGTTGCCCAGATAGATGATGTCCGGCAGGTCCCGCTGGTGCTTGGTGACCCAGAGCCCGACATCCGTGCCGCCGGCGAGGATTGTGGCCGATGGTCGTTCGGCGAGCGCCGCTGCGAGGCCGGCCACGGTGACCGGGGCGACATAGCTGCCGCCGGGTCCGTCGAGGCGCAGTTCCCGGGTCACGCGGATCGCGGCGAGCTGCTCGCGCAGTTCGCGCTCGCACGCCTTCACTTCGGGATACTCGTACATGCGGCGCGCCGCGGCCAGGATCGGGCGGTAGCCGGTGCAGCGGCAGAGGTTTCCGGAGAGCGCCTGGCGTATCGCCTCGTCGCCGGGGCGCCGGTCGCTCTGGTAGAGCGCGAACAGCGACATCACGAATCCCGGCGTGCAGAAGCCGCACTGCGAACCGTGGCATTCGACCATGGCACGTTGCGCGGGATGGAGCGCCCCGTCCGCGCCCCGCAGGCTCTCGACGGTAACGAGCGCCTTGCCGTCCAGCGTCGGCAGGAATTTGATGCAGGCATTCACCGCCCGGTAACGGATGCCGGCGCCCGCGAGTTCCGCGAGCACGACGGTGCAGGCGCCGCAGTCGCCCTCGGCGCAGCCTTCCTTGGTGCCGGTGCGGCCGAGCCGCTCGCGCAGGTAGTCGAGGACGGTGGTGGTCGGGGAGCAATCGGCAACCGCATGGACTTCGCCGTCCAGCAGGAAGCGGATCGTGCCGTTGCCGTCCACGGCCTAGCTGCCCCGGTAGGTGGAGTAGCTCCACGGCGTGACGAGCAGCGGCACGTGGTAGTGCTGCGTCGCGTCCGCCACGCCGAAGCGGACCGTGACGACGTCGAGAAAGGGCGGATCCGGAAGCGCCACGCCGTGCATCCGGTAGTACGTCGCGACGTGAAACTCGAGCTGCCAGATCCCGGCCGTGAATTGCTCGCCCTCGACCAGGGGACCCTCGCAGCGCCCGTCACGGTTGGTGGTCAGCTGCAGCTCTGGCCGGCGCATGCCGCCCTCGAGCGAGACCAGCTCGACCGTCATGCCGGCGGCCGGCATGCCGCTCATCTGGTCGAGTACGTGCGTGGTCAGGCGACCCATGCCCGGGCGATTGTACACAGTCGGAATGCGTTTAAGCTTGCGGTCATGACCCAGGCATTTCGCGGCTCGATCCTGCATTTCCTCGACGACCCCGGTCCCGACGGCGACGCCGGCGCGTACCAGTACTTCGAGGACGGCCTGCTGGTCGTCGAGGACGGCCACGTCGCAGGCCTCGGTCCGGCGCCGTCACTGCTGCCGCGACTGCCGCCGGGGACCGCCATCGCGGATTACTCCGGCAAGCTGATCCTGCCCGGCTTCATCGATGCGCACGTGCATGCGGTGCAGACCGACGTGATCGGTTCCTACGGTTCGCGGCTGCTCGAGTGGCTCGACCGGCACACCTACCCGGCGGAGCGGGCGTTCGCCGATCCCGCGCACGCCAGCGAGGTCGCCGCAATCTTCATCGAGGAACTGCTGCGCAACGGCACGACGACCGCGCTCGTGATGGGCAGCGTGCACGCCGCCTCGGTGGATGCGGTGTTCGCGGCGGGGCAGGCGCAGGGCATGCGCCTGATCGTCGGCAAGCTGATGATGGACCGCAACTGTCCCGAGTGGCTGCGGGACACGGCCGAGACCGGCTACGCCGAATCGAAGGCGCTGATCGCGCGCTGGCACGGGCGCGGGCGCATGCAGTACGCGATCTCGCCGCGCTTCGCGCCGAGCAGCACGCCGGAGCAGCTTGAGGCGGCCGGCCGCCTGGCGCGCGAGCACCCGGATGCCTACGTGCACACGCACCTCGCCGAGAGCGAGGAAGAGGTCACCTGGGTGCGGCAGCTGTTCCCGGAGCGTCGCAGCTACCTCGACGTCTACGACCACTTCGGCCTACTGCGCCGGCGCACGCTGCTTGCGCACGGCATCTGGCTCGACGACGCCGACCGCGCGCGGCTTGCCACCACCGGCGCGGCGCTGGTGCATTGCCCCTGCTGCAACCTGTTCATCGGCAGCGGGCTCTTCGACCTCAAACGCACGCTGGGCGCGGGCGTCGCCGTCGCGCTAGGCACCGACGTGGGCGGCGGCACCAGCTTCGGGCTGCTCTCGGTGATGCACGACGCCTACAAGGTCGCGCAGCTGCGCGGCCACGCGCTGCCGCCGCTCTCCGCTTTCTACCTCGCGACGCTGGCGGGCGCCCGCGCGCTCGGACTCGAGGACCGCATCGGCAGCTTCCGGACGGGCCGCGAGGCCGACTTCGTCGTGCTCGACCCGGGGTGCACGCCGCTGCTGGCGCGGCGCACGGCCGCCGCGCCGGGGGTCGCCGACAAGCTGTTCCTGCTGATGACGCTCGGCGACGACCGCGCGGTCGCAGCGACCTGGGTCATGGGCCGCCTGCGGCACGCACGGCCCGCGGAGTCAGGCGCCGGCCGCGGCGAATGACTCGGAGAGGGCGTCGCGCCAGCGGCGCTTGCTGGCCTCGCCGGCGAAGCTGGCCTCGAAGCTGTTGAGGGCCAGCTGCCAGGCGTCGCGGGCCGTGAGGGAGGGCAGGGCCTCGAAGCAGGCGGCGAAGTTGCGGTTGACGTAGCCGCCGAAGTAGGCCGGGTCGTCGGAATTGACCGTCGCGCAGAGCCCGGCGCGCAGCAGCGCCGGCAGGTTGTGTTCCGCGAGCTTGCGGAACACGCAGAGCTTCACGTTCGAGAGCGGGCAGACCGTGAGCGGCACGCGCTCGCGCGCGAGGCGCTCGACCAGGGCCGAGTCCTCGACGCAGCGCACGCCGTGGTCGATGCGCTCGACCCCGAGGACGTCCAGGGCGCCCTGGATGTACGCGGGCGGGCCTTCCTCGCCCGCGTGCGCAACCCGGCGCAGGCCGAGCTCGCGACAGCGGGCGAACACGCGCGCGAACTTCTCCGGCGGGTGGCCGCGCTCGCTGCTGTCGAGCCCGACGCCGATGAAGCGGTCGCGGAACGGCAGCGCCTCCTCGAGCGTGGCGAAGGCGTCCTCCTCGCTGAGGTGGCGCAGGAAGCAGAGGATCAGCTCGGCGTCCACGCCGAGCTCGGTGCGCGCGCGCAGGCAGGCGCGCGTCAGGCCGTCGATCACGGTGCGGAAGGCGATGCCGCGCGCGGTGTGCGTCTGCGGATCGAAGAACACTTCCGCGCGCACCACGTGGTCGCGGGCGGCGCGCATGAAGTAGGCCATCGCCATGTCCTCGAAGTCCCGCGCCTTCTGCAGCACGCCGGCGCCGGCGTAGTAGATGTCGAGGAAGCTCTGCAGGTCGGTGAAAGCGTAGGCGGCGCGCAGGGCGTCGAAGCTGGGCCAGGCGAGGGCGATGCCGTTGCGCTTGGCGAGCGCGAAGATCAGCTCGGGCTCTAGCGAGCCTTCGATGTGAATGTGCAGCTCGGCCTTCGGCATGGCGGCGAGCAGTGCCGGCAGTTGCTCGCGGGGCACGGCGTCCGGGTTCATGTCGGCGGCATGCTACGATGCAGCAGCCGGATGGTCCACCGAATGCCGCGCATCCCCGCACTGGCCTGCCTGCTGTTGCTTGCCTTGCCGGCCGCAGCCGGGGAGTCCGCCGCCGGTGACTCTGATGCGCGCCCCCGCATCGGCCTCGTGCTCTCGGGCGGCGGAGCGCGCGGCCTGGCGCACGTCGGCGTGCTCAGGGTGCTGGAGGAGCACCGCGTGCCGATCGACGCGATCGCGGGCACCAGCATGGGCGCCGTGATCGGCGGGCTGTACGCCTCCGGCATGACGGCCACCGAGATCGAGGCGCTCATGAGCACGCTCGATTGGAACGAGGCCTTCCGCGACCGCTCGCCGCGCCGCGACATGAACTTCCGCCGCAAGCAGGACGACCGCGAGTTCCTGGTGCGATTCCCGCTCGGCGTGAAGGGCGGCGACCTGCGCGTGCCGCGCGGGCTGATCCAGGGCCAGAAGCTCACGCAGATCCTGCGCCGCGAGACCATCGGCGTGTCGCAGGTCACGGACTTCGACCGGCTGCCGACGCCGTTCCGGGCGGTCGCCACCGACCTCGAGACCGGCGAGCGCGTGGTGCTGGCGAACGGCGACCTGACCGAGGCGCTGCGCGCCAGCATGTCCGCGCCCGGCGTGTTCGCGCCGGTGGAGATCGGCGGGCGCCTGCTGGTGGACGGCGGCCTGGTCGAGAACCTGCCGGTGGACGTCGCGAAGGCAATGGGCGTCGACCTCGTGATCGCCGTGGACGTCGGCTTCCAGCCGGTCGGCCGCAAGGAACTCAATTCCGCGCTCGCGGTGTCGAACCAGATGCTGACGATCATGATGCTGCGCGAGACCGCGCGGCAGCGCGCGCTGCTCGGCGCGGCCGACCTGCTGATCGAGCCGGCGCTTGGCATCATGCAGTCGACGGACTTCACGGCGACGGTGGGCACGATCAAGCTCGGCACCGCTGCCGCGCAGGCGCAAGCGGCAAGACTGGCGGCGCTCAGCGTCGACGAGGCGCGCTGGGCGGAATACGCGGCCGCCCGCACCGGCGCGGCCAGCCTGCCCGCGGTGCAGTTCGTGCGCGCGGACGAGCGCTCGGCGCGCTACCGCGAGCGCATCGAGGCGGAACTCGCGCCGGTCGTCGGCCGGCCGCTCGACCCGCAGGCGATGGAACGGCACCTGTCGCGGCTCTACGGCGACGACAACTTCGAGTCGGTGGACTACCGGGTCGTGCGCGACGGCGAGCTGAAGGGCATCGAGGTGAGCGCGCGGCGCAAGAGCTGGGGCCCGAACTACATCCGCTTCGGGCTGGAGCTGCAGGACGACTTCGAGGGCAGCAACAGCTTCAATGCGGGCGTGCGCGCGCTCATCACCGACGCGAACCGCTACGGCGCGGAATGGCAGACGGACCTGCAGGTCGGCGCCAACCCGCGCTTCCGGACCGAGCTGTACCAGCCGATGGGCTATGCCTCGCCCTGGTTCGTGGCGCCGCGGCTGTCGGTCGAACGGCGGCTGTTCGACATCCTCGACGGCGACGACCGGCTCGCCACCTACCGTATCCGCGATGCCGAGGCCGGCCTCGACCTCGGCCGGGAACTCGGCAGCTGGGGCGAGTGGCGGGTCGGCGTGGTGCGCGGCGAGGGCAAGCGCAACCTGCTGGTGGGGGACCCCGCCGACCCGGACCTGCCGCCGCGCAGCGACTTCGACCGCGGCGAGCTGTACTCGCGCTTCTCGGTGGACCGGCTGGATGATGTCTACTTCCCGCGCGACGGCGAACTGTTCACGCTGCAGTGGAATGCTCCGCGCGAGAGCCTCGGCGCCGACGCCGACGCGGACCGCATCTCCTTCGACTGGCAGCTCGCGCGGTCGCGCGGCCGCAGCACGGTCGTGCTGTCGGCCTCGGGCGGCGCGCGCGTGTCGGGCGAGGTGGACGCGGTGCAGGACTTCTATTCGCTCGGGGGACTGTTCAACCTGTCGGGCCTGTCGCCCGATTCGCTCAGCGGGCCGCATTTCGGCATCGCGCGCGCGATCTACTACCGGCGCATCGGCAAGGGCCAGGAAGGATTCCTCAACGTGCCGACCTATCTCGGCGCGTCGCTCGAGCTCGGCAACGTCTGGCAGCGGCGCAGCGACATGGACCTGGATTCCGCGCGCACCAATGGCGCGCTGTTCCTGGGGTTCGACACCTTCCTGGGCCCGGTCTATCTCGCGGCGGGCTTCGACGAAGAGGGCGGGCGCAGCTTCTACCTGCTGCTGGGCCGCATCCGCTAGCCGATCTTCTCGTAGCGCACCGAGGGTGCGTCGCCTTCGCGGGAATACAGGTGCTGGCTCGCCATGTCGGCGAGCGCTTCGTCGCGTTCCTGCGCGGTCGCGAACCAGTGCTCCTTGCGCCAGCCGGCATCGACCAGGCGCGTGAACGGATCCTGGGCATCGAGGGTCACCCGGATGCCGAAGGGCCGTGATTCCGGCGGCGGCGCGCGCAGGTTGTGCTCGTGGCAGATCGCCATATCCCGAGTCTAAAGGGGACGCGTCCATTTGATAAAGGGACGCGTCCCCTTTAAAAGCGGCGGTCGCCGGCGCCTTCGCGGTCGGACCAACCCAGCAGGCGGCGCGTCACGAACAGGTACACCGGCTTGCCGGTGGCCATCCAGAGCCTGGAGGTGAGGCCGGGCGTCGCCAGGATGGCGCGTTCGCGCGCGGTCAGCCGTTCGGGGCAATAGGTCCGCTTGTGCTTCAGCAGGTGGCGCAGGTCCTCGCGCGCCAGCAGTCGGAACAGCCGCCCGCGGCGTGGTGCGACCAGCGCCAGCTGGAAATCCACGAGCGCCGGCGCGCCGGTCGGGGTGACCAGCCAATTCGGTTCCTTGGCGAGGTCGCAATGCGCCACACCCCGCCGGTGCAGCGCCGAGACGAGCCGCCGCGCAGCGCGAAAGTAGCCGGCATTGCAGGGCCTCGCGAGCTGCATCGGCCGGCCCTCGATCCATTCCCTGCGCAGGCCCCGGCGATTCACGCCCAGGAGGCGCGGCACGCCGGGCAGGCCGTCGAGCCGCGCGAGCGCGGCCGCTTCGCGCCGGCACAGACGGCGCGCGAGCGGGGAAAGCCACCAGCGCGCGCCGCCGGCGTCCCGGATGACCAGCGACCGGCCTCGATCCTCGGTCCGCCAGACCGATCCGAAGAGATCCGCCTTCAGGAGTTCCACGGGACAGGATTCAGGGCAGGACCCACGCCGCCCGCCAGGCGCCGCCGGCGCGCAGCGTCTCGACGAGCAGGACCAGCAGCCAGAGTGCGAGGAAGGACGCCGCGTCCAGGAAGGCCTTGCGGTAGATGGCGAGCGGAACGGTAACACGCTCCGGTGAGCGCATGCGCCGCCACGCCGGCCAGAACGCGCGCGTCGCCGCGCGGTAGCCGAGCCAGGCATGGCCATGCGCCGCCGCGAGCGCCGCGTCCTCACGGCGCGCGGCGCGGGCGGCGGCGGCGCCGATCACGAGCGGCAATGCCAGCGTGAGCGCCAGCGAACGAGTGGTGAGGCCGACGCCCAGCGCCGCGACCACCGAGCCGAGATAGAGCGGGTGGCGGCAGGCCGCGTAGGGGCCATCACGGACCAGTTCCACGTCCTTGCGCCCGGCGACGAAAAGCGTGGTCCAGATGCGCCACAACACGGCGCCCGCAACCAGGACGAATCCCGCGGACTGGGCCGCGAGGCCGGCGCCACCCTCCAGCAGCCGGCCGCCGCTCACCGCGGTGGCCGCAAGCGCCAACGCGTAGGCCAGCAGCTGCAGTCGGAGTCGCGGGTGACTGCCGGGCGCCGTCATCGCCGCATTGTAAGATAGCGCCGCGATGAACTTCGCCGCGGATTTCCTGAGCTACGTCGGCCTCACGGTCCTGACGCTGCTGCCGATCATCAACCCGGTCGGCACGGCGGTGCTGCTGCTCGGCATCGGCGCGCACCTCGAGCCTGGGGCGCGCGAGCGGCAGATCCGCAAGGCCTGCGTGTATGCCTTCGGCATCCTGGTGGCCTTCCTGCTGGCAGGCACGCTGATCATGCAGCTGTTCGGCATCTCGATCCCGGGGTTGCGCATCGCCGGGGGACTGGTGATCGCCTTCCTGGGGTTCCGACTGCTGTTCCCGGAGCCGCAGCCGGCCATGTCCGCCGAGGCCATGCGCGAGGCGTCCGAGAAGGCCGACATCTCCTTCTCGCCGCTCGCCATGCCGTCGCTGTCGGGCCCCGGTTCGATCGCGACCGTGATCTCGATGTCCTCGACGATCCGCCACGAAGAACAGGGCACGCGCGTCGTGATCGAGCACGTGGGCGTCGTCATCGGCATCGGCGTCGCGGCGCTGGTGTGCTATTTCGTGCTGCGCGCCGCGGAGCCGCTGGCGCACAAGCTCGGCAGCGCCGGCATCGGCGCGATCGCGCGCATCATGGGATTCCTGATGATCTGCATCGGCGTGCAGTTCGTCATCAACGGGGTCCGGGAACTGGCCGGAGGCTGAGGTACCTGGCGAAGGATCCGCACGGCTACTGCGGCATGGGCGGGGTTGGAGCGCCCTGCCCGGCCGGGCTGACCGCGCCCCTGGACACCTGACCCGCGAGGTGCCCGGCGAGCGGCGTCGCGACGCCCTGCGCCGCCGCCGTCGTCGCAGTCTGCTCGGCGCCGCGCAGGAACGGATTGGGGACGCGCACGCCGCCCTGCATCTGGCGCGAGGCCAGCATGCCGCCGAGGTACTGGTAGACGGGGGTCGGGAACAGCGACTGCGTGACGATGCCTGCGAACTCGCGCGGATCCACGCCCGCCGCGTGCACCACCTGCATGGCGTCGCGCAGGCTCTCGACCACGGCAGCCATGAGGAAGTTTCCAGCCGCCTTGACCACGTTGGCGGCCGCGGGGTCCTCGCCCAGGTACTGCACGCGACCGAGCAACTCGAGCACCGGCTGGACGCGCTGCGCGGCGATGCGCGGCCCGGCGGTCACGACCAGCAGCCGGCCCGCTGCCGCTGCTTCCGGCGGCCCGAAGAGCGGCGCGGACAGGTAGGTCTGGCCGGCGGCCTCGTGCGCGCTGGCGAGTCGCCGAGCAAGGCCGTCGCTGATCGTGCTGAGGCAGGCGTGGACCAGGCCGGGCACGCCCGCCGTGATCAGGCGGTTGCCGTCGAACATCAGCCCCTCGACTGCGGCGTCGTCCGAGAGGACCGTCAGCACGAGTTCGGCCTGGCAAGCTTCGGCGGGGCTTCGCACCGCCACTGCGGATTCGCGCGGCAGCGTTTCGGCGCGCCCGGGCGTGCGGTTCCAGGCCAGGATCTCGTGCCCGGCGCGGGCGATCCGGCGTGCGATGGGCTGGCCCATCGTGCCCAGGCCGATCACGCCGATCTTCACACCGGCAACTCCCGGTCGCGGGGGATCAGCGCGGCTCTGGCCGGGATTCCTGGTCCGGCAGCGGGTAGGTCTTCGGCTCCACCGGCCGCTCCGCTGGCCTGTCGATGGGTTCCGCCTCCTGCGCGGCGACACGCTCGCCGGCGCCGGAGGTCAGGCGCGCGATCTCCCCGAGCAGCTCGTCGGCCGGCGCGGGCGGCGCACCGCGGCGCGCGAGGATCGCCGTGGCACTGCCCTCGCCGTCGTAGAAGCGGCGGTTGCCCTTGCGGTTGATGACGATCGCATTGCCTTCGAAGGAGACGCCGGCGAACAGGCCCTTGCTGCGCGAGTAGGCGTAGACCTCGGAGTCGAAGGTCAGGCTCGTGCTTGCCATCGCCGTGCGCCCCACCGGGCCGGCGGCCACGGAGGCGTCGGCACCGAGCGTCAGCTTGCCGTCGGTGATGCCCTCGATGCTGCGCTTCGTCGTCAGTACCAGCACCACGTCGGCGACCTGGGCGCCGGCCTGGAAGCCGAAGCTGAGCGCGCCGGTGCTGACGAACACCGGATGGCTCCAGCTGCGGTCCGCATTGCGGACCAGCAGCACGCCGCTGCCGCCACGCGCGCCGAGCCCGAAAGCCGCCTTGACGTTGGCGGGCAGGATCACGATGCCCTCGGCCCGCGACAGCAGCAGGTCCGGGATCTGCAGGTCCGGCATGGACTGCAGCTCGCGCAGCACCACCATCGCGTTCTGAATCGTGGATTCCTCGCGCGTCACCGCAGCCGCAGGCTGCGCGGCAGCCAGCATTGCGAGCATGAAGGCGGGAGCCAATGCGGAAAATTTCATGTCGTTGCTTCCTGTTCGGGGCCCGTCCCCAGAGACCGCCGCGGATTCTGCGGGTTCCCCGGAGCAGGCGGCTGGCCGACTGTATCCATTGTGCGACGGTGCCGCGGGCGGATCGACTGAGCCGCTTCGCGACGCCAGACCGGGAACGGCATGATGCGCCGAATCGCCGCCTGGGTCACGCTGTTCGCGCCGCCGCCGGGAGCCGCGCGCGCAATGGCAGCAGCGCGAAGCGGCGCTCCACGTGCCCGGAAACCGCCTTGATCCACGTCAAGGCAGGCTGTCCGCCGCTCGCCTAGAATCTCCCGGCCGTGAACGGCGAGGCGCATCCGCGCCTGCCCACGGCCGACGGGAGATCGATCATGACGGCAGACAGCACCCGCCCGCTCCGCACGCTGGCGCTCTCCGTTGCGGTGGTCATCGCGGTGATCGCGATCGTCGCCGTGGCGAATGCTGCCGATCCGGTGGCCGTGCACCGCGCCGAGGCCGCCGCCGGCGGCAAGCCCACGGCCGCGCAGATGCAGGCCGGCGAGAAGGCTTACCAGTCGGCCTGCATGGCCTGTCACCAGCAGAACGGCAAGGGACTCCCCGGAGCCTTCCCGCCGCTGGCGGGTTCCGACTACCTGAAGGCCGACAAGCACCGCGCCATCAAGAATGTGTTGCAGGGCCTGACCGGCCCGGTGGTCGTGAACGGCGTCAGCTACAACTCGGTGATGCCGCCGATGCCGCAGCTCTCCGATGCCGAGATCGCGAACGCACTGACTTATGTTCTGAATTCCTGGGGCAACGCCTGGGGCGTGGTGTCGCCGGCGGAGGTCGCGGCGGTGCGGGCGGGCCCGAAGCCCAGGCAGACCGCGCAGTCGCCCACCGAGCACCCGGCCACCTCGGTGGCGGAGCTCAAGTACCAGGGAGCGCCGTCCGCGGTCGGCGAGGCCGCGAAGGACATCGAGATGGTGGTCTCGCCGGGTGCGCCCACCATGTCGAAGCCCGAGTTCGAGCGCGCCAAGCAGATCTACTTCGAGCGCTGCGCCGGCTGCCACGGCGTGCTGCGCAAGGGCGCGACCGGCAAGCCCCTGACGCCCGAGATCACGCAGGCCAAGGGCACCGACTACCTGAAGGTGTTCATCAACTACGGCTCGCCGGCGGGCATGCCCAACTGGGGCAGCTCGGGCGAGATGTCGGCCGGGGACGTGGACATCATGGCGCGCTACGTGCAGCACGTGCCGCCGATGCCCCCGGAGTACGGGTTGAAGGAAATGCGCGACAGCTGGAAGGTGTTCGTGCCCCCGGCCGATCGTCCGAAGCGCAAGATGAGCCGGTACAACATCGACAACGTCTTCTCGGTCACGCTGCGCGATTCGGGCGAGGTGGCGCTGATCGACGGCGACACCAAGCAGATCATCAACATCCTCCGCACCGGCTATGCGGTGCACATCTCGCGCATGTCGCACTCGGGCCGCTACGTCTACACCGTCGGCCGCGACGCCAAGGTGGACCTGATCGACCTGTGGATGGAGACGCCGGCCATCGTCGCCGAGATCAAGCTCGGGCTGGAAGCGCGCTCGGTCGAGACCTCGAAGTACAAGGGCTACGAGGACCGCTACGCCATCGGCGGGACCTACTGGCCGCCGCAGTTCGTGGTCATGGACGGCGAGACGCTCGAGCCGCTCAAGATCATGTCCACGCGCGGCATGACCGTGGACACGCAGGAGTACCACCCCGAGCCGCGCGTGGCCGCCATCGTGGCCTCGCACGAGCACCCGGAGTGGATCGTCAACGTCAAGGAGACCGGGCAGATCCTGCTGGTGAACTACGGCGACGTCGACAACCTGCAGGTGACCCAGATCGGCGCCGCGCGCTTCCTGCACGACGGCGGCTGGGACCGCACGCTGCGCTATTTCCTGACCGCGGCCAACCAGTCGGACAAGATCGCGGTGGTGGACTCGAAGGAACGCAGGCTCGCGGCGCTCGTGGACGTGGACAAGATCCCGCACCCCGGGCGCGGCGCGAACCTCGAGGACCCGCAATTCGGGCCGGTATGGGTCACGAGCGCGCTGGGCAACGAGAAGATCACCTTCCTGGGCACCGACCCCGACAAGCACCCCGAGCACGCCTGGCAAGCGGTGCGCGTGCTGAAGGGGCAGGGCGGCGGCTCGCTGTTCGTGAAAACCCACCCGCATTCGACCAACCTGTGGGTGGACACGCCGCTCAATCCCGACCCGAAGATCAGCCAGAGCGTCGCGGTGTTCGACGTGCGCAGGCCCGAGGCGGGATACGAGGTGCTGCCGATCGCCGACTGGGCGGAACTCGGCGAGGGCCCGAAGCGGGTCGTTCAGCCCGAGTACAACAAGGCGGGAGACGAGGTCTGGTTCTCGGTCTGGAACGGCATGAACCAGCAGTCGGCGCTGGTCGTGGTGGACGACAGGACGCGCAAGCTGAAGGCCGTCATCAAGGACCCGCGCCTGGTGACGCCGACCGGCAAGTTCAACGTCTACAACACGCAGCACGACATCTACTGAAGCGCAAGCGCCTCAGTCGAATGTCGCGCTGACCGTGACGGCGAAATTGCGGCCGGGCTCCCGGTAGAGGGGCAGCAACGGATCCCCGGGGGCGCGGCCGCGCACGGTCGCCCACTGGTAGTGGCGGCTGTCGCCGAGGTTGAAGATCCCGAGGCTGGCGGTCACGCGCCCGTGCGGGCGCCACTGCAGGCGCAGGTCGACCACGCTGTAGCCGCCCGGCCGGAACAGCGGCTCCGCCGACTCGTCCAGGTCGTGCTTGGCGCCGACTAACGTCACGTCGAGCCCGATGCCGGCGATCCCGGAGGGCGTCTCGTAGCGGACCCCGATCGTGCCGCGCGGCGGATCGACGCTGTTGATCGGCAAGTCGCGCATCGTGTCTTTCCCGCTGGTGACTCCGGCCGAGAGCCTGGCGGTGAAGCCCTCGAGCGACTCCCGCCACGCGCCCAGCTCGAAACCGAGCGCCGCCTCCGCACCCTCGATCTCGGCACGCGCGAGGTTGCGCGACTGAAACAGCGTCGTGCCGGTGCCTGGTTCGACGCCGATGTTGACGCGCGACTCGATGAAGTCGCGGTAGCGGCTGGCGTAGACGCTGGCGCTGCCCGAGACGACCGCGCCCGAGAAGCGCAGGCCCAGCTCCAGGCTGTCGCTGCGTTCCGGTTCGAGGTCGGGATTGGGAATCGCGCGCGTGTTGAACTGCGGCAGGTCGAGTCCGATGTTGACGTCGTCGAACGGCGGCGAGCGGAAGCCGTGGGCGTACTGCAGGTAGAGGGAAAGTCCCTCGCGCAGGCGCCAGCCGATGCCGAGTTTCGGCGACAGCGAGGTCTCTTCGACCGACACCGGCGGCTCGCTGGGATTGTCGGCCGCATACACCGGGTCGACCACGGGCATGAGGCGGTACCAGTCCGCGCGCAAGGCGGGGGTGACGGACCAGCGGCCGTTCCCGGGGCGCCACTCGTCCTGCAGGTAGACGCCCGCCTCGCGGATCCGCGAGATCGGGAAGTCCCGCACCGGCAGCACTTCGCCGAGGATGGTCGAGGTGGGGGTGCCGGTGTCGAGGTTGGTCTGCCGGCCGTCGCGACGCTCGACCACGCGCGTCTCGGTGTACTCCAGGCCGCCCAGCAGCCGGTGTGGACCGGAGGCGCTCGCGACGGTCCGGGCGAGCGTCAGTTCCGCGCCCGCCGCCCGCTCGCGATAGTGGAATTCGCGCTCGATGGCGAGCGGCGGCGTCGCGGGCGGCGCGGCACGACGTTCCTCGTGCGTGTACTGGCGGACGACCGACTCGTTCCAGTACAGGCGCCAGCGGCCGTCATCGAAGGCGCCGGTGGCGCCCAGCTGCTGGTCCAGCAGCATGCCCCAGATCCCGGCCCGATCGTCGCCCTCGAGGCGGATCGTGTTCGCAAAGCGCCCGCCCGACAATTCGAGCGCGTCCACCTCCGTAAGCGCATGGTCGCTGTTCCAGGACAACGAGAGCCGCAGCGGCCGGCCGGCGACCATTGCCACCGCGCGCGCCAGCAGCGTATCGGAGGAATAGTCGCGCGGATTCGCTCGCGGCAGGCCGCCGGCAAGATCGAGCTCGCCGCCCTCGCGGCGCGCGAAGGCGAGCAGGCCCTCGAACGGTCCCGCGCGCAGCGCGCCGGCCAGTCCCGCGACCGTCGAGCCGTCGTCGCTTGCATGACCGGCCCGCGCGCGCAGCACGGCGTCCGCGCCGTCGCCCAGCAGGTCTGCCGGATCGAAGGTCGTGACGGCGAGGACACCCGCGATGGCGTCGCTGCCGTACAGGGCCGAGGCCGGGCCGCGCAGCAGTTCGATGCGTTCGACGATCTCGAGGTCCGCGACCTGCCGGCCGGTGTTCGAGAAGCTGCCGATCGCGAAGCTCCTGGCGCCCGGCACGCCGTCGGTCTCGACCAGCACGCGGTTGCCGCCGAGGCCGCGCACCGTGATGCCGCCGTCGCCGAATCGCTGCGGATCGCGGGGCACGGATACCCCGGGCTCGCGGGCCAGCGCATCGCGCAGGTCGAAGGCGACGTCGGCTTCGATTTCCGCGGCGGTGACGACCGAGACGGCGGCCGCAGCGTCCGCGAGCGGCTGCGGCAGCTTGCCGACGACGGTGACGGTCTCGAGCTGCTGCAGCGCTTGCGCGGTTGCGGCGGGCGCCGCCGCCAGCAGCAGCGCAGGCAGGGCACGGAGTGTCGCGCGCGGCCGCGACCCGGTAACATGCGGCTCCCGCAGCAGGAGGGCAGGCCGTGGAGATCGCCAGGAACCGGGTCGTTTCATTCCACTACACGCTGCGCGACGAGCAGGGCCGGGTGCTCGACGCCTCGGGCGAGCGCGGGCCGATGAGCTACCTGCACGGCAAGAACAACATCATCCCGGGACTCGAGCAGGCGCTCGCCGGCAAGTCGGCGGGCGACAAGGTCGAGGTGACGGTGCCGCCCGAGCAGGGCTACGGGCTGCGCAGCGATTCGCTGGTGCAGATCGTGCCACGCGCGAAGTTCACCGAGGGCGCGGAGCTGGCGCCGGGCATGCAGCTGCGGGCATCGGGCCCGCGCGGCGCGCGCATGGTCACGGTCGTGCGCGTCGAACGCGATTTCGTGACGGTGGACGGCAACCATCCGCTGGCCGGGCGGACCCTGTGCTTCAGCGTCGAGATCGCGGACGTGCGCAAGGCGACGCACGAGGAGATCGCGCACGGTCACGTGCACGGACCGGGCGGCCACCACCACTAGGCCGCAGCCCGGACGGGCTCCCGCTCCAGCACGAAGAGCCACACCGGTTCGCGGTTGTTCGCCTTGGGCGGCAGCTCCAGGATGTCCGCGAGGCGGTACTGGCCCTTGCCCCACTTGAAGAAGAGATACGGCATGCACATCGGGTGCGCGCCGAACGGGTCCATCTCGGAGGCGCCGGCCGCGGAGTGGCGCATGGTGTGCTCGATGTAGATCAGCCCGCCGGGCGCGAGCTGTTTTGCCCAGGCAGCCAGTGCCTGGTCCGGTCGCATCGCCTGGTCGAGCGAGTTGGTGTAGACGAAGTCGAACTTCCCGCGCCATTCCGGGTTCTCCACGTGGAAGTCCCAGACGACCATGTGCGGGAACTGCGTGGCGGTCTCGGAGATGTCGGTGCCGATGACGTCCGCGCCGGTCAGGCGGGCGAGGGCCCCGACTTCCCAGCCGTTGCGCGCGCCATGGCAGATGCCCGCGCGCGGCGCGGGAACGCGGCCCTTCAGGTGCCCGGCGAGGCTCTGCAACGTGCTGTCGTCGGCCCAGACCTCCTCGAGCTTGCGCCTGTTGTGGAATACCTGCGTGGCGCGGTACTGCTCGTAGCCGCCCTCGTAGTCGTGCAGGTAAACGAGCTCCTTCGCATGCCGTTTCGCGACCCGAAAGCCGGTGGGCGTCCGCACCGTGGTGTAGCCGAATGGCCGTACCAGCGCCCGGGTGATCTCGCGCAACAGCATGCAGGCTAGCGTAGCCGAGGCCCGCGGTAGAATGCATCCCCGGACCAGCCGAGGCCTTCCTTGAGCGACGCCGAGATCCCGAAGACGACGCCCTGGGACGTCGTCGAGCTCTGGTACCTGCGCCTGGCGGCGGGCGGGCTGGTGCCGGCGCGCTGGTACCGGCCGGCGGTGCCGCCGGAGTCGGCGCGCGCTGCGAAGCGCGGCTTCCTGGCCCTGGAGATCGTCAGCCACTGCTGGCGCTACGCACCGCTGCTCGCCTACCAGCTCAGCTCGCTGGTGTTGCACCCGCCGACGCGCCTCTCGGTCACCATGACCGTGTTCCACGCGGCGGAGGACGAGGGGACCGTGGCGCTGCTCGCCGATTTCGGCGCCCGCCGGGTGCCGAACGTCAGCTGGCACTGGCGCGTGCTCGACCGCGGCCGGCTGTTCCGGCGCGGCATCGGCCGCAACCTGGCCGCGCGCGAGACCGCCGCCGACTGGGTCTGGTTCACGGACTGCGACCTGCTGTTCCAGGCCGGCTGCCTCGACGCCCTCGCCGACGCGCTGCAGGGACGGCGCGACGCGCTGGTGTTCCCGCGCGAGGAAGCGGTCTCGGGTCTGCTGCCGGCGGATGATCCCCTGCTCGCGCGCGGACGGACGGGACCGATGCCGGTGGACATCGACCCGGCGCGCTTCGAGCGGCAGCTGCGCGACCGCGCGACCGGCCCGCTGCAGATCGCGCACGGCGACGTCGCGCGGGCCTGCGGCTACTGCGGGCAGCTGCGCGTGTACCAGAAGCCGTCGCCGGTCTGGACCAAGTGCACCGAGGACCGCGCCTTCCGCTGGCTGCTCGGTACGCGGGGCGCGCCGGTCGAGGTGCCGGGCGTGTACCGCATCCGGCACGCGGGCAAGGGCCGGTACCGCGAGCGGAGCCTGTCCGGGCGCCTGCGCGGCGCGATCCGCCGCCGGTTCGACACCTCCCGGACGCCGGATTAAGCTGCACCCCTTTCAGGACGGGCGTGCGCGCGAGGAACGGATCTGCATGAGGTTGCTGGCCTTCCTGAGGCGCCTGGAGAGCCGTCGCCGCGACCGCCGGCGACGGCCGGAAGTGACGGCCTTCGACGCGTGTGTCGCGGCGCTCGGGCCCGGCGACATCGCGATCGACTGCGGCGCCAACGTCGGCAAGTTCACCGTGCCGATGGCCAAGTCGGGCGCCACCGTCTACGCCTTCGAGCCGAATCCCGACGCGTACGCGGAGCTGTTGCGGGCGACGGCGGGATTCCCCAACGTCAAGACGCTGCAGGCGGCCGCCACGACCGAGGCCGGCCCGGTCAAGCTGTTCCTGCACCGCTACTCGGAGGACGATCCGGTGCATTTCTCCTCCGGCTCGACGCTGGTCGCCGGGAAGCGCAACGTGCGCGAGGACCACTACACGATGGTCGAGGGCATCCCGTTCGCCGAGTTCGTGCGCGACTTGGGCGGACGGGTCCGGCTGCTGAAGATGGACATCGAGGGCGGCGAGGTCGCAATCCTCAACCGCCTCCTCGACGAGGGCCTGCACGAGAAGATCGACCAGGTCTTCGTCGAGGTCCACGACCGGCAGAACAAGTCGCTGGCGGAGCCGACGCGGCTGCTGCGCGAGCGCCTCGCCGCGCTCGGCGCCGGCCACATCCGGCTGGACTGGCGTTGAGCGCAAGGCCGGAACCCGCGCCGCGGCTGCCGCGGGTCGTGCAGATCGGGTTCAACAAGTGCGGCACGCGCAGCTTCCAGCGCCTGTTCGAGGCCGCGGGACATCGCGTCGTCCAGCACAAGATCCGCAGGCCGTTGCGGCGCAGCCGCAAGGCCGCGCACCTGATCCAGCAGAACCTGCGCGCCGGCCGGCCGGTGTTCGCGGGCATGGAGGACTACGTGCTCTACGCCGGCCTGATCCACCAGACCGAGACCGAGAGCTTCGAGGCCATCCGCCATTTCCGCGAGATGCTGCGGGACTATCCGGACACGATCCTGATCCTCAATACGCGCAATCGCGAGGACTGGGTCCGCTCGCGCCTCGGGCATGGGCGCGGCGAGCTGCTGCGGCGCGTCATGCGCCAGCGCGGGGTCGGGACCGCGGAGGAGGTCGCG